>JAERMM010000294.1 GCA_016844585.1 Chloroflexota bacterium | reverse complement strand
CTACAACTGGGGCGCCACCCTGTTCGGCCTCGCACGCCGGCTCCGGGCGTCCGCGAGCGGCGCAGAGGCAGACGAGGCCGCGCTCCAGGGGGCCGAAGTCTTTGTGCGCGCGCTCGACGCAGCGGGCGGCCAGGCAGTGATCCCATACACGGCGGCACTCCCGTTGTTGGAATCGAGCATCAGGTCAGCGAATCCGGAGATGGCTCGCCGTGCGCTGCGCCTCGCGGCAAGAGCTGCTGAGGTCGCGCCGGCGCCGGCTGACTTCTTCACGCTCGCCGTTGCACACGCGCTTGCGGGCGAGGCGGATCAAAGCCGGAGGCTCCTGGCGGACCTGGCACGGCGCGATGAACGAAGTGAGTGGCTGGACCCACTCCTCGCGGACCCGCTGGTCGGCGAAGACCTCAAGCGCTACGCAGCCGAACTCGCCGCGAGCGTGCCACAGAAGAAGCACCGCGCCGCGTCGAAGCGGCCGTCAAAAAGATAGCCACGTAAGCGAGCCACCGGAAGCTCCGCCCTAGCCGCAATACCGTTCACTTTGGCGGCAATGGTGGCTTGGCCGAGCATAATCCGCTCTTTCCTTTGGGGTCCAGACGGAGAGGCTTGCTGAGGGTTGTCACGGCCGTCACGGTTGTCACCTACCCTTTTTCTCGATTCGTGCCTGGCGACCTGGCGTTGACTCTGCGCATTGCGGCCGAAACCACCCCCAACAGCCTCCTTCCCGCGGTCGGGACGCAAAGTGAACGGTATTGGCCCTAGCCGGCCACCCCAGCCGTGGCAAAAGCCGGCATGACCTCTTTGGCGAACATCTGGATGTTCTTTATCGCCATGTCCTGCGGCATGCCACCGAAGAAGAAGGTGCCCGTAATCGTGGTAATCCCGAACGTATCCTGCCAGTATTTGATGATGTCGATGCAGGTATCCGGATCGCCTACGATGATCTCACCCTTGGCGACCGAGTCCTCGAGCGACTTTGCGCGCCTGGTCGGGGTGTTTCCCTGCGGCGATCGAACGCTGGACAGAGCGCCGTAGTTCGCGAGGTATGGTACCGCCCGCTCGGCGTCGGCACGGCTATCGGCCACGAACACGTGGAACTTTCCCAGGAATTCCTTCTTCGAGAAATCGTGCCCGCCGGATGCGAGCCCCTCCTTGTAGGCAGCGACCGACTGGGTCAGGTGTTCGGCGCCGTACATGTAAGGCAGCGTCATCAGGTGGAAGCCCATCTCACCTGCCCAGCGAAACGTGCCGTCCGTCCGCGAGGCGCCCACCCAGACGCGCGGCGGTTGCTGCACCGGCCTGGGAAGGACCCGTACGTTCGAGTACTGATAGATCTCTCCTTCGAAATTCACCGGCTCGCCGGACCACGCCTGAAGGAGAATCTCTCCAGTCTCTTTGAGCCTGGTCGGGCTGTCATCGCGGCTGACGCGAAACTCTGCAAACTCGGGAAGGGTCGTCCCCCTGCCGAGACCCAGCTCGAGGCGCCCGTTCGAGATCACATCGACCATGGCGTAGGACTCGGCGAGCTGCAATGGATTGTGGAAAGGGATGACACTCACCGCGACGCCGAGGTGGATGCGCTTGGTTCCCCGAGCCACCGCGGCCAGGAACGTCGGCGGGTCAGGGATCATCCCACCGTACTCGTGAAAATGATGCTCGGTCACCCAGAGGTGTTCGAAGCCCAGGTCATCCAGCACCTCGGCCTGCGCGAAGAGTTTTCCGTAGAACTCCGACGGTGTCCCATCGAGCTCCGGCACATAGGCAGGCAGATAATGCGCTCCAAAGTGCATAGCGACCACCTCTCTGCTAGCGTGTCGTCCGACGAGGACGCAGCCAAACGGGACACTGGCTGAAGATCCCGTGGTTCACGGATGGTTCGTTGGGCTCATCCGTCGTTGTCACCCTGTCAACCTTGTCTCCTAGGTCTTTTCCGCGATTCAGGCACGAAATGGCCTGCCCGAATGATCATTCATCGGGCTTTAACGACGAGGGTGCTACTCGACGCCCTCGGGCCAGAAAGGCGGCGTTGGATCGTTGATCTCGAGCCGATTGCCTGATGGATCGAAGAAGTAAAACGATCGGCCGTTGAACGTTCCGCTCTTGCGCCACTCTTCGCCCAGGACCTTCACGCCGTTCGCCTCGAAGGATGCCTGCGCGCGATCGTAATCTTCGCTGCTGACGTGAAACGCCTGGTGGCACAACTGACCGTTATGCTCCATTGTCTCGTCGAAAGGCCGCGGCTGCGGCCGCTCCACCAGGATGATCGGCGTCTCGCCGCACATCACGCATCGGCCATTCGGCCCGACCTTTCCGCGGAACGTCATCCCCAGCACATCTGTGTAGAACTTCAGCGACTCCTCGAGGTCGTTGACGGGGATCGAGAAATGGACCAGACTGCTTGTCTCTACAAGGGGCATCTTTCGTCACTCCTTCGCGAGATTACAGCGGACAGGTTACAGGGGAAGCGAGCGCGCGTCAAAAACAATGGTGAAGGTGAGGAGCGGTTCGCAGCCGCGGAGGGACCTGTCCCCTGTCCCCTGTCCCCCGTAACCTGTAACCTACGCACGTGGACTGCATTCGCCTGAACGACATGGTGTTCTACGGCTATCACGGCGTGCTTCCCGAGGAGCGGACGCTGGGCCAGCGATTCCTCGTGGATGTCGAGATGCGAACCGACCTTCGGCGCGCTGGAGGCACCGATGCCCTGTCGGACACGGTCAACTACGCGGAAGTCTACACCGCTGTGCGCGACATTGTGACCGGGCCACCCTTGCAACTCATCGAGTCGGTGGCCGAACGGATCGCAGCACACATCCTCGGCGCCCATGGATCCGTAGAGAGTGTCAGGGTGCGGATTCGTAAGCCTGAGGTGCCACTGCCAGGCGCAATTCTCTCCAGCTCCGAAGTGCGCATTGAGCGGGCACGGGCCGAAACCGACTGACTCGCAGCGCCTGCTTTCCGTTGTTCCCTCGTCAACCCACCTGTATCATTGAATGGTCAATCTGGGAGATCTCCTCTGCTTCGTCGCGGCGCTACAGCCAACCCGCACCGCGGGCCACTTCTCCCCCACCTCGCCATACCCCCCACCCACAAGCGTCTGATAACACCACTCGCCACCGTTGGCGTTGCGTTGTTCCTGGCTTTGACTATCAGCGTCGGGATGCAAGCCGCGTACGCAGATCGCATGGCGCCCGGAGTCCACGCGCTTGGGATCGACCTCGGCGGGCGAACTAAAGATGAGGCGACGACGCTCGTGGCGGGGACGGTCGCGGAACTTCTGCGCCAGCCGGTTCTGCTGAAAGCAGACGGCCACGACTGGTTGATGACAGCCTTCGAGGTCGGGATGCGCCTTGACCCTGAAGTGGTCGTAAATGAGGCTTTTGCCGTCGGACACGAAGGCAATCCCCTGCATCGTGCGCTGACGCTATGGACGACGATCTTCCTTGGCGAGAAGGCTCGTCCCTCTCCAATCTGGTTCGAGCCCGCGCTGATCGATGGGGCAGTCAATTCGGTGGCGGCCAGCATCGAACGCCCGGTGCGCGATGCAAGCATCGCGACCGTCCGGGTGGCGGACGCGATCTCGGTCGCGGTCACACCGGAACAGGTCGGGGCGAGGGTTGATCGGGCCGCGAGCGCTCAACGGATCCGCGAAGCAGTCAGCG
>JAERMM010000074.1 GCA_016844585.1 Chloroflexota bacterium | reverse complement strand
ACAGCTTGCCCTGGTAGCCGGAACCGCGCACGGTTCGCGTCTCCGTGCCGCCCAGGCGAAGCATCCGTAGCCGAAGCGGCGGGTCTTGCTGGTCGCCCTCGATGTGCGCGTCTTCTCCATTCACGTGGATCGCCGACATCGCCGACTCGCCGAGCTTGTTCTCAGCGGTCACCCGCAGGGAATACTTCTGCGACCAGCGGACCATCGATAACTCACCAGACATATAGACGCCCGGCCTCTCCTCAATGACGGGTGGCTGGTCGTTGATTTGCAGCGTGATTCGTGAAAGCTGGTCGCCTTCAACAAAGAAGTAGAGGTTGCGATTCCGTTCGGCGTCTGGCTCCAGCGACAGACCATGCCCTTCCCAGATCGCCGGACTTCCCTGGGGACCATCCGTCGGCCCGACCGAACCATTCGCATGAATGAGGGATTGTCCGAGCCGAATCAGAATCGGGGGTGGCAACACGGGGCCATAGACCTGGCCCTCGGGTACGTCAAACAGGACGGGCGGACGCGCGGATTGGCCGCCGAAACAACCACTGAGCAAGCTGGCAGCCAGGAGTGAAACGCCAGCAATTCGCCAACCGATTAGGCTCTTCGGGGCCATGTCGCCCACTCCCAAAAACCGAGGTGGAAACGCCGCCGCAGTATCTGACAATGCTACGCGCATGAGAAGGAGTTGTCGATCCACAGAGTTTACGGGATTTCTTATCTAAAACTTATGCAGGATGACTAAACCACTAAACCGGCCATCACGCCAGACTGCCAACCAGAGCAAGAGAGGCGCAACGAGCAAACACCGTGGATTCATCGCCCATGCGGCGCGAATCCGTCCGTGCATCAACAGCGACAGGGCCCGAGTCATGCCGCAACCGGGACAGGTGCGTCCAATCCAGCGGCTCGGGCAGGTGGTCGGAACGGCCTCCCACCACTGGGTCGGCGCCACGGCCGCCACAACGAGGGTCATTGCAGGAGCCCAGCGCACCAAGTTAGGACTGGCCCTCGCGAGCCCCCTTGCGAACGAGGAATTCCTGAATCGTGTTGTACTCGACCTGGTAATTGTATTCAGCCGCCATCTTGTTCATGTTGATAAGATCAATAATTGTCCCTATTGCGCAGAGTCCGCCGGTCAGAAGCCACAGAATGCCAGTGCCGACCTTTCCCATCATGAATCGATGTACACCGGCGATTCCGATGAACCCGAGGCATGCAACGGCCATGAGCGTCCCCGAATCCTTCCGCGCGGCCCTGATCTCCATGTCGAGTTGCATGCGCTCGTTTTCCGATAGGCCAGCCTTCATCCGCTCCAGGCCTGCTATGTCATAGCTCAACGCTTCTTCCCCTCCAAATCCGCCGGCAGCCCGCCTGTCAACTGAACGCCTGAAGTCCAGGGTGACCGATCCGCCGTCGGCAGACGATATCCAGATCGCGACAAAACTTCAACTTCATTGTCACGACTCGGCCTGACCGACACCGTAATCGTCCAGGTCAAGCAAAACTCGTCGCACCCTCTGTTCCGGTTTCACGCGAACGGTCGGTCGAGCCTCAGTGCTCCCAAACACTCGAGTTGGGCTCGACGTCGTCGCGGCGGCGCTCGTGCAACTTCTGGCCGGTCTCTTCCCAGCGTCCCTCCACCGCCAGCCGAGCCTCTTCCTCGAACTCGTCGCTCCACTGTCCGAGCGAATAACCATACCAGGGCGACTCCGGCTTCAGCGCCGGTAGATCAAGCTCGTCCCAGATTTGCGCGGCCCGCTCCATGTATTCGCGCTTCGGCAGCGAGATCGGCGGGAACGTGGTGCGCAGCGTCGCATTGATCAGCATGGCGGAGTCCTCGCCATCGTCGCCCTTTCGGTCGCCGACGCGCGGGCTGTGGCCCGGGTCCTTGCCGTGGATCACCTGCAGATCCTTATGCGGCCTGCTTCGATAGCAGATCGCCCACATCACCGCGTCGGTGTTTTCTGGGTCGATGTCTTCGTCAACCGCTACCACGAATTTTCCGACGGCGAGCTGGTACGAGGTCGCGCCGAAGAGCGCCTGCCAAACCTCTTGCTCGCTCGGGTTGCTCATCTGCACGACCACGAGACGCCGCAGGTTGGTGAGCGGCTCGTGCAGAGCCACGCGCACGACGCTGCGGATGCCGAGCGTCTGGCGAAGGTGATCGGTGAACATCGGCTCGAGTGCGACCTTTTTGATCATGCTCGACTCGCTCGGCGTAACCTGGCTGATGATCGACGGCAGGATTGCGTCGCGCCGATGAGTGATGGCTGTAACCTCCATCACGTTGTTGTACTCCTGCAGATTTACGTGGCCGTGCGACTCGCCGAATGGCCCCTCGGGTTCCAGCCAGCGCGAGTCGATGAGACCCTCGATGACCACGTCCGCATCGGCGGGCACCATCAGGTCGACGGTCTTGCAGCGCACGAGCTGGATCGGCGCACCGACAAGGCCGCCAGCGACGGTAAGCTCGTCCTCGTCGTACCGCAGCTTCTGCACGGATGTGTACGACACGGCCGGCGGGCCGCCAAGGATGATTGCGCAGGGCAGCGGCTCGCCGCGGGCGCGGGCCTTCTCGATGTGCGGGATGATCCCCTGCTGGAACTCGTGGGACGCGTTCATCCCGACGCGTCGCCGGCCCTTCAGATGGCCGCGGTAGTTGCCCAGATTGTAGATGCCCGTCTCAGGGTCTCTGGTCAGGTAGTGGCCGGCCGTGATGTACGGAGCGTTATCCCAGCCAGGTGTCGAAATGGGAACCGGCAGGCCATCAAGCCCACCGCCAGGCTCGTCGAGCTGGGCCCCCGTGCGAACCACATCGTGAACCGGACCGCTTTCGACCTCGATCGGCGCGATAGGATTGGCGCGCGCGTCGAGCCACTTCTGGTTGACCTGATCGACGTCGCACCCGAGGCCGCGAGCGTAGATCCAGCGGCTGGCTGCCAATGATCCAACCACCACGGGCATCCCGTACTCGCGTCCGCTCGAGTCGACCACGTGCTCGAACAGGAACGCTTTGCGCTCGCGCTCCGGAATCCCACCGCGGAACTGCCATCGCACCAGTGGGTGCAGCTCTGTGTCCTTGTTGATCGGTCTGCGAACGCGTATGAGGAATCCATCGCGTTCGAGCGCATCCAGGTGATCGTGCAGGTCGGGGTAGGTACGCGGCGGTGACGCACGTCGCTCGGTCTGGGCCATTGAAGAGCACTCCTCTCTGGCCACTGCCACGGCCAAACGAACGGCTGCCAAACGAATGGCTGATTGTAGCCAGCCACTGACCGCGGTGCTGCGCCGGCGTCGCGGATCGCTAGCCAAGCATGCGTGCCGCCTGCGCCGTCATTGCAATACCAGCGACAGTGACGGCAAGCGCGCTGAGCGCTGGAATCGCCCTCATGACGCTGGATTCCGCGACTCGACTCCCGATCCGCGAATGCCCCAGCAGGCGACCACCTGAGACGAGCGCCAGCCCAAGCCCCGTGAGCACTCCAGCAAGACCCACGCTGAAGGCCGCGACCAGACCGAGTCCGAAGCCGATGTTGTGAAGCGAGACGACTCGCTATTCAGTGCGGCGGCTTAACGTGACGTTGTAGGCGCCCGCAGTCGCTCGACAGCCGCCACGGCGAGACAAGCAGGGCACGCAGCCTCACTCCACGAGTACAGGCTGTCGAGTGTGCTGGACTCTGCGATGTCGCTTCGACGTCGGCGGAGAACGAGCCAGCCGCCAAGGCCGACAACCGCCAGCGCTGCGATGACAGGCACGATTGGCAGATGGACACTTTCCAGGAGCGTCGTTGCTGATGGCCCGACGAGGTATCCGAGGGCGATGTGCCAGCCATAGAAAACGGCGCTACCGGCCACCATCCACGGAGCGAATACCGCGTACGCGAGCCGGGCGAGGCCGGCCGCTACGACGATCCCGGCGCGCGCCCCCGGCAGGTTCAATCCGACGAAAATGGCGACCGGCCCACGTCGCTGCAACCGGCCGATGGCGCCATCCAGCCTGGCGGCGGTGAGGCCGACCAGCCGTCCCACACGGTAGATGGCTTGCCGTCCGAGATTCCGCGCCAGGAAGTATTGGATCGTGCCGCCCACGAAAATGGCTACGAGGAGAGCCACGCCGAGCTGCCAGAGCGAGAACGCGCCCGTTGCCGCCTGAACACCCGCGGTGATCATGATGAGGTCCGATGGAACCGGAACCGGAAGCCCAGCCTCCTTCAGCAGCATCACCGTGAAAATCGCGATCAGTCCATAGGTCGCCAGGAAATCGCCCGGGTTCCCCACCAGATCAGGCACTACGCTCACTTCCCTCGTGGATGCAGTGACACATCCTTGCCGGCCGTTCGGGATGCCTCGTTCAGATGGTCCAATGCACGCGGGGCACCCCTGATGGTCTGCGGCCCGCCAATGATAGCGGCGTTGCCGTGTGCGACTACAACCGCAGAGGCTTCGTCGGAGTCATGACCGCTGAGGGATTGTTGCGCCAGATTGCCGGGTCGGCGTCGACGTAGATTTCGATCTCGTTGCCGTCTGGGTCCAGCAAGTAGACACTCTTGCTCACCGTGTGGTCGCTCATGCCGACGATCTGCACACCTTCACGCTCGAGGTCGGCGATGGCGGCCTTCAACTCTTCGATCGTGTCTCCAATTTTCAGACCAACGTGATAGAAGCCTGCCCGTCGGCCGGCCGGCGGCCGCGGAGCGTCAGCGCCGACGTCGATCAGGAGCAGCTCATGGTGCGTTCGCCCCGACGCGGACACGAACGCCGCCGCGCCTGGCATCTCGTTGCCGAGCAGACGAAATCCAAGCACGTCCCGGTAGAAGTGCACGGAGCGCTTCAGGTCGCGCACGAAAAACACAATGTGCCCAAGATCCTTTATTTCCATTCAATACACCTTCTTTCCATCGCGGAATATGAAAGCCGCAATCGTCGTTTCCTCTAGTGCAACGCAGGCGCGGTCGCTTGACTTCCCGCGCCCGATATAATCCAGCCAGTACGCGGCGCGTCCGCTACACAAGGGAGCATCATCCGTGATTAATGTCACCGACCGAGCAGCAACCGAGTTGAAGCGTGCGATCGACGAGCAGGGCGACGCCGAGATCGCTATCCGTGTATTTGTGCAGGGCGCCTGCGGCTGTGGCAAAGCCCACTACGGCATGGGTCTCGATAAGGCGCTCGGCGAAGGCGAGCAGATATTCGAGACGTGCGGCGTAAAGGTGGTCGTCGACGAAGAATCGGCCCCCTACCTAGAGGGCGCGATCATCGACTACCGCGACAGCCTGATGAACAAAGGCTTCACGATTGAGAACCCGAATCGTGCCAGCGGCGGTGGCGGCTGCGGCTGCGGACACTAGCCCGCGGCGGCGTTCGAGTGAACGCCGCGTCGTCAAAAGCGAATTGAAACGAGGCCCTGGCAGCGCCAAAGTTGATCGGCGCTCCAGGGCCTCGTTACTTCGGGAGTGCGGTCGCGAGCCCGATCCCTCCCGAATGCACCAGGAACTGGCAGACCTTCCGCGCCAGCAGGGCACTGAGGACCGCACCCATGGCTGTTGCGCGAAAACCCGCACGCCAGGGAAGTTCCTCCCTCCTTAATGGGCCAAGGTGCTCAAGTCCAGCCGCTGCGGCATCCAATGATCGGATCCCGGCCCTTGTTAATTCCGCTCGACCCATCTATAATTCAATAATACCATTGAATAATAGAATATAATGGAAGCCGCACGGCTCACAGAAAGGCTCAAAAAATGCCGCACGAGCAAGCACCCGTCCACTCTGACCAGCTTCTCGATGCATGTGGGCTCGCGAATGTTTGCTCCGATCTCACGCCGCTCATCTCGAAGCAGATGCGCCGACTCGATCTCAATCAAATACTGGAGGTTATGACGGACGACCCCATCGCTCGAGAGGCTGTGCCCGCTTGGAGCCGGCTCTCCGGAAACCAGCTTGTCGCGATTCTTGAAGAAGGCGCCCAGAACACTCGTTTCTATCTCCGACGTTCCTGATCGATTCACAACCCGAGAAGGAGGCACACCAAATATGGCAAGCAAGATCCTGGCCAACTGCACGCACGGTGACGACGACCCCGAACGCGCAACGCTTCCGTTTATCGTCGGCAACGTAGCCGCGAGCGCAGCTCAAGAGGCGGTGGTGCTGCTGACCGTCGACGGAGTTTGGCTCGCAACTAAGGGTTACGCCGACCGCGTTCACAAAGATGGTTTCCAGCCTCTGGCCGATCTCGTTCGATCGTTCGTCGAAAACGGTGGCGAGATCTGGGCCTGCGGCGCCTGCACCAAGCCGCGCGGCATCACGGACGGCGACCTTATTCCAGGGGCCAAGATTGTGACTGCCGCGAATGTGGTCGAGTACATGGCGTCGGGCGCCAGCACGCTGAGCTTCTGAGATGGACGAGGCAGCCTTCGCAACACCCTACGCGCCCGCGGCGATTGACTCCAGTCTCCTGCGGGACGAGATCAAGCTGAAGTACTGTGAAGTTGCAACCTCCCCCGAACGGGGCTTCCATTTTCATATCGGCCGTCCCTTGGCTCGAATGTTGAGCTATCCCGCCGACGTTGTGGACGCATTTCCCGACCAGGTCGTCGAGTCCTTTGCGGGTGTGAACAATCCATTTTCGATGGGCGTGATTGAGCCCGGGGCGACTGTGGTCGACGTCGGCTCCGGCGCGGGCTTCGACAGCATTCTCGCGGCCAAGGAGGTCGGGACCGGCGGCCGCGTCATCGGCGTCGACATGACGGCCGAGATGCGGGCGAAAGCCGCGTCTAACGTCGTGCTGGTCGGCCTGGCGAACGTCGAATTTCGCGACGGACTGGCGGAAGCGTTGCCGCTGGAAGCCGCTTCAGCGGATGTCATCATCTCGAACGGCGTGATCAACCTCTGCCCCGACAAACTCGCGGTCTATCGGGAGATCTATCGGGTGCTGAAGCCCGGCGGGCGCCTGCAGATTGCCGATGTCATGGTCCAGAAACCGGTTCCACAGGACGCCCGACAGGCCATCGATCTCTGGACTGGCTGTATCGCGGGTGCGCTGCTCGTCGAGGAGTACATCGACGTGGTTCGGATGGCCGGGTTCGAAGATATTCGAATTGGTAGCATGGTAGACGTATTCAGCGGTTCACCTCATGAGTCGGACGCCGCCGAGTTCGAAACGCGTGGAGTGGTGTTCCGTGCGCACAAGCCCCTCGGGGACGACTGACTTGGAAAAACGCGAGTTCAAAGATCGCCTCTACGCGGAGTTCGCGCGCGTGGGAAGGGCGCTGGCGAGCCCTCACCGGCTGGAGCTGCTTGATGTGCTTGCTCAGGGCGAGCGATCGGTCGAGGAGCTGGCCTCCGAAGCGGCGCTGTCGATCGCGAATGCCTCGCAGCATCTACGAGCGCTCCATCAAGCGCACCTCGTCGAGATGCGGCGGGAAGGCTCTCGCGTCTATTACCGACTCGGGAGCCCCGAAGTTTTTGCCCTCTGGCAATCGCTGCAGTCGACGGCAGAAGCACGCCTGGCTGAGATCGATCGAGTGACGACCACATTCTTGAGCCGCCGAGAGGAGATGGAAGCCGTAGGTCCCGAAGAGCTACGCCGACGGCTCGAAGACGATGACATTACGGTCCTCGACGTGCGTCCGGCCCTCGAATACCGTCAGGGGCACATCGCGGGTGCTATCTCGCTTCCTCTGGAGGAGCTTGAAACGCGGCTGGCTGAGTTACCTCCCGGGCGACAGATCGTCGCCTATTGTCGGGGGCCCTACTGCGTCTACGCAGATGAAGCGGTCGAGACGCTTTCGCGCCACGGACGATCTGCATCGCGCCTGGTGATCGGCTATCCAGACTGGGCGGCGTCTGGGTTGCCGATCGCCGTGGGTGTCGGCGGCGGGTCATCACCGTCGAGGAGCGGAGCATGATCTTTCGGCAGGTCCTCCATCCATCGACGGGTTGCGCCTCGTATTTCTTCGGCTGCATAGGCAAGAAACAGTTCGCCGTGTGTGATCCCCACATCGACCATCTCGACGAATACCTCGAACTGGCGGAAACCGCCGGGGGCCCGCTCGGATTCATTTTCGAGACACATGTCCAAGCTGACCATCTGTCCGGGGCAAGGCTCCTGGCGGAGCGCACCGGAGCAAAGATCTATCTCCACGAGTCTGCCCCCACCCAGTTTCCCTGTGTGCAAGTGCGAGACGGCGAGCTGATCGAGCTTGGGAACGACTACGTGCGTGTGCTGCACACTCCCGGACATAGTCCAGAGAGCGTGTGCTACCTGGTGGGAGACAGAACGCGCAGCGAGGATCCGTGGTTCGTCCTGACGGGCGATACGCTGTTCGTCGGGGGCGTTGGCCGGCCCGACCTTCCGGGCGAGGCGCAATCTCGCGCTCTGGCGGGCGCCTTGCATCAGAGTCTCTTCACGAAGCTCCTGCCATTGGGTGACGACGTGGAAATCTACCCTGCGCATTTCTCGGGTTCCGCGTGCGGCGCGTCCATGAGTGCGAAGCCTTCGTCCACGATCGGCTTCGAGCGACGGTTCAATCCTGCACTCCAGCATGCGGATCAGGAAGGATTTGTTCGATTCGTGCTCCAGGGTCTGCCGCCTCTGCCGGAGGCTTTTGATCGGACCCGCCGGATCAATCTCGGCGAGTTGGCGACTGATGGCGACTAGCCGATTCGTCTCTGCCTGGTGGCCATATGGGCCTGCCGACGCGCCCGAAGATTCCGACCACTAAGCCCTCCATCCAGCCGGGCCTAGCCGCGAATTGGCGACAATTCGCCCTCCTGGTCGTTGTGAATGGATTCGTGGGCGTCATGGTTGGGCAGGAACGAGCGCTCCTGCCCCTCATGGCTCGGGATGAGTTCGGTCTTGCCGCCGCCACCGCCGTCACCAGCTTCATCCTCGCGTTTGGGCTGAGTAAGGCTGTGTGCAACCTCATAGCGGGTCGCCTCGCAGACCGCCTCGGTCGGCGCTCGATCCTTATCGCTGGATGGCTTCTCGGTCTACCCGTCCCGGTCTTATTGGCTATAGCCCCGAGTTGGTCCTGGGTAGTGCTCGCGAACGTGCTTCTCGGCTTCAACCAAGGGTTCTGCTGGTCCATGACCGTGACGATGAAGATCGATCTCGTTGGAGCCAGTCGCCGGGGTCTGGCTCTGGGGCTGAACGAATTTGCAGGATACCTTGCAGTTGGCGGAGCGGGTTGGCTCGCGGCCTGGTTGGCGGAATCAATCGACGCCCGCGCCGTGCTCCTGTGGCTCGGGCTGGGAGCCGCCCTCGCCGGGTTGTTCGTTTCCTGGGCATTTGTACGCGAAACACGAGCCTACGCCCGAGCAGAAGCCACCGAGGCCAATGATCGCTTCACAGAGAGGCGCTCGTTCCGTTGGGTATTTGCGCGCTCCAGTTGGGCAGACCGCAATCTCGCCGCCTGTTCCCAGGCGGGGCTGGTCAACAACCTCAATGACGCTCTTGCCTGGGGCCTGTTACCTCTGTGGTTCTCAATGAAGGGCCTGACGCTAGCTGAAGTCGGTCAGCTGGCGTTTGCGTATCTGGCCGTCTGGGCTATCGCCCAAATAGGTACCGGCGCCCTGACTGACCTGGTTGGCCGGAAGAGTCCGATTGTCGTCGGATTCTTGGCTCAGGCGGTCGCTCTCGTGGGCATTGAACAGGGTACCGAGTTCTCGATCTGGCTAGGCTGGAGCGCGATGTATGGCCTGGGAACGGCACTCGTCTACCCGGCGCTCCTGGCCGCCGTCGCCGATGCGTCGGAACCATCGTGGCGGGCCACAGCATTGGGCGTATACCGCTTCTGGAGGGACGTAGGATTTGCCGTGGGCGCGTTGGTCGCCGGGCTTTTGGCGGACCACTTCAGCATCGAGTGGGCTATTCTGGCTGTGGCTGGGATCACGCTGGGCTCCGGGCTTGTATTCCAGACGACCTACAGAGCAGACAGAGCAAGTCTGAAGCCAATATGAGGAGGTTGAAGGGCACATTCAATGGTCGCCCGCCGTGCGTAATTTCGAGAAAAGACCTAGGTGACAACGGTGACAGGGTGACAACCCGGGGCCGAGGGCCTAGCGGTGGCGGCGCCGTGGGCCAGCGGCCATCAGCAAACTTACGCCCATGCCGAGACCAACGATCTCGCCAATGAAAAAGGTGACGGGCACCTCGCCGATAAGCAGCCGGTAGAGGATTGCGACGGTGACGCCCAGCAACGTCACCGCTATCACGGCCTCTACGAGATCGTGTAGAACCTCACGGACTTCAGGGTCCATTGGCGCGCCGCCAAGCTAGAGGTCGAGGTCGACGCTGATGCGAGTGCGCCAGCCGACGACCGCGGGCGAGAAGGCGCCAACGATAGCACCCGAAGACCGCCGTCCGTGGGGACGCCGAACATCGCGGAATTGTCGATGCCGCCGCTATCGCGCATCGTGAAGTGGCTCGAAGCGACGGGCAAGTGTTGTTGGCCACTGTTCGACACCGTTACGTCAAACTTTACAAAGCGGTTGCCGGGTTTCGGGTTGGTAAAACGGTCCGGCGCCGGACCGGGATTCTCCATACTGTTGACCGTAACATGGTAGTCGCCCGCCGCGATGTTCTCGCCGATCCGCCCGCGGACCTGGTCCGCTCCGCTGCACGCGCTGATGAGAAAGGCCGTAACCAGGCCCAGCGTCACAACGAACGATCCGCGTACTCTCAACAGCGTCTCCGATAAAGATGTCCCGCACCGGCGTCGCTCCCTATACTACCCGACGAGTGGTTGGCCTCTCTGCCGAGACGCTGACCTGATGGGATATGGCGACGCGCATGCTATCTGAACCGCTAGCAAGACTGTTGTCGTCGACGGCCCGAGCGAAGCGCACCACGGGCGCCATGTACCTCGCGTGTCGGGATCGCTCGCCCGGCTTGGACGCGCGCCTGGCTCTCGATCGACTCGCCCAAGACGAAGGGATGCACGCGGATTCGATCTCGGCACTGGTCGCCGAGCCCCCAGCGGTCGCGTTCACTCCGATGCCGGCGCCTGTGGCAGTCGGCCGCGGAATAGGCGCTGAGGCGTGGCCGTCGGCCCTGATGTCGGCCTTCGCACTCGACCAGGCTGCAACTGCCGCCCTCCTCGCCCTTTCGTTGGCCCCTGACGCCGTCGTCGCGGCCGTCGCCCAACGGATTGCCGATGAGGAGTGCGCTCACCAGGCGTTCGCTATCGGCGCATTCCGTTTGGTCGCAGACGTCGATACCTCTGTGGGCGCCCGCCTCGCCGCGGAGATGATCCAATCGCGCGACTGGGTGCAGCAGGCCTATCCGCGCCGCCGCGCCCTGGAGGAGCTGGTCAACAGCGGCGTCTTACCGTCGGAGGCGCGGAAGGCCCATGACACATTTCTCGCGAGCCTGGGAGACCGCGTCCAGGAGGCCCTGGGTGTCCTGGGCTGCTGACGGAGATTCGTCTGACGTGGGGCGCGCAGTTACCTCGATGCCTGAGCTGGGGATCAGCATTCAGGACGACATTGCGGGAATCCGCTCGCGATCCGGGTTCAGGGAGGCGAGTCGGGGCGCAACCTCTTCCATAAAGAGCTTCATTGAGCGGACTCGCTGGCGGCGCGAGCCGATGTCGCGCCCAACCATGAGGAGAAGGACCCCGAACCCGCCCACCTCGTCGTACGTGTCCTTGATGCGCTCGTAAACCATGTCCGGGTCACCTACGATGATGGAGCCAGCATCCACCATGGCGTCGAACGTGACGTCGGCCAGGCTGCCGTCCTCCGGCACGAGCTGCTTAAACTGCCAGCCCATGCTCCGTTTCCGCCGCTCCAACTGGGATGTGAGCGCCTCGCGCACCTCATCTCTGCCACCTGTACGCTTCTCCGAAACGTGGATGTAGCGGGGAATGCGGATCTCGCTGCGGCACGGACCGCGCCCGACCGCCTGCGCTGCGTCGGTGAATACTTCGGCCATCTCTTTCAATCTGGCGGGAGGGTCAAAGAAACTGATGAGGGGGAAGAGTCCCTTCTCCGCAGCAACCGCGAGCGTCTTGCCCTTTCGGCTGCAGGCCAGGCCGATGGGCATCCGCGGCTGCTGATACGGCTTCGGGTTGATCTGCACATCAGTACAGCGCCAGAACTGGCCGTCGAAGTCGAAGGGCTCCTTCTCTGTCAGGCACTGCAGCACGAGGTCAAGGCCCTCGTAGAGCCGCTCGTAACGCTCGCTGACGTCGCCCAGCCCTAGGCGCCCTGAGGTGTTGCCTTGCTCGCCGCCCGCGCCGAAGCCCGCCATGTATCGGCCTCGCGTCAGGTGGTCGCAGACGGCGATCTGCGTTGCAACCTGTATGGGATGGAACATCGGGAGCGCGTGGATACCTGGCCCAAGGCGGATTTGCTTTGTGAGCGTCGCCGCCTTGATGATGAAGAGGTCAGCGCAAGGCTGAATCCCCGGCCTCGGCCCGGTCGAGTGCTCTGTGATCCAGGCCTCCGAGAAGCCGAGTCGATCACCGGCCACGATCTCGTAGAGGTCTTCGTCCCAGGCGTCAGCGGCAACCTTGAAGTTGCGTTCGTCGTGTGAGAAGAGACCGAATTCCATAAATTCAGACCTCCGGACAATCGTACGTGCCCGTAATCACGGCGGCGCCTCAGACCGAGGCGTCGCCGTATGATACCTGGGCAGCGGGCCGACCCCCCTTGCATCTCACGGTGCTGAGGCTCATGGACCATCAGCAGTCGCCAGCGGGACCGGTTCATCAACATCTCGCCCAGGATCACGGAAGGCCTGAAATACCCGAATCGCCTGAGCCGAAGAGTCGCCTGGTGTGGAGTTTCATGTCTGACGCGAGCGGGATATCAAGTGACCGCGACGAACAGGTTGCGATCTATCTAAAGAAACGATTGATTGGACGTGGCCGCTGCGAGATCAAGGGCAAGGCGACGGGCTCTACTGACCACGCCGCAATTCGATTGCAATACATCCAGTGGGTCGGCGGCTACGAACCACCACTCCGGCTGCTTGAGCAGCCCTACACTCTTGTGTTCGATGATGGGACACGTATCACTGGGCTCTTCGATGACGTGCTATCGGGAGCACGCCCGAGTGTTTGGCTCCGTTTTACAGAACTTCCCCAAACTTGAACATCAGGGCACCCCACGAACTGGTCATCATGGTTGGGCCATACCTTCTTGGTAAGGCTGAGAGACGGACGGGTCTAACAATCGCCCCTGCCCATTGGGAATGATGTGGTCGGTGGTCAAGCCAGCTCCATACGACGGGTACTGGCGGCCCCTCGGAGTAACGTCAGGGGCCGCCTCGTGCCCCCAAGCGGTCCAACCAGGCTGAGGGTAACGGGCGAAGAGCTCTAAGAACGGGCCGGGAGAACAGGCTTCAATGATCGGGTACACCTCATCCGGCTTACGGCTGTGCTCCCGTTTCTGCGTGGCAATGAGGTTGACTTGGCGTCGCCCTGGAGCGTACGTGCGAAGCTTCCCGCGAACACCGAACAGCACGGACTCAGTAACGTTGCGGAAATAGAAGCCAACACCCCTACCGTCGCTGCCCCCATCCTTCCGGACTTTGTGCCAGATCAGCATAGATTTGTACGTGAACCCCCACGCATCAAGCACGCGGAGGCC
>JAERMM010000073.1 GCA_016844585.1 Chloroflexota bacterium | reverse complement strand
GGCCTATTCAGCAGGTGGCCCTGGTTCGGGGGTTCAGGTCGTTGAACTTCGAAATAAACCGCCACCAGTTTCTGGACAACGACTGGCGGTGGGGGGAAGAAGCGCAAAAAGAGCCTGGCCGTAAATAGGCATGCCTATGGACCTCGGGCCGTAGCGCAGTCTGGTAGCGCACCTGAATGGGGTTCATCGCCCACTTTTCAGGCACGAAAATTCGAAATTAGATTCCGACTCGTAGCAATAGCGGGGGCTTGGGGGGAAGCCCTCAACAACAACAGGGCGGGAGGGTAGGCCTACCTATTTCCCGAACATGTCCACGGGGACCAGGCGTGGGCCCTGGCTCGCCTGATACTCGCCCGTTTCCATGTTGTAACGATGCTGCGTCGAGCTACCGCTCGGCTCGCTGCGAAGAATAAGTGCGACGGCGGCCTCGCCCACGGTCACCTCGGTGTGGATCTCGTATGGCTTCACCACGTCCACGTCGCCAGGGCCGACTGCCATCTCCACGGTCTGGCGGATGGCGGCGTAGTCTTCCTTGGAACCATCGTCTATGCGCTCGAACCGTTCCACCTTCTCGTGGCCGTCCAGCAGACCGTACAGTGTGTAGATGCGTCCGTGATCGTGGATACCTCGCCGGTCGCTTCGATCAGCCGCCTTCTTCACGCCCTGCAGCGCGAAGCCGTAGTCCGGGTCTTGATAGAAAAGCAGGTTTTCCACCCGGCCGTCCGGGTTGCGGGGCCCGCCGCCGTTCGTGAGGGGCCAGTTCTTGGACGCCTCCAGGACAGAGGGGTCAGCCAGAAGCTCCTGCATGACGGGCGTCAGGCACTCCCACCGCTTCTCCGGGTCCGGCTCCTCAGCGTACCAGTCGCGGATCGTGGCCACGAATCGGTCCAGCGCGGTCTCAGGCTTGACCTCTCTTGCCATGGCAACCTCCTCTTCTGCTCGGTCCTTGTGTGTCGTGCGGAGCACGGGCATTCGGGCCCGCCCCCGCCGGTGCTCCGCTCCCGCGAGCGTTTGTCCGCCATTGTCGCACAGAATCGACCTGGATGGGATCGTCGGGTCCAATCCGCAGCTACGGCCTCAGGGGGCCACCTGGCTGCGATCGGTGTGAGGAACGCCGTTTGCAGCCGTGGAGGAGGAGCCCCCTATCGGACAGCCTTCCCGCTGCTGCTAGCCGAAGGAACCGCTGGGTCAACGTCCACGGAATAGAAACGAGCGCAGTTGTCCCACAGGATCAGGCGCTTATCTTCATCGGATATAGGCAGCTCTAAGAAGGAATCGACTGCGTCTGGATAGCGGGAATCAACGTGCGGGTAGTCCGTCGAGAACACGAGGTTGTGACCCAGCGACTCCATCACGGGAAGCGCGGTGACCTCGTCCGGCTCCACCGAGACGACGCACTGGCGCATGAAATACTTGCTGGGCTCCATCTTGAGGTCCGCCATATAGATTTCGCCCTGTCGCTCGTAGCCCTCGTCCATGCGCCACAGGAGCCAGGGCACCCAGGAACAGTTGGCTTCCAGGACGGCTACTCTCAGGTTCGGATGTCGCGCCAGAACTCCGCCGCAAATGAAGGCGCCGAGGCCCAGCATCTGCTCGAATGGCTGGGAGTACAGCTGCCTGATCCCGAAGTTCGGATCGAACCAGTCGCCTGTCTGTCGCGAGCGAGAGCCGGTGGCCTCGTGGAAACCGAGCGGCATGTCGAGCTCTTCGAGCGTCGCCCAGAGCGGCTCGTACTCGGGGTCGTACCAGTTCGTTCCGTTGACGACGTTGGACCTCAAGAACACGGCTCGGAACCCCAGCTCCTCCTTGGCTCGGCGCGCCTCTTCTATGGCGTCCTTGATGTCATAGACCGAGAGCATGCCGGCTCCGATGAGCCGTTTGGGATCGAGCTTGCAAAAATCGAACATCCAATCGTTGTAGGCGCGGGCAATGGCGGCCGCGAATAGGGGTGCGATGTTGGGTAGGGTCAATACGCTCAACCCGCGAGTAGGGAACAGCACGCCCACGTCGATCCCCTCGACATCCATGGCCTCCAGCTGGCAGTCGGCGGTCCAACCGCGGCTCGCATGGTCGCGATAGATCTCCTGAAGGCGGTCGAAGTGGTGCCCAGTATTGGACCGCAAGCGTGCGGGGCGTTCCTTCACGGTCTCACCCGGGAAGACGGTGCGCAGGTCGCGAACGTTGACTGAGGTGAGCCCCACTGGGGCCTGATCCCGAAACTCAGCATCGATGTAGCGTGGCCAGAGGTCGGGGGGCTCCATTACGTGCATATCACTGTCCATCACCTTGAAGCCTTGCTTTGCCATGGCTGTCCCCTCCCGGAATCGGCGCTCAGTACCCACGATAGGACAGGCGGCGCTCGCTGTCAATTGTGAGGAGCCGGCTCGTAGCGATCTGACCGCAAATTAAATGTACCTCGGGCTGGCGCAGAAGCTCCATCCGCCCTGGGATAGGGACGGCACGGAGCTCTTTTCATGCCGAACCGCCCGACCGAATATCAGACGAGTCCGCGCCCTATCCCGGTCCAAACGAATTGGACCGTCGGCCCACGCACGCCCGCCTGGGATGCGCTCTGGAGCTGTGCCCTCATCCAGTTGGCTCGACAGGACCAGCTACGGTGGCATAATAGCGCGCCTATCGAAATGAAGTTCTGGGGAGCGACATGGACTCACTCTTCTACATCGGAACGGACGATGGCCTCGTGACGGCGCGATCGAGCGACGGACGCTCCTGGCAAGTAGAAAACCACGGCCTTAAGGGCTGGGGCGTTCCCGGGTTGGCTGTGAATGCGTCAACTCCCAATCAGGTGCTCGCGGGAACCCGAGGGGACGGGGTTTGGATCAGCGACGACTTCGGCCAGAAGTGGCAAAAGCCAAATCGTGGCAAGCGCGGCGGCCCGGCCAAGGTCCGGTGTGTGACCATCGCTCCCGACGATCCCCGCCGTATCTACGCCGGCACTGAGCCCATCGACGTGTACGTAAGTGAGGATCTGGGCGAGAGCTGGCAGCGGCTCAAATCGATTTGGGACGTTCCGTCCGTCCCGGACGTGTTCTATCCAAATGCGACCGTCGAGCCTCACGTACGGCAGATCACGATTGACCCCAAAAACCCCAACACCATGTACGCCGCGCTCCAGGAAGGCTACATGGTCAAAACTACCGATCGGGGTGAGACCTGGCGACTGCTCAACAAAGACTTCGACCGCGACGTGCACGCCATTGTGTTGCACCCGGAGCACACAAACCGAATTCTGATCGCCACCGGTGGCGGCGATTCCCGGCGAAAGCAAGTCAGCGGCCGGGCCCTCTACGCGAGCGATGATGGGGGCGAGAACTGGGAGCCTGCCGCTATGAACATCACCCAGGACTACTCCGTGCCATTGACGATGAGCCCAAAGGACCACGACGTACTTTATTCCGCGGCTGCCAATAGCCAGCCGGGCCAGTGGCGCCGTCCCAGCGGAGCCGAGTCAACGATCATTCGCTCGCGCGACGGCGGGAGGAATTGGGAGCGGCTCGAACGCGGACTCGAGGACGCGTCCAAAGACTTTTCCGATGTCATCGTCGTGGATGACCAACAGCCTGAGCGGGTCTACGCGGCTCAGCGAAACGGCGACTTCTACTTCAGCGAAGACGGTGGCGATTCATGGGGTAAGCTCGAGCTCAAGGTGCCCGGCGTCGCCGCGATGCAACTCGTACATGCTTAGGCCAGCGTGGTGAGTCGAAAAGCCGTTCAATAGGCCGCAGCTCCTGTGGTCACCCTCACCGTGGGGCTGCTGCCTCTTCCTCTTCGCCGAGAGAATCGCGAGCCTGCGCGCTCGGCCCATGGTTCCCCCCTCACCGCGTCGGGAGCAGGCGTGTATCCTGGGTCGATGGGCGTCGCGTCATCGAATGGCGCAAACAACCGCGTCTTCGAGAAAGCGCCACACGACCGCAGCTTCCGAAAAGCCGGCGTTGGACAGCGCTTCCTCATGGAAGCTCGACGTCAAGAACACGTGGCGGCGCGGATTGCCCTCACTGAACACGGTGTCCCGCTCGGCGAACAGCGGGGCGAATTGCGGCTCGGCCCGCGCCGCCTCCCACCAAGCCGCCGATGTTTCTCCCTCGAACGGCTCCCCAGCGTCGATCCGTTGCCGCAGGGCTTTCGCGACTCCGGCCAACCGGCCGGCCGGCCGGGCGACCATCAGGTGCTCCGCGTTGAGGACCGCTCCACCGGGACGCACCAGCTCGCTGAGTACGCGGTACACATGCACGATTTCGCCGGCGTCCAGCCAGTGGAGCGCACTTGACGTGAGGGCCGCGTCAAACGGGGCAAGCGCGCGGATCTGCTCCGGCCAGGTCGGGGTGCGCAAGTCCGCCCCCACCCACTGCAGGCGGCCGCCCCCGTTGCCGAGCGCGCGTCGGCCGATCTCCATCAGGACCGGATCGACATCAAGGGCGACGAGCTGAGCGCCGGGAAAGCGCTTCATGACCCGACGGCTCATCGAGCCCGGCCCGCACGCCAGGTCCAGAATACGACCAGGCTCCGGCCCGACGATCTCCTCTACGAGATCAAGCATGATCTGGAAGCGCTGCTCGCGGCGGGGCCAGAATCGTTGCTGCTGCGCCTCCCATCGCTCCGCCCACTTTGCCCAGTTCGCATCCGGTTTCGCTCGCATCTCGCGCCTTCCTTCGACAGGTTCTCGTAGGTCATTCGGATCCGAGGCCAGCGCCAGCCCACGATCATCTCTGGACAGACGCTATGGGAGAATGGTGTTCGGTCGCCGCACCCCGACGCACTCTTTTGGCTGCGGAGCCGCTGTTTCACGCGGTGCCCACCGCCGTCAATCCGCGGCGTACATGGGCCAGAGCGGGTCGTTCTCCCCGCGACCTTCAATGAAGTCGAGCGCCTCGTTGATCCCTTCCAGCTTGAAGTACTTGGTCGTGATCGGGCGCGTGTCGATGACGCCACGCCGTGTCAATTCCAGCAGCTCCGCCACATCGACCAGGAAGCGGCCAGTGACGCTTGTAAACTCGATGGAGCGGATCATCAGGTAGCGAAGTGGCAGCGATAGCGTTTCAGGATTGGAGGATATGAGGGCCACACGTCCCCCTGGCTCCAGGTTCTTGATGCACTCGACTGTCGACTCGATGCCACCGGGAGCGAGCTCCGCCAGGACCGCCGCGCCCTGACCATGCGTCAGCTCCTGGATGCGGGCCGTGATGGACTCCCCCCGTCCGAGCGCAACTGTGGAGATGCGCCGCGGATCGATAGCGCGCACTCGCTCCAGCCGAACGGGATTGCGCGCCACGGCGATGACGTGGGCCGCCCCCATCGTCAACGCGGCCAGCACCGTCCCGATACCGGTGATGCCGGAGGCGCCATTGACGAGCACGGTCTCCCCGCTGTGCAGGCCGGCCCGCTTTAGTGCTCGGTAGCCCACGTTGATCTGGGAAACCTTGCAGAACTCGTCCACGTTGTCCTCAGGCTCGAGCCGCACGACGTTCGTGGCAGGCACTCGACAGTATTCCGCCCAGAGGCCATCGGTATAGCGCTTCAGGCGTGGAGCACTCTGGCCAAACTTGGTCACGAAACCCATGGTCTTCTTGGACGAGCAGAGATGCTGCCGCTCCGACCGACAGTACTTGCAGTGACCGCACGTCAAGGAGGCAACGACCACGACGCGGTCGCCTACCCGGACGGCGCGCACATCCGGTCCCACCTCAACAACCTCGCCCATGCCATCGTGCCCAATGGTCATAGGAAGGTCCGGAAGCATAGTCACATCCGGGCTGTACGTTACGGCGTCTTCCCGCATGTGTACATCCCCGTGGTTGAGCCCCGCCCGCAGTACACGGATCAAGACCTCGCCCTCCCCAACGTCAGGGATGGGGACTTCGTCAAGGCTAACCAGGCCCCCCGCGCCAGGCGCCCGATCAAATCCGTGGATCCGCGCCGCCTTCATCGTGCCCTGCATACTAGTCGCGACCTCCGGTAAGAGGTGACGCGGCCCTGGCCTGAAGCGCAGCGAGAACGCGCTCAGACGTAATGGGTGATTCGTCGATCTGCACACCCACCGCGTCGTACACGGCGTTGGCGATGGCGGCGCCAACGGCGACGTTCGTATTCTCTCCGGCCGCTTTGGCGCCGAAGGGTCCGGGGCCTATCTCAGTGCGTAGCAGCACCGTTCGAAACCTCGGTAGGTCCATCTGCGTCGGCAGCTTGTACTCGCCGAGGCTGGCCGTCACGATCTTGCCATCCTCGTGGATCAGCTCCTCGGTCATCGCCTGCCCGAGCCCGAAGACAAAACCGCCGTCCAGTTGTCCCTGGTGCGCGACTGGGTTGATGATGGTTCCCACGTCCACCACAACCAAGACGTCCGTCGGCCTCACCTGCCCGGTCTCGGGATCGACCTCCACGTCGACCACGTAGGCGGAAAAGTTGAAGTCGCGTCCATCAGGCGAGCGGTGTTCGTCGGGATCGAAGATGCCGACGGCCTCGACAGCCGGCCCAGCCGCGATTCGGGTAGCAACTTCTTGAAACGGCGCTCGCTCGCCTGACCCGTCCACCACGAACGCGTCTTGCTCGATGCGCACCTGACCGGCCGGCCACCCCATTACCTCCGCTGCGAGCTCCTCCAGCTTCTCCTTCAGGATCCTCGCGCCGTCGATCGTTGCCCGACCGACGGTCGTAGTGGCCCGGCTGCCACCGGAGCCCGGATCGCGCAGCGCTTCGGCTGTCGAGCCGAACCGCACCCGCACGTGTCGCGGATCGACACCTAGCGTTGCCGCCGCGGTTCGCTGGATCACCGTGTGGGCTCCGCCACCCTGGTCAGCGTTGCCGGTGAGCGCCTCGACGGCGCCGTCTGCCTGAAGGCGCAGCAGCACCTCTCCCTTGCCAGCACCGACGTGGCGCAGGCGCAAGGCGACGCCCCGTCCGTGGTTTGGTCCGACTGGCTCATCTCCCCAGCGGGCCTCTCGACGCATGGTCTCCAGCACCTCCACGGCGCGCGGATTGCGGACCCGCCCTCCATCGATCATGCGGTCCCCCGGGCGCAGACAGTTGCGCAGCCGTAGCTCGATGGGGTCCATCCCCAACTCCCGCGCGATATGGTCCATGTGGACCTCTCCCGCGTGGGCGCGCTGGAAGTCGCCCGGCGCGCGCATATTCCCTCGCGGCACCAGGTTCGTATAGACGAAGTACCCCTCGAAGCGGACGTTCGGGAGGTTGTACGGGCTGAGACACGGCAATCCCGTCCGGGCCACGCCTCGAGCGAACGCCCCTGAATTCAGGTATGCGCGGCACTCATGGGCCACGATCTTGCCATCGCGACCGACACCCGTGCGCAGGTAGTATTTCGCCGCGTGCTGAGGCGTCGCCGAGGTGAGGTCCTCCGCGTACGTCATGATGGAGCGGATCGGGCGCCCAGTGGCTCGCGCCAGGTAGTAGCAGGGGTACTCGTCGATAGACGTCCCCTTCCCGCCAAAGTCACCGCCGATGAAGTGATTGTCGACCACGACCTTGTCGTTGGGCACGCCCACCACCTTCGCGATCTGGTCGCGGAGGGAGAATGGCGTCTTGCACGTCGAGACGATGTGCACCACGTCCCCGTCGTCGATCCAGACGACACAGCCATGAGGCTCGATGTACCCCTGGTGCTGCCGAGGCCCGGTGTAGACATCCTCGACTACCCGGTAGGCCTCCTGGAAAAGTCGGTCGATGTCTTCGTCACCCTTCTGGTAGGTGTCATAGTCGAATGCGTTCGGGTGGGGCGTGACGGGCGCTTTGCCCGGTGGGTAGTACTCCTCAGCCTCCGGATGCAGGATCGGCGCTCCATCGCGCAGTGCCTCCTCGGCGTCGAAGACCGCCGGCAATTCCTCGTACACCACGCTGATCCGGCTCAGCGCCTCTTCGGCGGCCTCAGGGGTCTCCGCAGCCACGGCGGCGACCCGCTCCCCGACGTAGAGAACCCGGTCGTAGGCAAGGACCGGCCAGTCGGCCACGGGACGTCCCCAGAATTTTCGGCCGATGTCCCGTCCTGTGAGCACCGCGTGCACGCCCGGCACGGCGCGCGCCGCCGCTGTGTCGATGGACAGAATTCGCGCGTGAGGATGCGGGCTCATCAGAAACTTTGCCCACAACATGCCGGGCAGGGCTAGATCTCGTGTGTAGCGAGCGCGCCCGGTCGTTTTCAGTATTCCGTCGACCCGGATTTCGGGCACGTCGAGAATCTCTGCCTCGTCCATCGTCAGCGTCGTCGCAGAAAACGCCTCGCGCATTGCACCTCCCGTTGAGTGAACCCTACTCTAGCACGCGACGCGCGCCGATCCACGCCCCCTTTTTGCGTACGCGAAACGACCTCCAGAGACAGCCGGGAGGCGAGATCGAGTCGTGGTCGCTGTGCCTGGTGCACCATTGCGGGATTCCGCGCCGGTTAATTCAGAAAGCTGTGCTATTCTGTCACTGGCAAAGCAGGACTCGCGGGCCTCTCGGCAAAGCTGCGGCTGCAAACAAGGCCGCCTCCAGCCTGCGGGCCTACCGCGACTATTCGAGGTGGCTGTTCTTTTTCCGAGCTTGGAGGCTCGGGCTGGTCGCTCTCGTGGGGCGCGCGCCGGGGCTCCCGTTGGCGGTGAGCGCGCGCCGGCCGGTAGTGGTGCGCGAGGTGGGCCGACGCGGTGCGCTTCCTCGGGGAACGCCCTTTCTGCAAACGGAGTTAACGGCAAATATGGCCCACGACGTCTTCATCAGCTACGCCAACCAAGACAAGCCTATTGCCGATGCCGTGTGCGCGCGGCTCGAGGGAAAAGGCATCCGCTGCTGGATCGCCCCGCGCGATGTCCTGGCCGGTACCGAGTGGAGTGAGTCGATCGTGGATGGGATCAACGAGAGCAGGCTTCTCGTCCTCATCTACTCGGGGAACTCGAACGACTCTCCACAGGTGCGGCGCGAAATAGAGCGGGCCGTGACCAAGGGTATCGCGCTCCTGCCATTCCGCATCGAGGATGTTCCGCTCTCGAAATCGCTCGAATACTTCATCAGTACACCCCACTGGCTGGATGCATTGTCGCAGCCGGTGGAGGCACACATTGAGCATCTGGCCGACACGTGCGGCATCCTGTTAGCCAGGTTGGACAGCGGGGTTGGCGCGCATTCCACGCCTCCCGAGACGTCTCGCGACAATGAATCCCCAGCAACATCTGCCGTGCCCGGTGGCGGAGCGAGTCCCGAACGATCGCCCACCAGCGTGCCTCTGACGGCAGGGGCAGGTCACCTGGCGACGGGGCGGCCGCCGGGTCTGTCACGATCGCTGCCAGCTATCTCGCGTCGGTTGCTCATCGGCGGCGTGGGCGCAATCGCTGTGCTTTTGTTGGGCGCGGGGCTGCTGCTAAGCGGAAGGTTCTCGCTAGCCGGTTTGGTGGCCGACGGCGCCAGCAACTCCGACGAGGTCAGCACTCCCTGGTGCCCCTCGAGAATCAGCTTCGGGGAGGCCATCAGTTGCTCGATCGAGCAACCGACCGACGTGTCGACCTTCGCATTCTCAGCGAACGGAGGCGATCGCATCCGCGTTCGCTTGGTGGAGTCCGGCAGCAGTCTGGTAGCCGCTATCGAGCTTGTTGGGCCGGGTGGGTTACGTGTCTGCGAGGCTCCGACCGCGGGGGAGCTCGATTGTCAGATCTCACAATCAGGACTCCACGCAGTCCGGGTTTTCGACAGTCGCAAGAGCGGGACCGGCGACTACTATCTGCACCTTCAACGGCTTAACGACCCGGCCGGCTGTAAGAGGCTGACGATTACTGGTGACACGCAAAGGGGGTCGATTGATTCGTTCGTCCAGACGCATTGCTACACCGTGAGCGGCGCCGCTGGCGATCAAGCCCGAATGGGCATGATCCGAACGGCTGGGGACTTCTCGCCGGCGATGGACGTGCTCACAGCAAGCGGTACCAGGGCGTGCGGGTCAAGCGTGGGCCCCGAGGCAACGTGTGAATGGATCGAGAGCGGGGTCTACTCGGTTCTTGTCGGAGACGGTCCGAACCCGCGGCCCCGTCTGGGTCGTTATGAGCTGAGCCTCGTTTGCACGAAGACGGGTGGGGTATGTGGAGGCGCGAGCGGTCCGGCGCGGTGAGGTTCGTCGTCGTCCAGTTCGCGATCGTCGAACAGGCACACGCGACATCGAGAGCGCATCGAAGGAGACATCATCGACATCGTCACGAGTGAGGCCGCGTTCTCCCCTCGGGACTAGAGATCTGCCAGATCCCGTCGAAACAACGAGCCAGAAACCAATCGCTCGGGAGGAACCTGTGGCAAACGAAAGTCTCGATCCAAAGCGCACCTGCCTGCTGTTCTTCGATTGCTCAAAATTGTTCGTGAACGGACCGACCCTCGACCCGAAGGGCCGCTCTGCGGCGGTGCTAGCTTCGCTGGAGAACTGGAAGCGTCA
>JAERMM010000072.1 GCA_016844585.1 Chloroflexota bacterium | reverse complement strand
GGCTCGAGGTAGATGTGGAAGAAGGCGTTGAAGTTGGGACCGTTAATGAGGGTTGTGCGGCGCGCATCAGGCTGATGGGCCATCTCTTTCAGATCGACAACCTTGATTGGCACTGGTGACCTCCTGCGCCGATTTTTGCCGCCGAAGCCGATTATAGTCGCGCTCGCCATACCGGTGGACGAAAACGTTCACCGACCCGCCCGCTGATCCTCATGCATGCCTGCCATCCGCGCAATCAATACTCGCTCGCCGATCGTCACCCAACCCCTGCCATCCGAGCGCAAACGGCGAGGAATGGACCATCGGGTTCATCGCAACGGGCCCATTCAAAATCGAGAGGTCCAATGCCCCGCTAAGCGAATGGGCTTGGGCGGACGGCTTCGAGGTTGAGCCGCACATGATGAAACCCTCATGACGGCCTCGGTTCGGGCAGGTAGGGTGTGGATGGAACCGTTGCTCGGTGGGAAATGCCGCGTCGAGTGCGAGCGGTTCAGGAGGAAAGAAATGCTTTGGACGATTCTCGGCATTCTGCTGGTTCTGTGGCTCCTTGGCTTCATAGGGAGTGTGGGTGGAAGCCTCGTCCATATTCTGTTGGTCGTGGCCGTTGTGGTCCTGGCGCTGCAGCTCATCAGCGGTCGGCGGGTGTTGGGTTGAGCCCTGGGTCGGAACTGTTGAGCAAGAAGTCACTAGGGAGGTCGAAATGGCAGGTTTGAAGAACCAAATCGCGGGCAAGGCTCACGAAATAAGGGGCCGGATCACCGGCGACAAGACGGAGTTGATAGCCGGCAAGGTACAGCAGAAGATGGGGAAACTACAGTCGAAGCTGACCGACGTCAAGGCGAAGGCCATTGCTCAAGCGGAAGCGATCATCGACAAGGCGCCGTAGCAGAAGCAATCTCGCCAGGCGCAAAATCAAAAAGCAAAGAGGAGTCAGTGATGGCAGACATAATCGTCGATCGGAGTGATCGTGGCACAAGCACCGGGGTCGTGCTGGGTGTCGTCCTGGTGGGGATCGCGGTGATCGTGGCCCTGTTCTTTGTCGCAGGTGGGACCGGCCGCTTCATGAGCGGATCAGGAACCCCGGCTCAGACAAACGTGAACGTGCCGGCTCAGAGCCAACCGCAGAGCGCCCCGAATATCACGATCCCGCGCCAGATCGACGTCAACATCAACCAGCAGCCTGCACCAGCGGCAGCGCCGGCTCAGCCTGCTGCCAATCCCTAAGACAGGTCCCTTTGATCGGGGCGCTCGCCGTGCTGGCCGATTCAGCTCACGTTTGGGTGGGCCGGCGCGGTGGCCCCGATCAAGGCCGCATGATCTCCACGAGAGGCTGTACGAATCAACTGCAATGCGAACCACGGAGGTTCTTATGGATACCACGACTCTCATCATCATCGTCATTCTTGTGCTCCTGTTCACCGGCGGGGGATTCGGCTATTCCCGAAGACGCTGAGTCCGCGTCGCCGTGACCATCGACCTGTGTTGGGCTGAGGCCTACATCCAAGGCGATCCGAACGAGGCGAACCGACAGCGCCGCTATGGCGGATGACGAAATCTTCATGACGAAAGCGCGGCAGATCACGCAATATCGCAACGGCGTGTGGTCCCGAGCCGCTGCGGCGGCGGGCATGAGAAGGAATCATGACGGCTGCAGTCTCCGCTTCAAGCCTCCCGACGAGGAGGAGACGCGCGCGGCGTTTCTGGCTGCTCTCTCCCATGAACTCAAGAATCCGATAACGGGCTTGCGTCTCTCGGTGCAGCTGCTCCGCCGGCAAATAGACTCCGATGAGCGGTCGGATCTCGTCAGCGCGCGTGATCTGATTGAGAGTATTGATAGGCAATCGGAGAAGCTGACGCACCTGGTCAACTATCTGGTCGACGCGTCAAGAATCGGCGCCAAGTCTGTTCCTCTGAACATGCAGGAAACCGATCTCGTGGCCCTTGCGCAGGCAGTCGCCGAGGCGGCGCAGCAGCTAAGCGACCGGCACCAAATCGTCGTCGATGCTCCAGCGCCGGTGCATGCCGTCGTCGACTCGCCGAGGATCGAGCAAGCTCTTCTAAATCTCCTCGACAACGCGATCAAATACAGCCCTGAGGGAGGGCTGATTCGCGTCGACCTGGCTCGTGATGGCCCAATCATGATCTGCGTCGGCGTTCGCGACCATGGCGTCGGCGTCACGGCGGAGCACCGAGCGCAAATGTTCGACCGCTTCTCGCCTTCGCACGATCCGCTTCTGCCCGGTCTTGGTCTTGGCCTCTTCCTTTCTCGGCGGATCATCGAGCTGCATGGGGGCCAACTGACGGCAGAGTTTCCGGCCGATGGAGGGACGCGGATTGTCATGCGCCTGCCCCCGGGTTCGGAGGGCGCTCGCGCGAGGCACCGGTCGCTACCTGGCACTGGCCGGGTGCTCGTTGTGGAAGATGAGCCATCGATTCGGGAAACGCTGGAAGTCCTCATCAACATCGAGGGCTGCGAGGTTCAGTCTACCGGTGACGGATCTGACGCCCTGGCGCTCGTGCAGACGTGGAGCCCGGACCTGATCCTGCTGGACCTTACGCTGCCCGGATTGAGCGGCGCCGAATTCATTCGTGCGTATCAACAGCTCCCTGGCGCGCATGCGCCGGTCATCTTGATGACCGCTCACAATATGACGTCCGATGGCGCGAAGGAGCTTGGAGCGGTGGGCGTGCTGCCGAAGCCATTTAGCATCGATGAGCTTCTGGACATGGTGAGCGAGTTCGTAGACTGCCAGGCATCTTAGCTCCGGCAGGCGTCCGCGCATGCCCGCTCAGCCAGGCGACCCACTAGGGACCCGCGCGAGCGTGACCAGGGGTTCGCCGTTCAGGCTGACCTCGGTTGTAATGGGGATCGCCTTTTCCAGCGTATTCTCGACGAAGCAGCGCTTGCTGGCATCGCGCGCCAGCGCCTCGGCGTCGGCCGGGGAGATGGGGCCGGTCAGGCTCACCTGGAAGACCATGTCGGTAAAAACGCGCGCCTGGCGGTCGTTATGGGCGCGGGCCAGGACCTTCATGCTTTCGAGCGGCAAGGGCCGTTCTTGCATGACGTTCATGTACTGCATCGCAAGACAAGAAGCGGCGCCGGTTACGAAATAGCCTAGCGGTGACGGCCCCTGGTTCTGCCCGCCGCGTATTGTGGGCTCGTCGATCGCGATGCGGAACGACTGGTCCTCGGACTTATAGATCGCCTCGAAGGACTTCTGCGCCTGATGGGTGATGTCCACGCGAACCGTGCCGAGCTGCTCACGGGTGGCCTCTGGAGTTTGCGCCATGGGATCCTCCTTCATGGTTGCCAGCCGGTGATCATAGGACCGCGAACCACTCGGCTGCGGAGCTATCCTAGCGCTGCAAACGAGCCCGCCCCACTAAAACGCGTAGCCTCTCATGGACATCGACCCCTTCAGCGAGGAGATCTCGCCGGTGTGGGCGTAGGTGTTGCCCAGAACCATCTGGGTGAGGAAAGCACCCACGGTCATGTTGCTGGGGAACCCGAACTGAACGAGCTCCAACTCGCGGTCGAGGTCGGTGTCGTTGAGGTTAGCCAGGCAGGCGTCCGTGCTTGCGAAGACGGCCTGTGCGTACTGGGCCATCTGCCGCGGGTCGCACTTGTAAGCGCGCGCCGCGGACTCGTCCTGGTCGACGATCATTTCGCCGCCGATCTTTGCGGCCCAGCCATCGCGCTCCCAGAGCGGCGGCTTGCCCTGAACGGCGGTGTTCAGCATGAAGTCCTCGCAGTGGAGGATATGGGCGATCAGCGCGCCGATAGGGGGAGCGATTCCGGGTGGAACCGTGTTCGCCTGATCAGTGCCTACGTCCGCCACTGTTCCGGTGTACCAGTCATGAGCGCCCGCGAAGGCCGACCTAAGGACTGCGACTCCGTCCACCGAAGACCTCCCGTTTCCCTTAGTGCATGAGCATGGATGCAACTCATGGCGCGGGATTGTATCAGCGCCTGATGGGGCCTGGGTTCCTGGGCGAGAAACGCCCGGCGACGGGCAGGCTCCGCTCAGGCTTTGGCGTAATGGGCGGCGCCGGCGAACTCCAACATGACGCAGGGCTCGTCACCTATTATCCAGGCGTCGTGCCCCGGGTCCACCTTCACCACGTCCCCGGGCCCGACCTCGGCCTCGGCGCCATCATCCATACGCACACGCATGCGCCCGCTCAGCACGTAGCCGAGGTGGTGAGCCTGGCAGCTGTCCGTCTTGGCAATGGGTTTGACGTCCTGCGACCAGCGCCAGCCCGGCTCGAACACGGCTTTGCCCACGAACCCATCGCTCAATTTCACGACGTCCATCTTGCCGTGGGCGACAAACGGCCGCACCTCATCAGGCTTATCAAAGTTCTTCGCTTCCAATGTAGCCATCGAGATATCTCCTTGCTTTGGGATGCCCCATGATCCCAGACCGGGAAGGCTCTGTCAACAGCGTGGCGGAATCACCCCCACCCCCACGTACCGCGCAGATCGAGCTGCCCACGGCCCCGCCGTTGGAGAAAGCGAAAAAAGGCCCCGTGACAGTGCGTCCCACCATGGAGCTGCGCCAGCGGGGCGACTATGGAATGGAGCAAGTGTCTGAGGCGCAGGCGTCGCGGGCGCTCCAGCGGGCCGCCACGTTGCTTGGAGCCATTCGGCGACCAGGAAGTGAGGTCACGTGACAGTAGAACAACCTCGTCGGTATCGTCGATATCAACCGTTGCGCCGAGGTAGATCCCTGTTGGATCCTCATCCCTAGTTGACGTGTTTATCGACCGGCTTATTGATCTCTAGGTGGAGCAGCGCCTACCTGTGTACGTGGTAACTTCACGACCGGTTGAGCGAGTTGCATGCTTTCAACCCGCGGTCTCGTAATGTGCGGAACGCCTGCGTCTCGCTGATCACAGACGGACAGGCACGGCCGGGTGTTAGTGAGATGCGGATGCGGCTGTGCTTACGGATAGAGCAATGTAGCGGTATAATCCTAACATGACCAGGAGCTTAGGCGCACGTGAACTAGCCCTGGTAGAGGCCTGGGAAGCCGACCGTCGCCGAGCCATCATGCTCGATGACATCCAGCGCGACATGGGCACGGACACGACGCGTAATGCAGCCGCGGTCATGGCCGCTCGCCTGCGACAGAAGGGCTTCTTGACGCAGTTGGGCAGGGGGGCTCTACGGACTGGTGCCTGTCGCCAACATGGGCGTAGCCGCATCTGATATTTCCGCCTATCTCGACGGACTCCGACTACGAGGCATACGCTTCTACCTCGGATTCGACACAGCCGCCGGCCATTACGGCTGGTATCCCGAGGCACACGGCCGGGTGACCCTTGGCATCCAAGCGCTCACCCGCCGCTCGCTCCGCATGCTTGATGACAGCACCTACATCCGCACCTTCCAGGTGGCGCCTTCGGTCTTCCAGGACGGGGTCCGGCCGCAGACCTGGCGTGGCGTACGGTTGCCCATCTCGACACCTGAGCAGACGGTCTTCGATCTGGTGCGCCACCCTGAGCTGGTGGATAGCTACCGCGGTCTGCTGCGCGTCTTGCAGCGCGCTCGGGATGCGACGGACATTCACCGGCTGGCTCAGCTGGCCGCCGACCACGGCAGCGTGCGCGCCCAAAAGCGGCTCGGCTGGCTTACAGAGCGGGCGGGGTGGACGTGGTCCGATGCCGATCGCACGCTCGTCGCCGCTGACTGGTCCCCCAATCACCGCGCCAGCCTTGGCGACGGACATGGCCAAGCAGATCCGCGCTGGGACGCACGCTGGCGCCTCATCATTGACGTCCCCGAGGGCGAGCTGCAGCCGGAGCTCGGAATCCGATGATCCGCATGGCCGACGTGCAGCGATTCGCCGGGCAGTCGCGCATCGACATCTCCATCGCCATTCAGGAGGTGGTGTTGACCATCGTCCTGCAGCGCATCTACACCTCGCCTTTGCAGGACCGCCTTGCGTTCAAGGGAAGTACGGCGCTGCGCAAACTCGTGTTTGGCGCGTCCGGGCGTTTCTCGGAGGCTCTCGACTTTGCGGTCCTCAGCGCCGATCACGAGCTGGTGCAGTTGGAGTTGGAGGAGCTGCTGGTCTCGGACTCAGATGACGAGGTGAGCGTCAGGCTCGTCCGCTCCGATGTCGCCGGCCCGGGCACCATGCAGGCGACGTTTCAGTTCGACTCGCCCATCGGAACAGGCGGCTTTGAGCTCGACGTCATTTCCAGCGAGCGTCCCGTCTTATTGGGTGCGGTGCACCAGCCTCCGGTGACACAGTCCTACTTCGTCGGCCTCGGGTTCCCTCTAGCCGAGGTACTGGCAGTGCGACCGTGCGAGATGGCGGCCGAGAAACTGTGCGCCATCCATCGCCGCAGCGACAACCAGAACCCCAAGGACTTGTGGGACCTATGGAAATGGTTCGCGGTCGCTCCGCCCCTCGAGGCCGATATATTCAGAGGGCTTTGGCCTGCTCGATTGTGGCGGGATGAAGTGACCTGGCGCGGGGTTGGTTGGTTTGAAGGATTGCAGGCCAGGCATTTCAATTGGGACCGGCTGCGTCCGCTGGTACCTGGTGGGCTCGTCAATCCCGAGCAGATCGTCACCGACCTCAAGGCCAGACTACGCCTGTGGATCGACGATGACCCTGACGGCATCCTGGCGGATTGCGGCGACCGTCGGTTTCGTGGCCGCGCGGAGGTCGACCAGCGCATTGAAACAGCCAGGCGTCTGCTCCTCGGCCAGTGAACGCCATCGCGCCAGGCCAGACGCTGAGGCTGGATTCCGTAGACGAGAAGCGGATGCGGCGATACCATTCCCCGAGAGAGGGATTGGGGAGGACCTGTGCGAGTTCTCGACGCCGACGCGGCGCGTTTTACCGGGTGTAGTGCGCGGCCAACGTCATCCTGAAGGCCGCAGCCTGAAGGCCGTACCCGTTCGAGGCACGGATCCTTCGCCTGCGGGCTTAGGATGACAATTTAGGGACACGGCGTGGGAGGGCAAATGATCGGTCGACTCAGAGGCGCTCTTGCAGCGCTGTTGGCGGTGGCGACTCTGGGGTCGGCTTGCGCTCCTTCGGCGCCGGCTGGCGGTGGGGCCGCGGTGGGCGCGGAACAGCCGCAGGCTCAGGCTCCGCGCGGGCCCAAGAATCTCGCCATTGGGATTCTGCGGGAGCCGCAGGGGTTGAACGAGATCATCAACTTTGGGCTGACGACTAGCGGGAACAAGCAGCCGCTGTTGATTGCTCACAACTATCTCGCGGTGCGCTCCGCGGACCAGACCTGGATCCCGCAGCTCGCCGCGGAGCTGATTTCCATCGAGCGGGGCACGTGGCGGGTCAATCCGGATGGAACCATGGACACGACGTGGAAGATCCGCCCCAACGTGAAGTGGCACGATGGCACGCCCTTCACCGCCGACGACCTTCTGTTCTCACTCACGGTCTACAAGGACCCGGACATCCCCAACAACATCGGCAACATCCTGCGGGCGATGGAGTCGGCGCAGGTGGTCGATCCGCAGACGTTCGCGATCCACTGGTCGCGCATCTTCGTAACGGCCAACACGGCGCAGGGGCTGATTCCGATGCCGCGGCACCTGATGGAGCAGCAGTATCGGACGGACAAGACGAACGTCCCGAACAATCCGATCCTCGGGAATCAGTTCGTCGGGCTTGGTCCCTATAAGCTGGTCAGCTGGGAGTCCGGCGTCAGCATGAATCTCACCCGATTCGACGACTATTTCCTCGGACGCCCACCGCTGGACACCGTCACCGTGAAGTTCGTTCCCGACCAGAACGTCATGATCGCCAGCGTCCTGGCTGAAAGCATCGACGTCCTTCTGCCGCTGGGAGTCGACCTGGACGCGGTGACCGACATCAAGAGGCGCTGGGAGGGCACCGGCAATCAGGCCTTCGTGGCCGACACGGGCGCGCTGCGCTACATCATGATCCAGCATCGGCCGGACTATGGTCGCCCAGCGAACGGGCTGACCAACCGTGCGGTTCGCCAGGCGTTCTCACACGCCACCGAACGCGCAACGGTGTCGGAGGTGAGTCAGGGTGGCTTCGCTCCCGCGGCGGACAGCTGGTTCTCTCCGAACAGCGCGCTCTACGCAGAGGTACGCGCTTCGATCCCTCAGTATCCCTACGATCTGGCGCGGGCGCGCCAGCTGCTGTCGCAAGCGGGCTGGAACCAGGCCACCGACGGAGAGCTGACGAACGCCGCCAACGGAGACCGCTTCGAGATCGAGATTCGGTCGTCGTCGGGTGTTGGCGCCGACCGAATGCTGAACACGATCGCCGACGGCTGGAAAGCCGTGGGAGCGCAGGTCAACCTCAACATCGTGCCGGCGGCGCTGAGCTCGGACCCGGAGTACCGGGTTACGTTTCCGGGCGCCCAGGTGACGGGCAACATCTTCGACATGTTCTTTACTGACGTGCTGTACTCGAAGAACATCGCGGGCCCGGAGAACCGCTGGGGCGGGCCGAACCGCTCCGCCTACAGCAACGCGGCGGCCGACACGTTCTCTGAGAAGCTCGCGGTCACGATCGATCCGGCCGAACGCATTGCGCTGCACAAGGGCATGGTGGCGCAGGTGATGGGCGACGCGGCGCTTGTTCCGCTCTTCTTTGAGCAGGGCGCCGTTCTTGCGCTCAAGGGCATCACTGGCATCCGCGGCAGCGCCGAGAACATGAATACGTGGAACATGTTCGAGTGGAACAGAGACTGACGATGCAGAACCTCAATCGCGAGATGGGTGGATTCAAGAAATTCCTGCTGCGCGGCAACGTGGTCGATCTGGCGGTTGGCCTTGTGGTCGGCGCGGCCTTTGGCTCGGTGGTGCAGGCGCTGGTGAGGGATTTCCTGAACCCGCTGATTGGCCTGCTGGGTGGATCAGGAAACCTGGCTGAAATCGTCTTCACCGTCAGGAACAGCCATTTCCTGGTGGGTGATTTCTTGGGCGTCATGCTGAACTTCCTACTGGTCGCGGTTTTGGTCTACTACCTGGTGGTGGTCCCAGTGAACCGCCTGCGGGATCGGTTCGAATCGCAGCCGCCTCCGCCAGCTCCAACGCGTGAGTGCCCGGAGTGCCTGAGCAAGGTCCCGGCGCGGGCGCGTCGGTGCCCGCAGTGCACGTCGGTGCTTACGCCGGAGGACCTCTATTGAGGACTACGGATACCTTGACGGCAAAGTGATCCAGGGGTTGATCAACGAGCTGGTGAACGCGGCGGTGGGAACCGGATAGATGAGACGATTCGACAAGCGTATTGAGAGTCAGCTCGTCGCGGAGAAATCCCGTGGCGTCCTGGAGTCGCCCGCCCCTTCGAACGGCACTCACGGCGGCTCGTCGGACGCGGTGATGGACTCGCGCGCCCTCATTCCGCCACTTGGTCTTCGGGAGTACTGGTACCCGGCTCTGCCGGCGAAGAAAGTGGGCAAGTGTCCGCTCTTCTGGGTGATGCTCGGGGACGAGCTGGTCTTCTTTCGTGACCGGCAAGGACAGGTCGTGGCGCTCACAGATGTTTGTCCCCACCGCGGGGCCAGCCTCAGCGAGGGGGCATGCTTCTACCGCGGATATCTGACCTGCCCGTACCATGCCGCGACCTTCGATGAGAGCGGGAAGTGTGTAGCGATGCTCACCGAGGGTCCTGACTCGAAGATGGTGGGCCGGCTCAAAGCACGCGTTTACCCGACTCAGCAGGTTCGCGATTGGATCTTCGTTTGGATGGGCGAGGGCGATCCGGTCCCCATCGAGGAGGACGTGCCAGAGGAGTTCTTCGACCCGGACGTCGTCGTGGTCTGCAACTACATGTACTGGGCGACCAACTGGATGATGGCTACGGAGAACCACGGCGACGCGCACAACCAGCTTTTCGTGCACCGGAACGCTGTCTCCGCGCTGCTCACAGCACACCCGGGGCGGTCCCGAACGCCGTACGGTCCTGAGACCAAGACCATCGGAGACCAGGCGCTGCTGATGCTGCGCGACGAGGGCGATTACTATGCAACCGAGAAGAACGGAACGGCTCCCTACCAGCTCTACTACCCTGGTGTGGATGGGGTCTGGCCGCTGCATCGGTGGCGGCTTCTGTGGGCCTGGTTCTTCAAGAGATTGATGAAGCCCAATCCTCTCAAGACAAGTGAGGAGTGGGGCTACGGTCATCACATGCCGTGTATCCAGCGAACCGCCACCTCGTTCTCGGGTACCAATAGCCTGTGGGCCGTCGCGGTCCGACCGAATCTTTCCCGCATCGTGCAGTTCCACGCGGTTCGGCCACCAAACCGGGCGGTGTATTTCTGGGAGATGCTCTCGTGGAAGCTCTTTCGCGCCTGGATGTCCTACAACTTCGTGAGCGGGGACAATGCGGCAATTGCCCCGTGTCGCTGGTGGACGCCGGAGAACCTGTCCAGCACGGACTCCCACCTGGTGAAGCTGCGCAGCTTCGTCCTCACCCATTCTCGGGATGCGCTCAGGCGACAGGCGCAGAAGGGTGGCAATGGGCAGGCGGGCCGCACTGCTAAGGCCGGGGGCACGGAGGCGATGGCTACGGCCGGGTCGATCGAGTCGTAAGACCTCCACGCCGGGCCCACATCCTTCGCAACTGGTATGATATCATGATATCATTAGTGGAGGGTTGGCGTGGCACAGCTCGTAGTGCGGAATCTCGACGAAGCGGTGAAGGAGCGGCTGCGCAAGCGGGCCGCGCACAACGGTCGCAGCATGGAGGAGGAAGTCCGCGATATCCTGCGCGTGGCGCTGGCAAACGACGAGCAACAGTCGACGAGCCTGGGCTCCTGGTTTGCAAGCCGCTTTGCTGGGGTAGGGCTCACCGAAGAGATCGAGGAGCAGCGCGGCCAGCCAGCCCAGCCTGCTGGATTTTAGGGCTCATTCGTGATCGTCCTGGACACCAACGTGCTCTCGGCGCTGATGCGGGCTGCGCCGGACAACGCGGTGGTAGCCTGGCTCGATGGTCAGCGACCCGAGTCGATCTGGACGACAACCATTACCGTGTTCGAGATCCGTTTCGGGATCGAAATCCTGCCCGACTCGCGCCGCCGCAAGCAACTACAAGATCTGTTTGAGCAGGTGTTGCGGGAGGGGCTTGAACAACGGATTCTGGCATTCGACGCGCAGGCTGCACGGGACGCGGCCACCCTGGCCGCAAGCCGCCAGAAGAAAGGCCGTGCAATCGATTTCCGCGACACCATGATCGCCGGGATTGTGCTGGCGCAGCGAGCCAGCATCGCCACACGGAACACGCGGCACTTTGCCGACCTCGAGGTGCCGGTCATCGACCCGTGGGTTTCCGCTTAGGTGTAGCGGCCGGTTTGGCGGAGCACTCCCTGACGGGAGGATTGGTTTTTTGACAGGGACGCGAGTGGGATATAGATTGAGGCTCTCCAATCGAATCGTAAGCTGAATCGGAGGCTACTGTGGAAGAGAAGATGGCGCGCGTAGGAAACAGGCAGATTCGCTATATCGAGGAGGGGCGGGGTCAGCCGGTGATCCTGCTGCACGGCGCTTCGCTCGGGTCGAGCGCCGACGGGTTCACGCGCAATCTGGCGGCGCTGGCTGGCGCAGGGATTCGCGCCATCGCCGTCGACCGCCCCGGCTATGGCTTGTCTGACGGGCCAACCGAGATGAGCGCGGGGGGCCATCAGAAGTTCGTCCTCGACTTCATGGATGCGCTGAACATCGAGCGAACCATCCTGGTTGGCCACTCGCAGCAGGCATCTGTCGTCGCGGGGCTCGCGTTCGAGCAGCCGAACCGGGTGCCGCGCGCCGTCATCGTGGGTCCGGGCTTGCTGCCACCACCCTCCGGCGGCACCGCTCGCGAGGAAGGCGAGCAGATCGACGCCGAGCCATCCCTCGAGTGGACGAGGGAGCAGCTAAAGGGCAACCTCTTCAACCATGACCTGATCACGCCCGAGGCCACCGAGGTGCGCAACCGCATGAGCAAGGGCAAGGCCTTTGCGGCCTACCGTGAGGGTGGTCGTCCCCAGGGACCGGCGGGCGACGCCGAGCCAATGTGGAAGCGCGTCGGCAGCAATCCCGACCGCTTTCTCGTGCTGGCCGGCCGCCAGGACCGCGCGACGACGGCCGAGCAGTGCGACATCGCGCACAAGATGTTTCCGAACCTCAAGCTGGTGGACTACGAGGGGTGCCGGCACCTGGTGCACTGGGACCACGCCGATGACTTCGCCCGTCAGGTGATCAGCTTCGTCAACGCGGGAGCGGGCGTGGCCTGAGGGAGAATTTTGCCCGGTGGACGAGGGCTTGTCCGCCGCCCCGTAACCCTGTTTGTTGTCGCCGGGCGGCGGGGGACAAGCCCCCGCCCTACCGGATCGGGGATGTCCATGTCGCGCTTCAAAGGGTCGCTGACGCAGGATTAGGAGATCCCAACGATGCAGTTCGGTGTGCTGTCGCACGACGAGCGCAACCCGCAATCGGCTCAGCAGGCGTGGAACGAGGACCTGTACGAGATCATGGCGGCCGACCGCCTCGGCTACGTCGAGGCCTGGGTCACCGAGCATTTCGGCGCTCCGCGGCTTGGCATGCAACCGGTGGCGGACCTCTTCATCTGCAAGGCCGCGGCCCTGACGAAGCGCATTCGCCTTGGACCGGGCATTCGAACGCTTCCGCTCTATCACCCGGTGCACGTCGCCACCGAGGCGGCCGTTTGCGATCACCTGACCGGCGGTCGCTACATGGCCGGGTTCGGCGCCGGTGGCGAGCGCGGTGACACGGCGATGAACCTGGGGCTTGGAAGCGTCAGCGAGCGCCACGACCGGCTGTACGAGGCGATCGACCTCATCCTGCGATGCTGGACCGAGACCGAGCCATTCGACTTCAACGGGCGTTTCTGGCAGTGCAGGAACGTGCGGGTCAACCCGAAGCCGTTGCAGAAGCCGCGCATGCCGGCCGGTCTGGCGTGCAGCCGCGCCGGCCAGAGCCTGCAGGTCGCGGCGCAGCGAGGGCTGATGCCGCTGATCGCCTTCTTCGACCCACCATCGGTGCTGAAGGAGTCGACGCGCATCTTCTCGGAGGCGGTCGAAGCGCTTGGCCAGCCGTCGAGGCGGGCGGACATTCGGGTTCCGCGCTTCGTCTACGTGTCGGACAGCGTGAAGAAGGCGCGGGCGGAGATCCAGGAGTCAATGGGGCCGATCCTGGAGGGCCGCAAACGCGAGTTTCCCTATCAGTTCGAGAACCTGGTGCCGCCCGGTGGGACGCTCGGCGACGTGACGTTCGACCGCATGGTGGACGCGGGCTCGATCTACATCGGGGACCCGGACACGGTGTACC
>JAERMM010000071.1 GCA_016844585.1 Chloroflexota bacterium | reverse complement strand
GGCGCCCGCTCCTCGAAACGCGGGTCCACGTCGTCCCAGACGTCCCGCGGCATGAAATGTGAATCCGCGTCAATAATTATGGATGGCATCCACTCGTACCCCTATCTGATCTGGGCCGGATCGTAGCTGCACCGCCGCGCACGCGTCAACCATTGCCCCAAGGGACAAGGCTGGAAAGGGACCTCGGCATGTGGGAGCGTCCAAGACTCTCGGCCTTCGGTGCGGCGAGACGCCGATCGGACGCTGGGACACAGCATCCCGAATGTATTCCGTCAAGCGGCTCCATCGTTTGACCGCACGAAGGAGGCGTGCTGCCCACCAACCCCTTCCCGCGGAGATACGGTACGATTGACGCCTGTAGAAATCCCTCTTAGGTGAATGCGATGGCGATGGTGGAGACGCGATACAAGGGCGCATATCAGCATTGGATCGAGGAGCAAGGCCTTCCGATCCTTGGCGGCTTCCACGTCGGAAACCTCAACACAGTTCCGCTCGCGCCGTGGGAGCGGCTTGGCGGGAATGCCACGTTCGTTCGCCTGGCCGGTGCTGAAGAGGGCAATACGGATGGCTACGTGGCGGAGATCCCGCCAGGCGGGAAGCTGAAGCCGCAGCGCCACCTCTACGAGGAAGTCGTTTACGTCCTGAGTGGCCGCGGGGTGACAACGGTCTGGTACGACGACGATCGCAAGCAGACCTTCGAGTGGCACGAGCGCAGCCTCTTCGCCGTTCCGCCAAACGCCTGGTACCAGCACTTCAACGCATCCGGCGACGAACCCGCCCGTTATTACGCTGTGACCGACGCGCCGCTTGTGCTCGACCTCTTCCACAACGCCGACTTCGTGTTCAACAACGACTTCCGCTTCTCGGATAGGTTCGCTGCCGACGACGGGCACTTCAACGGCGCCGGGCAGTTCATCTCGGAGAACCACTGGGAGACGAACTTCGTCGCCGACATGGGCGCTTTCGAGCTTGCGGACAACTCACGCCGAGGCGGCGGTGCAACGATGTGCTTCGAGGTGGGCGATGGCACGCTGTGCGCGCACATCTCGGACTTTCCGGTCGGCACCTACAAGAAGGCGCACCGACACGGCGCCGGCGCCAACGTCATCATCATCAGCGGCACGGGCTACTCGCTGTACTGGCGGAAGCCGGGCGAATTCGAGCGGGTCGACTGGCAGTCGGGCTCGACGTTCGTGCCCGAGGACATGATGTTCCACCAGCATTTCAACGTTGGCGCCGATCGCGCGCGCTACCTGGCGATCCGCTGGGGCAGCAAGAAGCACAATCTGTTTCGCCCGACCGAGAACCGTCAGAGCGTAGATGTGAACGAGGGCGGCGACCAGATCGAGTATCGCGACGAGGACCCGAAGATCTACCAGTGGTACCTCGAAGCCTGCGCGAAGCACGGCGTCACGCCCGACATGGAGCGTCTCTTCAAGCGAGACGGCCGCCTGGTCGCGTGACGGCTCAGGCTTCCAGCGGGTCAGTTAGCATGCGCTTGGCCATTCGTCCGTGGAGCCAGTCGGGCGAATCACCCCCACCCCAGCCCTCCCCCGTCGAGGGGGAGGGGGTTATGCCCTCCTCCCTTTCGGGGGTGGGGCGTAGCCCCATTTCCAACTCCTTATGACCAGCTCGCGGGGCGCGAGTCCTGGCCTCACTGCGCTCCTCGAACCGCGCGGCATCGCCGTCGTCGGCGCGTCCGACCGTGGCTGGCCGCTGATCATCAAACAGAACCTGGATCGCTTCGAGTACCCGCACCCCGTTTACCCGGTCAACCCGCGGCGCGACGAGGTGTGGGGCGTGCGGTGTTATCCGACCATCTCGTCTCTGCCGACGGTCCCCAGTCTGGTCATTCTGATCGTGCCGGCGGACGCGGCTCTCGAGGTGCTCGAAGAGGCGGGAGGTCTGGGCGTAGGGGCGGCAAACATCTTTAGCGCGGGTTTTGGCGAGGGCGGCGACGCCGAGGGGCTGGCGCGTGCCGGGCGGCTTCGCGCCATCGCGCAGCGGACGGGCATCCGCGTCTGCGGCCCCAACTGCATGGGAAACATCGGCGGTCCCGCGCGAGCCGTAACAGTCGCCAATGCTTACATGCAGTCGGTGGACACCGGACCGGTGGCTCTCGTAGGGCAGAGCGGCGGTCTCCTCATGGCGGCGCACCGCGCACTGGACGACCGTGCGATCGGCGTCGGCTTCCTCGTAATGAGCGGTGGCGAACTGGATCTCACCCTTGCGGACTACATTCGCTACTTCGCCGAGGACGACGACACCCGCGTCATCGGCGTCTTCCTGGAGTCGGTCCACGACTCGGTCGGCTTCCTGGCCGCGTGTGACCTGGCTCGGGAGCGCGGCAAACCGATCGTCGCCATCAAGGTCGGCGCCTCCGAGCGGGGACGTGAGGCGGCCCTGGCACACACGGGCGCTCTGGCCGGGTCGACGGCCGTGTTCGAGGCGGTAACGCGCGATCATGGGGTCGTGTGCGTGCCGTCCTTCGACGACATGCTCGAGACGCTGGAGCTGTTTCTGCACTGTCGGCCGGAGCCACGGGGGGGCCGCGCCGGCGTGATCTGTGCTTCAGGCGGTCTGAAGAGCCTGGTTCTCGATCTGGCCGAGCGGAACGCGGTGGATCTGCCCGAGCTGGCGCCCGCAACCGTGGCTGCATTGGCTGAGCAGATCGGGCTTGGCGCGTCGGCGGGTAATCCGCTTGATCACGGGGCGGCCGGTGTCGGAGCGACCGAAAGCTACGTCCGCTGCATCGAGCTGATGATGGCCGACGATAACGTCGACGTTCTGCTGCTGCAGGGCGAGCTGCCGCGCACGCCGCTGGTTCGCAACCGCAATTTCGAGGAGATCAACGAGCTGGCCCCAACACTGCCGAAGCCGCTCGCCTACTTCTCCATCGTCTCACACTCGGTGACCGATCACGGGCGCGAATATCGACAGCAGCTCCCGAACTACGCGATGCTGCAGGGCGCGGACAAAGCGCTGCGGGCGACCCGCGCCGTGGGTGATTACTTCATTCGAAAGACGCGAATCGAGAGTCGCGCTGGTGCTGACGTTTCGCGCGACCGTGCTCCGTCAGGAGCGCCTGGCGAGAGCATTTCAGCGAAAAAAGACCTACGTGACAACCGTGACAACCGTGACGACCTTCACCCCAAGGGCGTCTCCGCCCTGCGAACGGCGGGCGGAGGCAACCCCCGCCCCTACGAATTCTCATCGGCGGGCGGCATTCTGGACGAACCCTCTGCCCGCGGCCTGCTCGCCAGCTACGGGCTCGCGGCGCCCAGGGACGCCGTAGCGGCGACCGCGGACGAGGCGATCGCCGCTGCGGATGCCATTGGCTACCCGGTGGTCCTCAAAGTGATTGCCGATGGGGTAACGCATAAGACCGAGGTTGGTGGCGTGAAGCTAGGCGTGAGGAGTGCCAGCGACGTGCGCGCCGCGTTCGACGAGATCCGCCGCGCACTGGCTGAGCGTGCTCCGGGCAGCCAGTTCCGCGGGGTGCTAGTTTCCGAGCAAGTGACGCCGGGCCTGGAGGTGATCCTCGGCTTGCAGCGCGACCCGGACATGGGCCCTGTGCTGATGCTTGGCCCCGGCGGCACCGTCGTCGAATGGGTGCGCAAGGTGGCATTCCGCGCGGTACCCATCGATCCCGCCGAGATCGATGAGCTGTTCGAAGACGCCGCGATAGCGCCGTTTCTCAACGGCTTTCGCGGTGGACCGCCGCTCGATCGCGAAGCGCTGGCGGGCGCGATTGTCGGCCTAAGCGGCCTGGCTGTCGACGCTGGTGGCACCATCCAGACGATCGAGGTCAATCCGCTCGCGGTGCTTCCACGCGGCCAGGGCGTACGTGTCCTTGATGCGCTCGTGGTGACGCGGCAGTAGTGGGCCAGCGGTTATGCTCATTTGTCCTTTCGTCCGGAGCACACTGAGCAGATCGACCCCGTAGCGCGGGACGTACCTATGCTTCGCGTCGTATTCGCCTGCGTCCCAGGTCTTTCTGGGGGCGACGGTCGTCGACGCTTCCTGCTCAGCTATCAGTCGAGCCTCGGTATCAACATTCATCGATAATGGCCGATTGTAAGGGGAGGACTCATTGGCCATAGCGGCGACCCTGTGGATGAGCGATGACCTCGGGGCGTGGAGTCTGGCGCTCGACGCCTATCCTGACGTCATCGCGGCACAGGGTGTCAATGGGCTCGGCGAGCTTGACCGCTGGTACCGCGAGGATCTTCCGAGCCTCATCCGCGGACGCACACCACCGTCCATACTTGCATCGGAGTTGGTGAGGGTCGTGGAGTGGAAGATGCGGCGCGGGGAGTGGCGTGCGCGCAACCTGGCTCTTGTGAAGGGGAACGACGCCGATCTGATACGGGCGATCACCGAGCAAGCGCTCCAGATGGCGCCTGACCTGCGCCGGCCCGTCGACCGCATTGCCTCGCTGGTGGGCGTCGGCCCAGCTACAGCCTCCGCAGTGCTCGCCGCCTATCGTGGCGATCTGTACCCGTTCCTGGACGATGTGATCGGGCGTGCCATTCCGGAGCTCGGCGAGCCGAAGTTCACCCTTCCGTATTACGTCAAATACGCGCAGGCGCTACGCGACCGCGCCACCGCTCTCGGCTCGCCGTGGACCGTACAGGGTGTGGGCCTTGCCATCTGGTCAGCTGCCGGTGGCAAGGCGGGAGGTGACCATGGTCCGAGACTACGGTAGCATTGATGACATGGAAACAATGGCCATCTCGAAGTTGACCTGGTTCCTTGCCGCGACAGCAGACGTCTACGACCTAACGCTGGTCACTGCGGACAAACGCTTGCTTAGCGGGAAGGGCTTTCGGACCCTTGCCAACCACTGACCAGTAGCTCGCCGATTCCCCAGGACGACCTGCACCACCTCTTTCACTGAGGACGCCTTCCGCATGGCAAAGCAGCGGCCCGCGCAACAGGAGGGGAGCAGCGCCTCAGTGCGCGCGAGGAGGAGGTCGCAGCGTGCATCGCCCGCGGCCTATCCAACAAGGAGATCGCCGCGGAGCTGGTGATCACCGGCACTCGACCCCCGCGCGCCGGTGGAGCGCGTCGCTGCCCTCGAGGGCGTCGGCCCGGCTACGGCCTCCGCAGTGCTCGCCGCCCATCGTGGCGACCTCTATCCGTTCCTGGACGACGTGATCGGAGCGGCCATCCCAGCGTTTGGCGAGCCGAAGTTCACGCTCCCGTACTACATCAGATACGCACAAGCGATTCGCGACCGCGCCCAGGAGCTGGGCTCTCCATGGACCGCGCAGGACGTGGGCCTTGCCCTCTGCTCAGCCGCCGGCGGCAAGGCGGGAAGTCGGTAACGCGTCGATCAAGGCTGCTCGCCTCAAATGCTGTCAACAGTGTCACGATTGTCACACCGCCCATCAATTGTCGGTCGCTAGGAATCGAGTTCGATCCCCCACCGCGACCCCACGGATCAGGCGTCCGCGGCAGTGAGAAAGTCGACGGTGTAGCCGGGACGCGCTCACCAGACGCTGCGAACCAGGTCACAGGCGCCGATGTCGGCGTCCTGGCTGATTATTGCAGCATCGTGCAACAGTCCTGTGGCAGCGATGAATCGGTCGTGCATCTCTGGGATGCTGGCGAGCTCAGCAAATGCGAGAAGGTGCCGGCGTGTGAGCGGTTCCAGCCGAAGCGAGGGTGATCTGTCGATCAGACGCAATATCCAGTCGATAGACCATGGAGTCCCTGTTTTACGGGTCAGATAGTGCAGTTCTGCAACCGCCAGGAGCGGTACTAATCCTATCGTCTCGCCCGTCTCAAGCGCCCGCAAAACGGCTATGGCCCCTGGACCGATGCGTGCAGAGCGGGTCCAGTACCAGTAAAGGGTGTGCGTGTCCAGCACTACGTGCTGGCTCGGGTCAGTCCTGCTCAAGGGGCCGTGGGTCCCAGAGGCGCTTGGCCGCGACGAAGTCTTCCCACTCCAGGTTCGGCATATCGGGAAAAGCGTCGCGCAGGCCGCCCATTCCGTCCGTCGGTGCCGCCACGGTCTCAGCCGGCAATGGCTCAATGCGAGCCACAGGCCTTCCGCGCACAGTGATGATGACCTCATTTCCTCTCTCTTGGACTTCTCTGATGACGGCGCTCGCGTTTGCTTTCAATTCCCGTATACCGATCTTGCGTGACAGCCGGACTGCGGTCATGGAGTCACCTCGTCGAAATGTGACTACATGCTACCGTCGCCTCGCTGCACCGTGCAACGCGGTGCGCTTCGGGTAGATGAGGTGGTCGAACGGGGCCCGGTGTTTGGCTAGGCTTGAGCGTTGTTGGGGCGCGACGGGCGGTTGTCGTCCTGGTACGTAGCGGTAATGACCTCGAGGCTGTGCCCGCTCGGGTCCTTGAAGTACACGCCGCGGCCGCCGCGGTGCGTATTGATCTCCATGTTGTCCTGAGCCCGGGGTTCGCTGCCGTAGATCAGGCCCGACTCCTTGATGCGCGCGAAGATCTGGTCGAACTCTTCCTCGCTGACCTTGAACGCGTAATGCTCACGCTCGAACTTCTCACTCGTCGCGAAGTCGAGAATGAGGCCGTCGCTGAGTCGTACCGGCGCGAAGCGATTCCGCAGCCCCTTGTACGGCAGGCCGAGAATGTGGGCGACGAATCTTGCTGACTCTTCGTTGTCGCGCACCGGAACCAGCATATGGTCCATCGTAACGGGCATGTCTCACACCTCCTGAGCTGCGCTCACCCCGACTGTATCGGTCCTGCGTGGAGCCGTCAACCGCACCGCCATGGCTATTCGGCGGCGAGAGCATCCGCGATGAGCGCGCCGATGGCCAGCGAGGATGTGGCGGCGGGTGAGGGGGCGTTGCGGACGTGGAGCACGTTGCCGATGCGATTCACGACGAAGTCGTCGAGGAGCTTGCCGTCGTCCGACAGGGCCTGAGCCCGCACACCGGAGGGGCCTGGCAGCACGTCGGAAACCTGCAGCTCGGGGACGTAGCGCTGCAGCGCCTTTACGAACGCGCTCTTGTTCACGTCACGCCACATCTCTGCTACGCCGACCTGCCAGTAGCGCAGGGCCAGTCGTCGGAAGCCGCCGAGCAAGAGGACCTTGAGGAGATCGGCGGGGGCGAAATCGGTGCGACGGTAGCCCTGGCGCGCGAACGCCAGCACCGCGTTCGGGCCCAGCGATACCTCGTCGTCGATATGTCGTGTGAAATGCACGCCGAGGAACGGGAACGTCGGATCGGGCACCGGGTAAATCAGCCCGCGCACCAGGTGCTCCCGCTCGGGGCGGAGAACGTAGTAGTCGCCACGGAACGGGACGATGTGCGGGCTCCGCGAGGCGCCGCTCATCGCGGCCACCCGGTCGGCGTGCAGCCCAGCGCAGGCAACGACGAATCGGGCTGCAACGTCGCCCCCATCGGTTTCGAGCACCGATTCTGTGGCGGAAGAGCGCATGCCGCGAACCTCTCGCTCGGTCAGGATCTCGCCACCGCTCGACGTCACGTCGTCGGCATAAACGGCAGCGACTCGCGCGAAGTCGACGACGGCGGTGTTGGGCGACCAGAGCGCCTGGATGCCAACTGCATGCGGCTCGATCTCGCGTATCCGCTCCGGTCCGATGCGCTCGACGTCGGACACACCATTAGCCATGGCGCGGCGGTGCAGCTCCGCCAGGCGTGGCAGCTCAGACTCATGGGTGGCGACGATTACCTTGCCCCGCCGCTCGAACGGTATCCCGCCCTCTTCGCAGTAGCGCATGAGCGAGGCCGAACCCGTCACACACAGCCTCGCCTTCAGCGAGCCTGGCGTGTAATAGATGCCGGAGTGAATGACGCCACTGTTGTGGCTCGTCTGGTGACGGCCGATAGACGACTCTTTTTCGAGAACGACGATTCGTTTCTGGGGCGCACGCTGGAGGATTTCCCGAGCCGCTGCCAGGCCAACGATGCCTCCGCCGATGATCGCCACGTCGTAGGACGGCACGGCACCTCCGCGGGGTGATCTGGCGGATCCGCCGCCACGTAAGTAGATGCACTGCGATTTCGCCGTCGTTGACGGGCGCGGGGTTCACCCCCACCCCAACCCTCCCCCGTCGAGGAGGAGGGGGTGAGTTTCTTCCCTTCCGTACAATAGCGGACCTGCGTCGGAGGCTGTCGGTGGCAACAATCGAAACCCAATGCACCGCACGGTACCGTGGGCAGTCGTCCGAGGGACGGGCTGTCCTTGATCCACAGCGCGAGCTGAGCTTCAGCGGCGATTTCGAAGTCGTCGTTCCAATCGGCGACGTCAAGCGCTACGCGGCCAGCCGCGGCGAGTTGAGCGTCACGTTCTCGGCAGGCGAGCTGGTTCTCGATCTCGGCAAGCAGGCCGAGGCCTGGGCGCTCCGCATCCGTTATCCGAATCCGCTTATCGACAAACTCGGTGTGAAGCCGGACGCCGCCGTCGCGGTTCTGGGTGTTGCCGACGGTGAGTTCCTCGCCCAACTCCGCGAGCGGAGCGACAACGTCTCGGTTGGATCGGCGCCGAATGAGTGCGACTTCATACTCGTGTTGGTTGAGCGCCGAGAGGACCTTGGCTCAGTTGGACCCCTTCAGCATTCGATCAAACGCCACGGGTCAATCTGGGTGGTCTACCCGAAGGGCCGCAAGGAGATTCGAGAGATCGACGTCATCGAGTACGGCAAGGTGGCGGGACTGGTCGACGTCAAGGTCGTCAGCTTCTCGGCCACGCACACAGCCCTGAAGATGATGATTCCCGTGGCAAAGCGGTAGCGAAAACCTGAGGGTATGATTACGCCGACTGATTTGGAGGCGTCGCATGCTCATGCAGCCCAGGACCTGGATGAAGACGACCGGCGGCGCCGGCAAGTCGGGCCAACACGTGCGGATCAGCGCGGCGCACGCGGAGTGGAACCACGTTGGCATTGCGCTCGCGGCGATGGACCTGGGCATTTTCGCCGAGGAAGGCCTGACCGACGTCGAGGCGATCTCGTTTGACGAGGAGTCCGGCGCGCTCCTCGACCGCGAGCGAGTGCAGGTCGATCTGCTTGCAAGCGGCCAGGTGGACCTGGCCATCGATCCGCAGACGCGCTTCCTGCTGCAAGCACGCAGCAACGGCAAACCGGTCAGCATCATCGCCGCGCGGCGACGCACGCACGCGTTCGTGCTCATCGGCGAGCGTGGGCTGAGCTCCATCCAGGACCTCAAGGGCTGCACGCTGTGCACCAGCGACGTTGGAGGCGCGAACGACATCATGCTGCGCCAGGTGCTCCAGGACAGCGGCATCGACCCGGAAGTGGACGTGAAGATCACCTACTCAGGCATGGCGATGCACGACACCCGCGGCGCGACCGTGGCGTTCACCGAAGGGCGCTATGGTCCAGCGATCCTGGCCTCCACGGCGGCATGGCGCGGGCTCGTGGACGCGGGCTACCCGATGCTCGTCGACCTGCGCGTGTTGTACCCGTCCCGCCACGACCGCGTGACCGCCGCCAATAGCGACTTCGCCGCCGCGAACCCGGATCTGCTGCGCGGATTTTTGCGGGGCATGATGCGCGGTTGGGCGTGGATCCTGAACCCGGCCAACGCGACCCAGTTCAAGGAGATCGTTGTAGAGAGCGGCTTCCTCACGGAGGAGCATGACCGTCAGTCGTTCGACGGTCTCTTCGCGGGCTGGCGTGAGCGGGGCAGCATCGACCTATCCCTGCCGCGTGACGGCATCGAGCTGATCGTCGACGAGTCGAAGCGCAACCATCTCATCCCCGACTCGTTCGATACAGACGACGTTCTGGACCTCGGGCCCCTTCACGAAGCGCACCGCGAGTTGGGGATCGCCGCGCCAGCCTAACCGCCTGGCCACGGACGCGAGACCGCGGCTCTCTCGCTGTCGCAATACAATTTGACTGTGATTCGTAGACAGACCCAGGGGTTTCACAGAGGGAACACTCAATGGTGATGATGCCGCGAGAGGTCATCCGCCGTCGGCTCACATTCGACGACTACAAGCAGCTTCCCGATGACCAGGACTATGAGATTGTCGAGGGGGTGCTTTACGTGTCGCCCCGCCCGCGCGCACGTCACCAGATCATCGGCACGCACCTCGCCATCCGACTCTTTGAGCACGTTCACCAGACAGGTTTGGGCCTCGTCGTTCAGGATACGGATCTCATCGTCTCGGACCGTGACGTTTACATCTCGCCTGACATCATGGTGTTCCTGGGAGAAAAGGTCGCCAGCGTACCCCTCGATGGATGGATACACACGATCCCCGATCTCGTCGTCGAGGTGCTCTCGCCCAGCACGAGGGACTACGATCTCACCACAAAGCAGCGGATCTACGCTGAGCTAGGCGTCGGGCACTACTGGATTGCAGATGCGGATGGGCGGACGCTCATCGAGTGCGTGCTCGGTACCGACAGCCGCTATCAGGAACGTAAGGTCGAAGCGCCCGCCGTCTTTGTCCCCGCGCTGTTTCCACAGCTCCGCATCGACCTCGGGCGGGTCTTCGCTTGAGATAGGCCCCGTGGCGCCTGCCTGCGCGGTGTAGCGCCTCGTGGTCAGCTTCGTGGGTGTGTGGCTGCTCCGGGCGGAAGATCAGCGACTTGATGATGACCGGGACCGCGCGAACGTGCTTGATCTCGGCGCCGATGTCGATGTAGTCGAAGTCTGAGAGGCGCAGCTCGTCCACCGAGATAACGGCTGAGCCAGGACGAGCTTCGCGAGCCAGGATGCTGCCGACCATTCCACCGACGTCGCCGTCGAAGGCAAGGACGATCGGCCCGCTGGCGCGCCCATGGGCTTCGAGGCCCGCCACGATGCCGTCCGCGAGAGCGCGCATGGAACGATAGGCTGGCTCGCGATCCCAGTGGATCGCGATGGCGATCGGTTGGTCGCCGCCGTCCACATCGCCGCGGCGCAGCGCGGTGCGCAGGGCGTCGGCAACTCCATCGACGGTCAGGACATGGGGCAGGTGTGGCGCGATGACCTGGAGATTGTGCAGCGGCAGCAGCGACGGGTCGGTGATGTAGATCGTGGTGCCGCTCACCTGGAGCGTGTATTGTGCCGCGCCGATAGCCGTGGCGCGGATGCGAGCAACGGACGGCGCGATCTCGACGCCCAGTGCGTCCAGGCGGCTGCGAATGGCCGCGCCGAGCTGCGGCCCGAGGTCGCCGAAGCCACGGGTCTCGGCGCCCATGATGTACTCGCCAACACCGCCCGAGCAGGTGATGGCGTCCAGTGGGCCGGTGTAGCGAAGCGGCTCGGTGAGGAGCAGGTGCTCCGCCAGGTGTGAGAATCCCTTGCGCGCCACGGCCTCAGCCACGCAATCAGCGAGCTGCTCAGCCAGGGCTCGGCGCGTCTCGGCGCTCAGCCGCTGGCCCATCGCGAACGGGATGCCTAGGTGCTGTGCCACGATGCGGGCCGCGTCCTCGATGCGTGTGACGCGGCCCCCCTCGTCGACTGCGACGAGCCGCGCTCCGACGTTGATGGCGAACGTCTCGGTCACTTTGCCATTCTGCACCAGGCCGAGCTTGGTAGTGCCTCCGCCGACGTCGACGTTGAGCACCGTTTTGCCGGTAGCGGCGGAAAGAGCAACGGCGCCGGAGCCGTAGGCAGCCATCATCGCTTCGAGGTTGGGACCGGCGGTGGCGCAGACGAACTTGCCTGCCTGCTCGGCGAAGAGGGCGACGATCGCCTCGGCGTTCTCTTTCTTCGCGGCCTCGCCGGTCGCTATGACGGCGCCGGCATCCACGCCGTCGCGCTCTACGCCCGCTGCCGCGTACGATTCGTCGATGAACTGGCCGAGAGCATGCACGTCGATGGTCGTGCCGTCGACGTAAGGAGTCAGGAGGATGGGAGACGCGTAGGTCACCGTTCGCTCGACGACCTCGAAGCGGCTCGACAGTGTCTCGCTGACGCGCTCCAGGACCAGCCGCGAGAACATCAGGTGGGACGTCGATGAGCCGATATCGATGCCCACGCTGTTCAGCTCGAAGGTCTCGCGGCCCTCGATGTAGCGCAGGCCATGGATGCGCTCGAACTCGCTGGCTAGCTCGTGCTCATGGGCGGGATCGTCGAAGTCGTGGCTGTGAGCCATCCCGTCGTGGTAGTGCATCAGGCACAGACGCAGTCATTCCGAGAGCGTAGCCCGAAGAATCCATACGTCAAATGAGGCCACGGATCCTTCACCTTGCCCAGGATGACAATGGGGTTCAGCGTAATTCGCCGCTGCGCACCTTCGCGACGGTATCGGCGATTCGATAGTTGTCCTCATCGACCTGCAGCTTCAGGCCGACTTTGGCGAGATCGGCCTCGTATTCGGCGCGGATCGACGGGTCCTCGTTCTCATACTCGATCTGGCGGATCGCCCGCTCCGCCCAGTACTCTTCGTCCGCTGGACGCGTATAGGCCTCAGGGTTCCCCCCAAGACGGAGCGCCAGATAGCGCGCGGGTGTAGTTCCCGTGTTGAAGTGCTGGTGGTACATGCTGTCTCCGGGGGAGAGGATGGCGCCATCCTTCCAGTCGACGCGGGTGCGCTCCTTCTCGCCTTCGAACCACAGCAGCGAGTAACCCTGACCGCCGATGATGATGACGTGGGCGCCGGCGTTATGGCGGTGGCCCTTCTTGTAAGTGGCGATCGGGAACTCGGAGACGTGGGCCACCATGCTGTTCTCAGACATCAGGAACTTCATGTTGAAGCCGGGCCCGCGCTCCGGATACTCCTCGAGCGCGAACGTCCGCACGTCTGGCACGAAGTTGGTCTTCCAGAAGAGCCGCTTGACGCGCTGGCCGGGATCGGTGAAGTAGTCGTCCTGGCCGGCGTAACGGTCTTTGAAGGTCCAGTCGCAGTTGTAAATGTAGTCGGCGCTGCGATACAGCTCGAAAATCTTGGGCTGGCGCGTCACGGCCAGGAGGCGAACCGCTTCCGAGCCACTGCCGTTGTAGTGCTGATAGTGCATGTTGAGCGGAGGGCTGATCAAGCTTCCGGCCTGCCACTCGAACGTGCGCTTCGGCACGCCCTCACCCCAGACAGTGGTGGCGCCGCGGCCGGACAACACGAAGATGAGCGCCTCGTACATGTGATGGTCCTCGTTGAGCTGCCCCCCTGGGGCGATCTCCATCACCATGCAGTCGTCCTCGTACTGCCGTCCGAGGTTGACGTAGGCACCGGCTCCGCCTTTTCGTGCCCATGGGCCAAGCTCGAGCTTATAGAGGTCCTTGACGTAGTAGGCCTCGTAGATCGGGACGCCCTCTTGCTCGCGCCACCGCTCGTAGGCGGTGAGCGCCTTGCGCTTCGTGCTCGTTGCTTCCATCTGCGCTACCCCTCAGTTCTCTGGCGGTGTTCCGTGTCTCCGGCCACGAGGATTACCCTCTCCCCAGCCTTCCTCCTCAGGGCAAGGGGGGAGCGGAATGGTGGCCACCGTGGTGAAAGGGCTCTATTACTTCTTGTAGATTGGCCGGGGCTGCAGGACTGTCGAGCTGTTTTTGGCGCACTCTTGTTCGTACAGCTCGTGTATCTTTGGGTCCTGATCCTCGTAGTCGTATTGCCAGCCCCCCTCGGCGATGCTGACGGTACTCCGGGGCAGCTCGCCTGCCCACTGCTCGTTGCCGCTGCCCTCGAGCGAGCCGAGGCGCAGCGCGAGATAGCGCGCGCGGGTCGATCCGGTGTTGAAGTGCTGGTGGAACTCCATCGCCTTCGGGCAGAGCACGCTGCCGTCCTTCCAATCAACCTTCAAGGGCTCCTTCTGGCCATCGAACCACAGCAGCGAATAACCCACACCGCCCAGAAGGACGACGTACGCGCCGACTCCGTGCTTGTGCGCCTTCTTGTACGTGCCCGGTGGGAAGTCGCTGATGTGGCATTGCATCTGGTTGTCGGCGAGACGGATGTGCATGCTGAGGCCGCCGGCGCC
>JAERMM010000293.1:3700-4813 GCA_016844585.1 Chloroflexota bacterium | reverse complement strand
GCAGCAGCCGCGAGACAAGACCGTTGGGTTCTCACAGCAAGTCTTTGGCGGCGCTCGCCCGTCGTGGCTCAAGAGCCCGCACCGGACCCCACCGTTCCGCTACCCGTGGAAAGACACTAACGCCACACTGCAGGCCCTGAGGGCGAGCGATACGCCCCCCGACCCACACGACGGCTACCATCTCACGTACGCCCACCCGGTGGATGGCGGGCCTACGCTCCCCACCATGGCCTGTGAGATTCAGCTCCACCCGGTCGGCGTGCCTTCGCGCTCGCATCGGCACAATAGCACGACCATCTATCACGTCTTCCGAGGCGAGGGAGCGACGGTGATCGACAGCGAAGCCATTGAGTGGTCAAGGGGCGACATCTTCGTCATCCCTCCCTGGGCAACCCATCGACATGAGAATCGAGCGAGCGAGGACGCGATCCTTTTTTCGATCTGCGACTGGCCCGCGATCAGGGCGCTCGGCCTCTACGAAGAGGAGGCCGGCGGAGATTAGGCGTGGAGCAACGTCGCGGCGCTTTATGGAATCAAGAACGGGAGGCCCACATGAGCAGCGTAGGACATCCTCGCTTTCTTTTGTTGTCGGTGATCACGGCAGTGCTGGCTGTCGCATGCGCGCCGTCTCCGCGTCCAGCTCGCGGGGTCGACCAGTCTCAGGCTGAACCGGCTCCGTCTCCAGGTCGAACGCTGGCGATAGTCATTCGCGTCGAACCGGTCGATCTGACCGATTCGGCCTCCACGCTGAACCGGATCACCGTTGCCATGTTCGGTACGCAGCTTGGCGAGAAGAACGACCGCGAAATCGCCATTCCGGTTCTCGCCGAGCGGCTCCCAGAGCTTGGAGCGCCGAGTTGGCAGATTCTCGCCGACGGCCGAATGGAGACGGCGTATCCGCTGCGCCGCGGCCTTACGTGGCACGATGGATCTCCACTGCTGGCGGACGACTTCGTCTTCAGTCAGCGCGCAAACCAGGCCAGAATCGACTGGGGTCTCTCGGTGTCCGGTATCTCTCCGGTCGAGCACCGCTGGATCGACGCCGTAACGGCGCCTGACCCCCAGACCGTCGCGATCAAATGGAAGGGGCTCTATCGCGATGCCGGCTCTCCA
>JAERMM010000293.1:0-3674 GCA_016844585.1 Chloroflexota bacterium | reverse complement strand
CACTGCTGATACCGCTGCCAAGCCACATCCTGGAGGCCGCGCTGAACGAGGGCCAGCCGGACGCGTTCGGCAGCCACCCTTACTGGACGACGGAGCACGTCGGCATAGGGCCGTACAAACTGGATCGGTGGGAGCGCGGCGCCTACATCGACGCTTCGGCGTTTGCCAACTACGCGCTTGGCAAGCCCAGGATCGAACGCATCAGAGTGACGTGGACCAGCGATCCGAACGCTGCGGTGGCCCGCCTTCTATCAGGCGACAACCAGCTCACCACGGATTCGACCATCCAGTACCAGCACGCGATGACCCTCAAGCAGCAGTGGGGCTCCGACGGCGTGCTGCTGCTCGACCCACGCAATCTGCGTTATCTGACCTTCCAGCACCGTGCGGCTTACGCGAGCCCACCGGCGATCCTCGACGTTCGAACGCGCCGCGCGATCCTGCACGCGATCAATCGCCCAGCGCTCACCGAGGCGTTGCTCGGGGCTGACGGCATCGTGGCAGAGACGATGGCGCCTCCAACGGTAAGCTTCTGGGCTGACATCGACCGCGTAGCGCGGAAGTACCCATTCGATCTCCGTCAAACAGAGCAGCTCCTGGCCGACGTCGGCTACACGAAAGGGGCCGATGGCGTATTTGTCAGTCCTACCGAGGGGCGGTTCTCCGCGGAGTTGCTCGGTATCGCCGAAGGGCAGGACGGCCAGGAGACCACCGTCATCGCCGACTACCTCACGAAGGCAGGCATCGAGGCGAAGCTCAAGCTTCTCTCCGACCAACAGATTCAACAATCGGACGAGGCGAAGGCGACCTTCCCAGCGATGCGGACCAACTTCACGGGCGGAGCCGCTGCCGACTTGGCCCAGCAGCGGATCCTCGGATCGAGAGCGGCCGCCCCGGAGAACCGCTGGAGCGGCACCAACAAGATGGGCTGGGTGTATCCGGAGCACGAGGAGCTGTACAACCGCTGGAATATCACCCTTGACCGCGACGAGCGGAGCCGCCTCATGGTGGACATGCTTCGCATCGTCAACGAGCAACTGCCCGCCGGCCCGATGTACTTCAATTTCGAAACCATCGCCCACGTTGCCAGCCTACAGGGCCCGCAAACGACGCCACCCGATGGCACCTTCTATTGGAACATCCACCAGTGGGCTTGGAAATAGCCACCCCCAGGGCGGTCGCCCGCGCAGGAGAGGCGGGGATCCCAAGCAGTCGGAGGAAGCATGGTCCGTAAGTACCACATCATATCCGGAGACTCACACTGCGATTTCGTGCCAGAGCGCTGGACCGCCCGAGTAGCGGCGCGATGGCGCGATCGAGCGCCCAGGCTGGTCAAGCTTGCCAACGGCGACGACGGCCTCCTCGTCGAGAACCGCCCACCCCACACGCCGGGCCTGCAAATCACCGGAACCTCGTACGACAAGCACGACCTGTTAGGCGTGACCTACGACGGGCCCGGGACCGGAGCTCCAGACCAGCGGCTGCGCGAGCAAGACCAGGATGGCGTGGACGCGGAGGTGATGTACACCCACCCTGTCTACCCGAACCTCTGGCGCGGGATCAAGGACGACGAGCCCTATCGGGCAATGGTTCGCGCCTACAACTCCTTTCTCGGAGAGGAGTACTGCGCCTACGCGCCGGATCGGCTGCTGGCGATCGGGGTTCTTCCGACCACAGGAGTGGACGACGCCATCGACGAAATGGAGTTTTGCGCCAGAGTCGGCTTGAAGGGTGTGTGCTTGTACGCATTCCCAAACGGCAAGGGATATCCGTCTCCCGACGACGACCGCTTCTGGCACACAGCTCTTTCGATGCGGATGCCCATCACCGCGCACACCCAGGGAGGCACGACGCGCTTCGTTCGTGAGGGGCCGGTCTTCCAGTACAAGCGCCCCCCGAAGAACGCGGGCCCTGGACGTGATCCCGTGAACCTGATGGTCCGATTCGCCAGTGAGAATGCCATCGCCCCGCTGCAGCTCGCGTTCGCCGGCGTATTCGACCGCTTCCCGACACTGCGAGTCTACTGGGCGGAGACACAGATCGGCTGGCTGCCCTACTGCCTTTCACAGATCGACGACAACTACGAGCGCAACCGCTACTGGGCCGAGCGCGACTGGGGCCTCGAGCCGCTCCCCCGCCGACCCAGCGAGTACCTCACCAGGCACAGCCTCTGGGGGTTCATGAAGGACCCATTCGGCGTGCGAATGCGGCACGACATCGGAGTGGACGCACTCCTGTGGGGGAGCGACTTCGCCCACGCCGCCGGCGACTGGCCAAACTCCATGGAGGTTGTGGACGAGATATTCGACGGCACGCCGGCGGATGAGCGCTACAAGATGCTCGCCGGCAATGCAATCGAGTTCTTCCGTCTCAGCCAGGAGTTCGCCGACCCCCGTGAGGCAGAACCGGCCAGGGCAGGGACGGCGGTATGAGCACGTCCTTCGGCAGCGTAGACGAGCTCAACCAGTGGCTGGTCGAGCATCACATGGGCGCCTACTGGGACCGGCGCGGCGCGGCTTCGGAGGCCGCGCGGCCCTTCATCTGGAAAGGCGGGGACATCGATCGCGGCATCATGTCGGCCTCCGAGATGATTCCGATGCAGATGACCGAGATGCGCAATCTCGGGCTGCGGAACCCCAGCATGAATGGCCGCGCGACGCCGGTGTCGCTGGGCATCCAGTCGCTGATGCCCGGGGAGCGCACGCGCGCCCACCGCAACCTCAAATCGGAGACCCGCTTCGTGCTTCGGGCAGCCCCAGGCGCAACGTTCATTGTGGACGGCGAGCCTATCGAGGTCGAAGAGGGCGATCTCGTCACGACGCCAAACTGGAGCTGGCACGATCACTACAATGGCAGCGATCAGCCTATGGTCTGGCTGGACGGACTCGACATGGGGCTCGTCGGCCTCGGCGTCGAGATCAACGAGCGCTACACGCAGGGCCAGCAAGTGGTCGACCGCCCGCCAGGGTACACAGCAATGCTCGCGGCTGCTGCGCGGCCCGTGGGATCGAACGGCGGTCTCCTGGTTCCGCCGCCACACCACTACCGCTGGAGGGATACCTACGAGACGCTGCGTGCGCTGAAAGAAGCGGAGCTGGAGGGAGATCCGTGTGACGGCCTTCATCTTACGTACACTCACCCGCTGACCGGCGGGCCGACGCTGCCAACGATGGCCTGTGAGATCCAGCTCATGCCGCCCGGATTCAGGGCGCGGGCGCACCGGCACAATAGCACGACCTTCTACCACGTGTTCCGCGGCGAAGGGGCGACGCTGGCGGACAACGAGCGAATCGCGTGGTCACAGGGTGATGTGCTGATGATCCCGCCGTGGATCTGGCACGCGCATGAGACTCACAGCAGCGACGACGCGGTCCTCTACTCCATCACCGATCGTCCCGCGATGCAAGCGCTCGGCTTGTACCGAGAGGAATCGGCGAACTGATCTTGCTACCTCGTGTCATTCCGAAGCGTAGCGAGGAATCCGTGTCCAGAGCGAAGAAGGGAGAACCTTGATGTATAGAGCGGACGAACTCGGCGGCTTGATGGCGATGATGCCCGCGTTCGCAACGCCGGACGCAACCGACGCGAGCGCAACCAACACCATCGACGTTGGTAACCTTCGCGACGGCGTCGACCGCATGATCAGGGACGGTGCCAACGCCATTTCCACAACC
>JAERMM010000070.1 GCA_016844585.1 Chloroflexota bacterium | reverse complement strand
TGACTAGCTCCGCTGTCTGCGGAGACGGCGGAGCGGCCAAAATGTCGAGGCCCGATGGGTGGTGCAAGATGAGCGACTCCAACACGTCTATGTCGATCAACGAGGGGTCCTCGGGCAGATCGGCAAGGGTGAGCTTTGGAGTGAGGTTCAGGTGGACGCTCACGGCCCCGCGTTCAGTGCTCAGGTCGATCAGCAGGACCGACTGGCTGGTAAGACTGCGCAGCAGCGTGGCCAGGTTCACTGCAAGCGAGGTTGTGCCAACTCCACCCTTCAGCGTGAAAAACGTGATGATCTGCCCGACCAGCGGGTCGAGTGTCACTTCCCTTTCGGCGGGCCTGATTGCAGCCGGCACTCGATAGATCAGCGTCGTTTTGCCGAGCTTCAGGAGGTCGTTATCGACGAGCTTCCGAGGTGCGCTGATCTCCTCGGTGTAGTTCAGCCACGTGCCGTTCGCGCTCTCGAGGTCGTGAATGACAAAGCTCGCGCCGTCCCGCACGATCTTCGCGTGCGGACGAGACACGGCGCGATCGTTGAGCTGGATGCCGTAGTCCGCGTCGGCTGAGGAGCGACCGATGACCGTAACGTCATCGGTCAAAGGGAACTCGGCGCCAGCCTCTGGCCCAAAGTTCACAACCAGTCGATGCTGGTCCTTGGCTTCAGCTACTCGGCGAGCTGTGCTTCCCTGAGGTAGAGGTCCGCCTCGCTTCCTTGAAGGGTCTGCTCCTGAATGTTTTCCGCGATCATGGTGGCCCCGGAGTCCATGTCTGTGATCATGGTGGCCCCGGAATCCAAAGCGGAGATGATCGTGGCTCCAGAGTCCACATCGGACTCCTGAACTGCGACGATCGCCTCTGTCCCCAGATCGACTCCCGCTGGAGCAGGCGGTTGGGTTGGAGCGTTTGCTTCGAAGCGGAACGTCGATGCTCCAAAGCGGATCTCGGCGCCGTTGGTCAGCATCGCTTGTCCCGTCAGGCGCGCGCCGTTGAGGAATGTGCCGTTGGCGCTGTTCAGGTCTTCCAGGTGGATGCCATCCGGTAGAACCTCGATTCGCGCATGGTTGCGACTCATCGAGCGGTCGCTTTCGATGCGCAGATCGCTCCCCTCGGCGCGTCCAACCGAAAGCTCCGCGCGGATTGGCACACGCAGCGCATCATTGATCAGGTAGCCGGCGATTGGGGCCTCTTGCACAGCGGCAAAGGGCGATTCGGTCCCACCCGGCCCCAGCACTGTGCGGTCGTCGTCGCTGGCGTCTTGGATTTCCTCAGCGGCAGCGTCCGAAACTTCCTCGCCGCCCGCGTCCGGTACTTCCTCGCTGTCATTGCCCATGGCGACTGTTGGCAAGCTGGGGTTCTCGCCAGGGCTGGCTCCGGGGTCATCGATCGCCTCCATCGGCATGGTTGAACGAGCCTCTGGGGGAGTCGCCGCTGGCTCAAAGGTGAAGATCGTGTGGCCGATGCGGATGAGATCCCCGCCAGCGATCGGGTAGGGCTCGCTGATTCGCTCGCCATTGACCGAGACGCCGTTCAAGCTGCCGAGGTCGCTGATCCTGGCGCCGCCGGCATCAATCTCCACACGGGCGTGCTGGCGCGACATGGCCGAATCCGGAATTACGATGTCGCTGCCCGCCGAGCGGCCGATGGTTATGGCACCGCTTACGACGAAAGACTGAGTCGTTCCGTCCTGGGCCTGCCAGACCATCTGTGGAACGTCGGCCGAGAAGCGCGCAAGCGACCGTCCGCAGTGGGTGCAAAATAGCGTGCCAGTTGCGTTTTCGGTCTTGCAGTTTGGACAAAACATCATTGGCCTCCGTGGCGCTCGTGTCGGGCTCGCCTTGCAATTATGGCGGTTGCGCCGAAAACGAGATTCACCGGCTCAGAGCTGCAGTTGCGGCATCGGTTCCGTGTTTTGCACTTCAAGTAGATCGACCTGTTCCGTGGCGTCGTCCTCCGTATCCTCGGGGCTGCCAAGGATCCTGCAGACGATAGCGGTGATATTGTCATGGCCGCCGGCCTGGTTGGCGGCTGCGATCAACGCGTCGGCGGCCGGCTGCGGTGGCAGTGACTCGATGATGCGCCGTATTTGTTCACCCGGGACCATACCCCAGAGGCCATCCGAGCAGAGCAGGATAACGTCGCCATGCACGAGCGGCTGGGGAGGATAGGTCTCGATCTCCACCTGCGGACGACCGCCGATGGATCGCGTGATGACGTTGCGCATCGGATGGACTTTCGCCTCTTCGGGCGTAATTTTCCCGACCGCGACCAGTTCGGCGACCCAGGAATGATCGTGGGAGATCTGCTGCAGCTCCCCATCGTGGATCAGGTACACCCGGCTATCGCCCACGTTCGCCACGAACAGCTCGGAGTCAAGCACCAGCGCCACCGCCGCCGTGGCGCCCATCCCGGCTCGTTCAGTGTCCTCAGTTGCTGCCTCGACGACCACCTGGTTCGCTTTCTTCAGTGCTGCGCTCAGCCCATCAGCCACGCCGCCGGCGGAGAAGCCGAAATAGGAGTCGATAATCGTGGTGACGGTAAGGTTGCTTGCAACCTCCCCCGCTGCATAGCCGCCCATGCCGTCCGCTACGACGAGAATCGTGCCCCGCGGGTCGGGCTCGCCGTTTTTCGAGCGCGACACTCCGAGGCAGTCCTCGTTGTGGTCACGGCGCATTCCAGTGTCGGTCGCATGTCCGATCTGGAGCTTGAGATCCATCAGGGCTCCCTTCGGACTATCCACGCAGCGGGACCGTGAGGGTCCAGTGTATCAGGGCCCATAGGCAGCCTTGCCAGCCTCCACCGTGCTTAGGCAGTGGGCGTTTTGCGTGCGACGATGAAATGAGAGATTCCGAACGCCCGAAGCATAGTGGCCTCCGCGAATGTAGTCGCACGCTGCAAGAACTGGCCGATGGCCGACCGGTTGCCCATCGAACAGTCGCTTGATCCCTCGTTGCGTGTAGATGCGAACGTGGTGGCAAAAGATGTTGCGAATGAAGTCCGGCGTGTAGTTGATGAGGGGAAGGAGGCGGAACACGAACTTCTTGCCGACGAAGAACCCGTGGGTTTCAAATGGATAGAGCCGGTTTGGCGCAAAAATGACCACCTGCCCACCTGGACGGAGGCAGCGGACCGCCTCGCGAATGCTTTCGCGGTCGTCTTCCACATGCTCGATGACTTCGTGAAGCATCACGACGTCGAACGAATTGTCCGCGAACGGGAGCTTTTCGGCCGGTGCGTGAAAGATGTTTTTCAGGCGCCTGGACGCCATCGTCACCTTGTCTTCATCGATGTCAACGCCATAAACGTCGTCCGAGAACTCACGGAACCTGGTGACGTACGTGCCGATTCCGCAGCCCACGTCAAGAATGCGTCGGCCCTCTAGGGGCACGTACCGGCGAATCAGGTCGAGCCTGCGCTCCTGGCCTCTTCGCCAAACGTAGCTAGGATGGCCTAGCTTGATGAACTTCTGCGATGCGATCGCTGTCATTCGGCCTTCTGCGCTCTGCTGGACGGACCGCTAGCGCTCTGGTTTGCAACAGGGTATCAAACCAGTCATCGCGGGGCAATAGCCCGTGATACCGTGGTGTCGAGCCGACAGTGCCCACTATGCGACCGCGGTCGACCTCGCCCATCGCTCGTGAAGATCGATGGCGCTCTGATAGGTTTCCGGGTTCAGCAGATGGCGGAACTTCTTCAAGAACGTTATGACCCCCTCTCGCGGCACCTGCCCGATGTGGATCATCCGTTTCAGTTCGGACAGAGGCATATGGCAGTCCCGGTAGAGCTGCACATAGCGCTCGATGAATTCGTGAATGGGTAGCGCAGTCGGCAGGACCGGGTGGAGGAAGTCGAAGTACTGGCGCTCCGTGGTGATCAGCTGGTCCTTGTACTTGTGCCAGTCCACGGTACCGGGCAGTGGTGTGTGGATGGTGAATTGAGGACATTCGATTCCGAGCCGCTGGTTGTATTCGGTCAGGTGGTCGAACTTGTCGTGCAGCCAATCGGCGAAGATGATCTGGGCCCCCCACAGCTTGATCCCGACGCTGTGCAGGAAGTTAATCGAGTCCTCGTTGACGTTGACTCGCGAACCCTTGTTGACTCGCTTCAGCTCGACAGGATCGTCTGACTCGAGTCCAACGAGGACCATATCGAGCCCAGCCTCGGCCCACCGCGTGTACAGCTCCTTGTTTCGAACGATGTTGTCCGCGCGGCACTGCATCCAGAATCGTCGCTTATTGCCGCTCTCGATCAGGGCATTGGCGAGGCGCCACGCGTCAGAATCCCTGTAGTTCTCCTGCGGCATGACCTGGATGGCCAGATCGTCCACGATGTTTACGTACGATCCGTCAGGTATCCGCGAGATCTCGCGGAAAGTCCTCTCCCAGCCTTCGACTTTATAGGTGCCGTGGTGGAACTGCCAGACGGAGCAGAACGAGCAGCGGTAGCGACACCCGCGCGCGCTCTCGACCGAGTATGGCCGCGGGTAGTAGAGGAAATAGTAGCTGTCGCGGTACGGGTCGCAGAGGCTGCGCAATGTCTCAGGACGGTCGTTCATCGACGGGTCGTTGTGCAAGATCAAGTTGTCGACCTTGATCTGCGGGACGCTCGTACGCCACTCGCCCGCCGGGTCCTGGTAGTGCAGATAGGGGACTCGATCAAGCCGACGACCAGCGCCAAGCTCCTCAACCACCATCGGAAAGATCTCTTCCGCTTCGCCGTAGACAATCGCATCAATCTCGGGGATGTAAAGGTCCTGCGGCGAGAGCGAGATGTGGTGGCCACCGACGACGATTGGCAGCGACGGATCCAAACGCTTGATCTGACGCGCGAGGTCGGCGGCCACCGGGACATCCGTCGTGTAGCCGCATTTGAGGGCGATCATGTCTGGCTCGAACCGATTGATGTGCTCCTCGAGATCCACGCCTGACACGCGCAGGTCGGCAAGTTGGCACTCGACGGTGTCGGAAACAGCGGCGGCCAGGTATTCAGGTCCCAGCGTTTCGACTCGCACGGTGTCGTTGAACCCGGTTGAGTATCCGCTCTGTGGCTCGACGAAAAGGACGCGCTTGATGCCCGATTCCAGATCACGTCGGCTGATGATGTTGACCACCAGGTGCCTCCGCCTTCAAGCGTACAATTGTGTGAAGCATAGCAGACCATCCAGGGGGCAGCAATGCCCAAAAGAGTGCCCAAAAGGGTGCAGTTATTGTGGCCGGCGCCGCGGTGGTGAAGGCTGCTGGACGCACAATGGACCTCCTGTCCGACCTGGCGTCAAACATGGTCGTAACGGTATTCGGCAGCTCGCGAGCGAAACGCGGAGACGACGAATACCGGTCGGCGCAGCGGCTTGGGCGGCTCATTGGTGAGCGCGGATGGACGCTCTGCAATGGTGGGCACGACGGCACCATGGAAGCCGCTGCCCGTGGGGCGAAAGAGGCAGGGGGACGGACCATCGGAGTAAGCTTCGCCCTCCACCAGCCGCTCTCGCTGAACCACTGGATTGATCATGAGATCGTCCTGGACACGTTGATTGCCCGACTGGACAAGCTCGCGAGGCTCGGCGACGCGTACGTTGTCCTCACAGGTGGCATCGGGACCTTGCTGGAGTGCTGTCTCGTATGGAACCTGATCCAATCACCCGATTTCAATGGGAAGCCGCTGGTGGCGGTGGGGACCGCCTGGCGCGGCGTGGTTGCCGCCATTCGAACACATCTCCCGATGCAGCCGTGGGAATCCGAGTCCATCACCCTCGTCGAAACCGTTGATCAGGCTGTTGAATGCCTCGCAGTCCATTTCGCGCGTGCGCGCGCTGGCCCCCCGAATGTGACCGAACGGTGACGCTGCTGGTTCTTGGCTTGCTTCCCTTCCCATTAGTTGGCCTGTGGTTGGCCTGCTCCCCTTCCCTCATAGGGAAGGGGGTTGGGCGGTTAGGTCACTACCGCCTGGCTCTACGAGGTCGGTTGAGCGGTGCCCGGGGCTGCTGTTGGCTGGAGGGTAGGTAGCGCCGGGCTTGGGTCGGCAGCGGCTGGTACCCCAGCGGAGGCCACGGCCAACGGTGTTACCGCCACAGCGGTGGGTGGTTGCCGGGTTGGTGTCTCGGTCGGCGGCCGAGAGGGAGCCGCGGTCGGGGAGGGCTCGCGGGTTGCTGGTTGGCTTGTCGCCAGTGCGGACGAAGCGATGGTTGGCGCGACCGGCGCTGCCGTCGCAGGAACACGAGAGGGTGTGGGCGTCGGAAGGACGACCGTCACCAATCCGCGGACGACCGCGTCCATGGTCTTGTCGGGAGTCGGCTGCGGTGGGACTGTGGGTATCGGCTGGGCGCGCGCATTGACGCCACAGCCCGCGGCGAGCAAGAGAATCACAAGTCCGCATAAGCCTGATTCCCACCGTCGCTCACCCGTTCTGCTGGTGTTACGCCATGTGGGGTCGCATTTCGACATTGAGCGGGTTTCCTATCTCGGCGTGCGCGTTGGAATGCGGAGCGACGTTCCAACCACCAGAGCGTCTGGTCCCGGCAGGTGGTCCCTGTTCGCCTCGAAGATCTGCCGCCAGTCGCTGGCGTCCCCGTAAAACTGGTCGGCGATCGAGGTAAGTGTGTCGCCTGCGCGCACCGTATAGAGTTCCCCTTGTGCTGCTGGTGAGGGGGAAGGGGACGGGCTTACACTCGGGGTCACGAAGACGGGACGTGCCACCGTAGCCACCGGAATCGCGGTTGGAGGTCTTGCAGGCTCATCTGTGGTGCAGGCGAAAAAAGCGAGGGACAGAATGAGAAACGGAACGGCGCGCGCCGCAAAGCGCATGGGGGCCTCCGCGGGGGGGTCGGAGGCAATTATAGCCTCAGGCATCGCCGACCGAACTCGGCCGACCGGTATCGCGTCGCGGTGCGGCAGACGCGCTCGTGGCTGATGCGCGTCCCTTCAAGGGTATCAGGTATGACAGTTCTCGATTTGGCAGGGACCTCACGAATCTCGTCTGTCCGCCGTATGACGTGATTTCGGCCGAACAGCAAAAGGCCTTCTACCAGAAGCATCCGAAGAACATGATTCGCTTGGAGCTCGCGACCACGGATGTGGAGCACGATCGCTACCAGCAGGCCGCTGCCGCCTTCAGTGCCTGGCAGGGCGAGGGGACCATGCGACCCGACTCCGTCCCTGCCTATTACGCGTACCTGCAGGCGTTTCGAGTCGAGGGCGTCGAGCGCGAGCGCCGCGGCCTGATAGCGGCGATGCGCGTCGAAGCGTGGGATACTCGAACAGTCCGACCACATGAGCGCACGCTGTCAGGGCCAAAACAGGACCGCCTGGCATTGATGCGCGCTTGCCGCGCGAATTTCAGCCCTATCTGGGGGCTTTACAGAGATGGCAGCGGCGCGACCGGACGTCTATGGGATTCGATCGAGGGAACGCAGCCAGATATGGAGGCAGTCGATGGAGATGGGGTTCGCCACCAGGTGTGGGCGGTCAGCGAGCACTCTCTTGTGTACGACGTGCAGCAGATGTTCTCGCGCGAGCCTGTCTATATTGCGGACGGCCACCATCGATATGAGACGGCGTTGCACTTCCGTGATCAGGTCCACGCGGAGGCAGTCGGGTGGTCGGAAGACGCCGCTGCGAATTTCGCCATGACGTATCTCGTGGACAGCGCCGACCCGGGTCTGGTCGTGTTGGGTACTCACCGAGTCATCAGCTCGCCCCGTCCGCTGGACCCCGTGACCTTTCGGGGGACGCTGGAGCGCTGGTTGGAAGTCGAAGATCACGGTGGCTCGCCCTCCGAAATCCTGGAATCCGTTGAGGCCGAGTTGGGATGGCCCGCGTTCGGGGTCTGGGCGCCTTCGTTGGGCCTGGCCCTCGTGGCTCGGGCACGGGACGTGAGCGGTGTGCCGCTGGAGTTGTCCGGCGCGCATTCGGATGCGTGGCGGCGTCTCGACCTCGCAGTGCTGCACACGCTGGCCGTAGACCAACTCTTCTTGGAGGGAACCACGGCGCTTTCCGAAGCTGGCCACGTGGAGTATTCTCGCAGTCTCGACGAGGTCGAGCGGCGGATCTTGTCCGGCGAGGCTGACGTAGCCTTCCTGGCACGTCGGACCCCCGTCGATCACGTGCTTGCGGTGGCCGACGCCGGAGACTTGATGCCGGAGAAGTCGACGTACTTCTTCCCGAAGCCGGTCAGCGGAATGGTCATCGGCAGTCTGGACGGTGAGATTCCCTCATCAGAATGATATGGACCTTTGGTGGTAAGTGGGTTGTCATGAGGATGGTCACTCATCCGGTAGGGCGGGGGCTTGTCCCCCGTCGCGCGGGTCTGGGTTCCGTCACGGGGAGGGAGGCGGCAAGCCCTCCCGCACCCGGAGCGACGGAACCGACCCATTGGCGGATTCCATGACAAGCGACCCGCTGACGGTAGAGACGCCGGACGCCGCGCGCGAGCCCGATCAGCTGGGCGATGCTCTACCGCTCTATCTTCGTGAGATCGGACGCGTCTCCCTTCTGACTGGGGCCCAGGAAGTCGAGTTGGCTATGGCCCTCGAGGCGGGGATGGCGGCGAGCGAGCGGCTCGGAGAGATCGGCAACCTGGACGCCGACCAAATGGAGATGCTGAACGAGCGGGTTTCGGCTGGGGAGGCAGCGCGTCGCCGTCTCATCGAATCGAACCTGCGACTGGTTGTAAGCGTCGCGCGCCGCTACATGAATCGTGGGCTGGCGCTCGCCGATCTCATCCAGGAAGGAAATATTGGACTGCTGCGCGCCGTTGAGAAGTTCGATTACACACGCGGTTTCAAGTTCAGCACCTATGCCACCTGGTGGATCCGTCAGGCCGTTACGAGGGCAATCTCCGACTACGCGCGTACGATCCGAATCCCAGTTCACATGGTGGAGTCGATCAACAAGATGACTCACACGACGTCGCGGCTCCTGCAGGAGTTGGGACGCGAGCCGACGCTCACCGAGATCAGTGAGGCGATGGAGCTGAGCGAGGACCGCGTTCGCGAGATATCGGGCGTCTTAGCGCAACCGATTTCGCTCGAGTCCCCGGTGGGCGACGATCAGAACACCAAGCTCGGCGATTTCGTTGAGGATCCTAATGCCGAGGGGCTGGACGAAGCAGGTGCCCGAGCGATGCTGCGTGATCAGGTTGCCGACGTATTGGACTCACTCGGCCCGCGCGAGCGTCGGGTTCTCGATCTGCGTTACGGGCTGGAGTCTGGTCGGCAGCATACCTTGGATGAGATCGGGGTTGAGTTAGGGGTGACCCGCGAGCGAATTCGCCAGATCGAGGCGAAAGCGTTGCGCAAACTGCGCCACCCAAGCCGCAGCAGCAAGCTCAAACCCCTCGCCGACGCCTGAACACCCGGCGTAGTCACTCCCTCCCCCGACCGGGGGGATCGGATAGCAATCACTCCCTCCCCCTCGATGGGGGAGGGTTGGGGTGGGGGTGAAAGTGGAGCGCCCGTCTGATCAGCTGAACGGGCTAAAAGTCGTCGTCTAACCCGTCTAACGGAAGGTCGTCGACGTCGGTGCCGCTCTCAATCTGCTCGATCATCTCGTCGTAGTCGTCTCCGAGGTCAACCCCTGCCGCCTCGCCCATCTTTCGCGCCCACTGCGCGACTTGCCTGGGGTCGTTGTAGTCGATACTCTCCAGGCTGCTGGGGTCACTCATCATGTCGTCATAGCTCGAATCCGATCGGATGCGGGCGACTCGGGACGGAACCTTGCCCATGTCGGCGGAGCTGCAATGAGGACAACTCGGCTGACGCTCGGCGGCGCTGAATGAACGGAAGAAGACCTGGCTGCGCCGGCCACATGCGTTGCAGCGGTACTCGTAAATAGGCATGTGAGCTATCCTATGAACCTTCCGGGTGCGCCCAATTGTACTCTCCACCTGTAGGACGGAGGATCGTGTGCGGTCGGCAACCGTGGATCGTGATGAGTTGGCCCGCCTGCTGGTTGAAGCTGCCTACCTTGAGGGCGACTTTGTCCTCGCTTCGGGCCGGCATAGTCGTTATTACTTCGACAAATACCGATTCGAAACTCGTCCGGACCTGCTGGCGCCGGTCGGTTCACTCATCGCGGAAATGGTACCCATTGGGACGCAGCGCATCGCCGGTCCTGAATTGGGGGCCATCGCCCTCGCCGTTGCCGCTTCGTTGGCCGGGGGCCTGCCATGCCTCTTTGTGCGAGGCGAATCCAAGACCTACGGCACAGCCAAGCAAATCGAAGGCGTGTTCGATCCGGGTGATCGGGTCGCGGTGGTAGAGGATGTCATGACGAGCGGCGCGTCCGCAATCAAGGCAGCACAGGCGCTCGTCGCTGCCGGCTGCTACATCACCCGCATCATCGGCGTAATTGATCGCCAGGAGGGCGCCCGCGAAGCGGTCGAGGCCGCCGGCTTCGAGATGGTCGCGCTCTTCACCCGCGCTGATCTCGACGGTTGGCTTCACCAATAGTTCTGTAGACATTGACGGTGTCCGCGGCGATACGTTCGTTCGTAAAGCGATCGAGGGCGCGACTCCGACCCAGTGAGCCGAGCTCCGCACGCAGCGCCGGATTCCCGACCAGCTGCTCGATGGCGCTCCGAAGCGCTGCAGTTTCCCCTTCGGGGAAGATGAGCCCTGAGTCACCTACGATGCCCGGGATCTCGCCGCAGGTTGAACCTATGATCGGGATTCCGCAGGCCATTGCCTCGATCAAGAGCCGCCCGAACTGCTCGGTCCAGTTCGGGCGGCTTCTCGATGGGAGCACAACCACATCCATCCCGCGCAGGCGGTCCGGCATCGTACTCGAGGCTACGGCCCCTTCGAGCCTAACCCGATCAGTCATTCCCAGCGCCGCGATCTGCCACTCCAGGTCGGGGCGTGCTGGCCCGTCGCCCAGGATGATGATCCGATAGTCCACTTTCAGACCCGAGCACGCCTCCAGTAGCAGATCCAGGCCCTTCTCGGGGACCACCCGCCCGGCGAAGCCAATCGTAAAGGGTCGCCCCTCGCGAGATCCCCTGGGATCGTCTGTCACTCTCCCACCGGAGTGGGAGAGGCTAGGTGAGGGCTCTCTCGCTTCCAATGGGGCGAACTCGTCGGTGTCCACCCCAAATTGGGGGATAACCGAGACGCCGCCGCGATACCCCTTCCGCCGAAGGACCCTGGCAGCCGAGTCCGTGCCCGCGATCCCCCAGGAAGCGGCGCGATACACGTAGCGCTCCATGATGGCGAACGGAAGTGGGTAGCGACGTGCAAGGTTCTGCCATGTGAAGAAAACCGAAGGAATCCGTCGTCGTCGCGCTTCCCAAGCGCCCAGAAACGTTGCGAGGTTGTATGGCTCGTCGTCGACGTGCACGACGTCGGGTCGATGCTCATCGATCAGCCGGCCGAGCTCGGGGAAGAAGAAAAAATGGAAATTCCCGTTGAATGCAATCGGCGAGACCACCAGCTTGTATCCCTGCAAGTGCAGGCGCTCGAGGCGCATCTCATATGAGCGGTCGCGCCACGAGGGCGGGACGATGGCCACAAGCTCGACGCCTTGCCTGGCGATCCCCTCCAGCTTGCCCTGGTAGCTGCCCACCACCAGCGCCTTCGAGCACATGAGGACCTTCACGCTGCGAGCTTCTTGTACACCTCGAGGGTTTGCTGGGCGACACGTTTCCAGCTGAAGTCGCGGGCACGGATCAGCGCGCGCTCGCGCAGCTCGTTTCGAGCGGCCGGATCCTCAAGCAGCTCGCCAATCGCATTGCGGATCTCGTCAACGCTGTAGGGATCCACCAGACGTGCCGCGTCCCCCACCACTTCGGGAAGCGCTGACGAGTTTGATGTCACCACCGCGGCCCCGCACGCCATCGCCTCGAGGACGGGTATCCCAAAGCCCTCGTAGAGCGACGGAAACACGTACACAGTTGCTCCGCTATAGAGGGGAGCTTTGTCCTGCTCGCGGATCTGGCCGGTTACGACGATATTCTCGTCCAGTCCCAGCTCGCGCACTCTCGGGCGCGGGTCCGGGTACAGCGGGTGTCCGAGAAGATGGAGACGCCCCGCTATGACGAGTTGGTATTCGTCGCGTGTCGACTTGGGCAGCCCCGCGTATGCCTGTAGAACCCGGTCCACGTTCTTGCGCAGGTCGAAGCCGCCGAAGTAAAGGATGTACTTCGGTCCGATGCCGTAGCGGTCCCGCACCGCGTCTATCAGCCGTCGGTCTGCTATGGGGCGGTAGCTGTCGTCCACCGCGTTTCCGATCACGTGGATACGCTCGTCGGGGATGTGCAGCGTTCGGACGATGTCTCGCTTGGAGTAGTCGGAAACGGTGATGATCGCGTTCGCGCGTCGGACCGTGAAAGCAATCAGGTTGTTATATATGCGGCTTTCAGCCCGCGCTCGATACTCCGGCATGATGAGCGGGATGACGTCGTGAACCGTTACGACGGTGGGAGCTGGCAGGAAGTACGGAGCCGCGAAGTAGGGGCAGTGCAATAGATCGATGCTCTCTTTATGGCAGGCCCGCACGATCCCAGCCTGCTCCCACCACAGGCTCTCAAAACGCTGCCCAAAGCGCCGAAGGGCGCTCACTACTTCAATGTTTTGGAAGCGATCGGATAGCTGGGGGAAGCGACCCATGGATGAGTGACGAAAGCGTGGGCTGAGAAGCACGTAGCTGTTTTCTACGTCGTTCTCGTCTAGCCCCTTGAGGAGTTGAAAGATGTGCTGGCCCATTCCTGTGGCCGGTCGCTGAAGGTACAGCGCGTTGATGCCTATTCTCATGACCGCTCGCTCGCCCGACGACTCACCTGGCCCGGGCGATGACGCAAAGGTTATACGCAGCCGCTCCATGCTCGCGCGAGTAGTCGGCGTCCATCATCTTTTGCCAGAGCGGCGTCAGGATGGGGAGCGCGCCAATGCCGAAGGGCAACAGGTGGCCCCAGTAGGCGAGCGGATAAAGCACCCAACCGGGCCGCTCGATGTGGATGAGCTCGAACTGTGGCGTAAGCAGCTCGGCGATCTCACCCAGGTCGTAATGTTTGTGGCCTTTGAGGTGGACGTTGTTGCCTCGCAGGCGCCCCGCAAGACTTCGCAAGTGCGTCTTGGCCATGAGGGGATCAATCCACCAGAAAGTGCCGTGATGTGGCGTGGTCAGGATCAGCGTGCCTCCCTTGCACATCACTCGGCGCAGCTCGTCGATGCAACCCACTTCCAGTTCAGCGGGGATGTGCTCGAGGACTTCGCTGAAGACCACGCAATCAAAGGAACCGTCCGCGAACGGGATGCTGGCGCAGCTCGCGGCCACCAGCGTGATGTTCGGGAAGCGAGCGCGCCCCCGCGTTAGCGCTGCCGTGTCGAGGTCGATTCCCGCGGTCCAGGCCGCTCGCGCCGCGAAGGCCGATGCGTACGCGCC
>JAERMM010000292.1 GCA_016844585.1 Chloroflexota bacterium | reverse complement strand
GGGAGCGCGCGATTACTACGGCGCTTTCGATGAGAACCGCAACAAGGACGAGATCGTGAACATCCTTGCGGCGCGCTCCGGCTACACGACGGAGCAGGTCGCGAACGAGATGGTCCCACAGGGCGTGGATCCTAACGGGCGCTTGAACACACACGCCATCGGCGCGGATCTGGAATGGCTGCAAAAAGAGGGGTTGTTCGCTCAACCGATCCCGCTCGACAAAGTCATCGACGAGAGTCACCTGAACGCAGCCCTCGCCGTGCTCGGCCCGTACCAGGCGCAAAACGCCGTCATTTCGAGCGGTTAGAGAGCCATGAAAGTGGGGTTGACGGTGTCATCCTGAGCCCGCAGGCGAAGGATCCGCGCCTCGAACGGGCACGGATCCTTCAGGTTGCGGGCTTCAGAATGACAGAGACATCGCGTTCCGAAATGATGTCGTTCAGGCGGAGGAACAAAGATGCGCGGGCGTTACAGCGCGACTTTCCTTTTGTTAGCGACCACGCTGGCGGGATGTGCGCCCAACGCGCTCCCGAGCCGATCGGACAGTGCACAAACGGGAACGGCGGCCCAATCCACCGCGCCCAAGAGCATCGCCTTTGCCATCCAGACCGAGCCCAAGGTGCTGGTCACTTCGCTTGGCCTGGGCAACCAGCCCAATAGCGCGGGCGATGTGCAGGGCGCGGTGCACCGCAAGCTCGCCACACTTGACGATCGCGGCGCCATCCACCCACAACTCGCTGCCGACTTGCCGGCGCAGGAGCGGGGCACCTGGACGGTTCGAGCTGATGGAAGGATGCAAACCACCTACGCGTTGCGACGCGACGTCACCTGGCACGATGGTGTCCGTCTGACGTCGAGGGACTTCGCATTCGCCCTCACCGTGACAACCGATCCAGAGCTGCCGCTGAGTCGCGGCAAGGTGTCTCAGTTCATCGAACGCATGGAGACCCCGGATGACTTCACGATCGTGATCGATTGGTCCCAGACGTACCCGTTCGCCAATGCGATCGTCGACGATGATCTCGGCCCGCTGCCCGCGCACCTCCTGGAAGACACCTACCGGACGGACAAGGAACGATTTACGCAGTTGCCGTATTGGAACCGCGAGTTCGTCGGCGTTGGCCCGTACCGGGTTGCGGACTGGGAGCTGGGGAGCTTCATGCTGCTGAAGGCGTATGACGGCTTCTACTCGGGCCGGCCCAGGATCGATACGGTCACGGTCAAGTTCATTCTCAGCGGTCCGACGGCCGTTGCCAACCTGCTCAGCGGCGCCCTGGATGGCGCCGTGCCAGCAACGCTCGACTTCCAGCAAGCGACCTTCGTCAAAGACGAGTGGGAGCGCGCCGGATTGAAACCTTCGCTCATCCCACAGTCGGTGCATTGGCGAACCATGGCAGTCCAGTTCCGCCCCGATCTCGCCGTTCCACGCGACCTGCTCGATGTCCGGGTCCGTCGCGCTCTGCTCCATGCCATCGACCGCAAGGCGATTGTGGACACGGTGTTTGAGGGGAACGCACCCATCTCGGACCATACGACCAGCGACAGGCGGCTGACCTGCTCACCCAGGCCGGCTGGCGCCGGGGCGGCGATGGGCAGTGGCTGACTTCGACCGGGCAGCGTGCGAGCGTCACCGAATGGACGACGGCGGGCTACGAGCCAGAGACTGCGATCATCGCTGACAACTGGAAGTCGATGGGCATAAGCAGCGAACAGATCGTGCTCTCGCCGGGCGAAGCGCAGGACCGCCAGTACGTCGCATCGTTCCCCGGCGTGATGACGACCACCTTCCCGATCTCCTTCCAGTACTGGATCACGCGTCACAGCGGCCCCGGCTGCTCCTCCGAGGCGACAAGATGGACAGGGGACAATCGTGGCTGCTATCAGAACGCTGAGCGTGACCGCGTCGCGAGCGCGCTCAGCGTAGCGATCGACCCGGCCGAGCAGCGCCCGCTCTACCGCGAGCTGGCGAGAATCGAATCCGAGGACTTGCCAGCCCTGCCGCTGTACTTCAACGTCCAGCTCACCATCTTTCGTGATGGGGTCACCGGCGTGAAGCGAAACACCATGCCAAAAACCACCGCTACCTGGAATATCGAAGAGTGGGACGTACGCTGATCAGACAAGTGCTCGTATATCGGAGCGCGTAACAAAGACACGGAGTGGAGGACCAGCATGGAGACGGCGCCGACAAAGGATGCAGGCTTCCGAACAAAGCGTCAGATGGAGAAGGCAAAAGAGCTGCCAAGCGCATCGGATGCGCTGCCGAAGTATGGCGGCCATGGCTACGTCCCCACCGCTGAGGACGACGAGGAGCCATTTGTCGAGCGTATCAGCCACCTGGTGCTCGGCGTGACCGACGTGGATCGAGCCGAGCACTGGTACAACGATGTCATGGGGATGGATGTCCTCGGGCGCGGACTGATGGCGGACACTCGTCCCCACAGCGTCATGCGCATGAACTCCGGCTGCCTCCTGGTGCTCGTGGAAGGCAAGGACATCGTGCCGCGCAGGCCTGGCACGAACGCCGTCCACCACGCATTCAACATGACGCCGAACCAGTACCGCCGCCTGCAGGAAAAGATCGAAGAGTACAAGATCGACGCCTGGGTAGACCGTGCCCAGTTCCTGGCTCAGGGCGAGTACAACCTGAATTTCCGCGACCCGGACGACCATGCCCTCGAGGTGTGCTGCGATACGCCTGAAGCCTCCGAGCTCATCTTGCCCAACGTTGGCATCCTTGATTGCGGGCCTGCCTCCCAGTACAACGTCGGCGATGTCAAGCTCCTCAAGGATGCGGATGTCTACCTCATCCGGCTCAAGGAAGGATTTCTTGCGATGAGCCGCTGGTGCACCCACATGAACGGGCGCATCATCTGGAATCGCGAGCACTGGCGATTCCAGTGCCCGTATCACCACGCGACGTTCGACCGCCGCGGCAACCACACCGGCGGACAGCCGGACCTGGACGCCCTGCGCCTCTACAGCGTCGGCTTCGGCCCGGACGGCCACGTGCTGATCGACACCTCGCAGGTAACCCAGCGCGCCTGCTTCGAGCCCGACCAGTGCGTCCAACCCGACCGTGCGCTCGTAGGCGCGGGAGCGTAGATCGTACCCTCGCCCACTTTGGTGGTCGCACACCGTTAGTCGAAAACAATTCGGAGGACATAAGAAATGGCGAACATCGAGGGTCTTGACCACACCGGCCGCAGTGTGCCGGACGTGCGCGAGGGTGAGGACTTCTACGTCAGCCTGCTCGGGGCGAAGCACTGCAACACCATCGCTTCGGCAACGGAGGATGTGCGCGCAGGTCGTGGCGCTCCGCATCCGTGCAATGTTCTCGCAGGCTATCTGTTCGTGCTCTTCCCGCACGCCAAGCACCTGCCGCTCCCTGACGCGCTGAAGGGCGAAGATGGCTCGCGCATTGCGTTCGCCGTGAGCCGACAGCGGTTCGATGACGTAGTCGAACGGGCCGGGGACATCGGGCTGTCATTCGAGGGGCCAGTAACCCACCCGGAGCACGGGCCATTCGGCGAGTCGATCTACTTCACCGACCCGGGCGGAAACTACATGGAAATCTGCTGGCGTCGCGACTCCGATCAGGCACGCACCCGACTGGCCTGGGAGCGCGAAGCCGAGGCCGCGACAGCCTAGACCAGACGGAGCGAACCCGCCGACTCACGCGATGAACGCAGACCTATCGGGGCGAAACTCCAGGAGTCTGCCTGAATCGGCGTGCATCGGCGGTTTTCTTCGTTCGTGAAGGGGGAAGCGATGGAATCAACGACCGTGATACGCGACCGACGTCAGATCGAAAAAGCGAAAGAGATGCCCGGCGCGTCAGATGCCCTGCCGAAGTACGGCGGCCACGGCTATGTTCCCGGCCAGCAGTCCGCTGCGACGGCTGCCACTGAATCATCCGTTGCACCGCTGACGATCGACGGGATCTCCGGCGCAGTGCTCGACGCCAGCGACCTCGCCGCCACTCGCGCGTTTTACACGCCGATTTTTGGCGATCACCCCGGCGAGTGGAAGGAGACGCGATCACGCCTGGTCTTTCAGACCGGCGACCAGAAGATTGAGTTCATGAAGCGCCCCCGACCGCGCACGCTGGCCCACGCCGGTCAGCACGTCGCCTATCGGGTGGAGACGGATCGGCTCGAGTCACTCACCGACGTGCTGGAAGCATCCGGCCACCCGGTCAACTGGTGGCGCGAGGACCACCCCGCCGAGCTGGAAACGACGGCTTACGTGAGCGATCCAAGCGGGAACATCGTGCAGCTTGTCGCTTCCGGCGATATGAGTCTGCTGGTCGACCACTACTACGTGCCGGTAGAGGACATCGAGCATGGCGAGCTGGTCTACATTAAGGCTCTCCGCGGCGAGCTCGAGTGCTACTACGGTTACAGGACCGAGGATGTAGCGGCGGCGCGCCGCTGGCACGAAGGGAAGGACCCGGCCGCCCCGTGGACGCGCAATGCGTTCATCTCATTTCGAACCCACGAGCCGAACCCGACGCCCGCCGCGCAGATTTTCGCCCGTTTCGGCCAGGCGTACGTCGGCGTGACCTTGACAGGCCAGCGAATTCCGGAGCCACCGGAGGAGTTCCTGAAGGCGACGCCGCGAGCGATCCTGCACACCTCGCAAAAGCCTGAGGAGGTCACCCGCTACATGGCGACCGTTAAGGTTTCGCCAGTCTCGCTGAAATATGATGGCGGACACGTTCCATTCCGCCGTGAGGGCCGAAACGTTTTCCTGCGAGACCGCAGCGGCAACTTCTTCCAGATCGAGTGCGCCGGCTAGCAACATCGCGGCGAGCCAGGTCGCGGTTCTGGTGAGTTCACCCGTCGTCAGGCAGGCGCGGCGGCGAATCACGCACTGGGGAGCTCCGAGGGAATAGGGAATGAAGTACCAAAAGTTCGGCACGTCCGACCTCATGGTGTCTCGCATGGGCGTTGGGTGCATGGGCATGTCGGGCGCCCATGGCCCGAGGGATGAGGGCGAGTCAATCGCCACCCTGCACCGCGCCTTCGACCTGGGCGTCAACTTCCTGGACACGTCCGCAAGCTACGGAAACGGCCATAACCACGAGCTGATAGCCCGAGCGATCACGGGGCGACGGGAGAAGATCATCATCCACTCCAAGTCGGGCTCGCCCCGCAGTCCGGACTCGACGTCTTCTGCATGTCACGCGTCGATCCGAATGTGCCCATCGAGGAATCGGTCGGGGCGATGGCGCGCCTCGTGGAGCAGGGGAAGACGCGGTACATCGCCTTGTCGGAGGCGAGCGCCACGTCCATCCGCCGCGCCAACGCCGTCCACCCCGTCGTCTCATTGCAAATGGAGTACTCGCTGTGGTCGCGCGATGCGGAGGCCGGCAACATCCAGGCCTGCCGCGAGTTCGGCATGGGCTTCATGGCATATTCGCCCCTGGGGCGCGGGTTCTTCGCGGGGGGGTTCCACGACCCCACCGACATCCCGGAGAATCTCGGCAACCACCCGCGGCTTCAGCCCGGCAACGTCGAGCACAACCTGAAGCTGCTCGCGCAGGTCGAGGAGATGGCCCAGGAAAAGCATGTGAGGACGGCGCAGCTCACGCTCGCCTGGCTGCTCGCTCAGGGCGATGACGTGTTCCCCATTCCCGGGAGCAGCAGCCGCGCCCACCTGGAGGAGAACCTGAACGCGCTCGAGATCGAGCTGTCGGCCGCCGACCTCGCGTGGATCGACACGATCATGCCGCCCGGCGCGGCGGCGGGCCCACGCAGCCGTGACATGGACCGCGTCAACATCTAACTTTGCCGAGGGCTGCGTTCTCCGGAACCAAGGAGAGGGCGAGGCGACCATAGTCACTTCCGTCAGTCGCCGACGCCAATCCGTAGCCCTTGACCAGTCGGCGCTGCCGTTTGTCGAGGAGCT
>JAERMM010000291.1 GCA_016844585.1 Chloroflexota bacterium | reverse complement strand
GTCGTTTGCTCCACCGCCACCACCGAAGCGGCGCACGCCGCCCTCGGGGCGGGGTACTTCGCTGCTGTTGTTGTTGCCGTACTGGTCGACCTCCAGGGCTCCCAGGAACCCGACGTCACACAGCCCACGGTGGATGACTCCACCCACGACGTCGATGAAGCTGCCGAAGTAGGTCGACCGGTACCAGTGCCGAGGGTCGGCGTTGCCTACGCCCAATTCGATCAGATGCGGATCGGCAAGTCCGATCTCGTTGAGCACCCTGATCGTCGGCGCATGCGTGCGCTGTGCAAGCGTCGTGGCGAGCTGCGGTATGCCGAGCCCGGCGACCACAAGCTGGCCGTCGCGCAGCTCACGCGCCCCAGCGGCAACCATCAGCTCCGAGGTCGTGTACTCGGCCTCGTTCATTCAGTACCCCAAGATCGGATCGGCTTTCAGCGCGAGCATACGCTTCAGCCCCCCGACACGTTCGAGATAGTCATAGTGGTCGCTGGCGCCGAACACGTACTCATCGAGGTACTCCGCGACGCCGGCCTCGGTGCGGGTTTTTGACGAGTACAGCCGAAGATGGTCGGCATCCTGATCGTAGCAGCGGAACATCGACGTGGGGTGGGCCCCGTAGGGAAGCTCTACGACCGCGTTCACCCGAAACCCCGGCACCACCGTCAATTCCGGTTGCTGGCGGATGACATCGGTCGGGACCACCTCCTCGGCGATGACGATCACCTGCCTGGCCGCCTTGGTCGCCTCGGCGTTGTCCCAACGCGGGCCGTACAGCCGAGCATTCCCCTCGGCGTCGGCCATATGAACGTGGAGCACGGCGATGTCTGGGACCAGCGCCCGCAACAGCACGAGCTGCTCGCCCGTGAAAGGACATTCCATCAACCGAACGTTGTCGGGCGCTGTATCCTCCTGCAAGCGCTTCAGGAGATCGGAACCGAGCAACGAGCGGATCGGCATGAACGGCAGTCCGAGCGCGCCAGCCAGATAGCGAAAGCAGACGGCGAGACTGCTGTAGTACTCGGAGACAATCGTTCCCTGCTCGTAGGCTCGATTGACGCACTGGATCGGCCCGAATCGATCGAGCGATCCACCCCCATAGATGCACCGGGTGACCAGCCCCGCGCCCACCAGCAGGTCTGCATCCATCCCGAGAATCGCTGCGGATAGGGTCAGGTCGCGCTTCCCCTGGCGGATCAGCTCGTGGGAGAAGGCGACCGCGTTTCGCGCGCACGCGAAGCCGCTCAGGGCGATGGTGTCGCCATCGTGCACCAACGCCGTCGCCTCGGCCAGGGAGACAACCTTATTGGGCGAGGTCGTAGCCAGGCCGTCAGCGGTCAAGAGGAGAGCCCCTGGTTGCGAAGCTTGGTCTTGCGTGCGGGATCCGCGCAGGACCCAGGCGATATTGTAGGAACGCCATGGACAAAGCCTACCGGCGTGATTTGCGCAGCGAGTACCGCAAGGCCCGCAACCTGCACCGCTCGCGAGTATCGTAGCTCGGCGTGGCAACCGTGCGGCTCACGCGGGGTGAACGACGTACCGCTCCATGGCCTCGCGCGCCAACTCGCTGACGCTGCGGCCCTCACTAGCTGCACGCTCACGGGCGGCCTGGTAGAGCGTCACGCTCGTGCGGAAGCTCACTCTGGGCGAGACGCCCGATCCAAGCGACGGCCGTCCTAACTGCCGCCGCGCATGAGAGAGGTCGTATCCGGCTTCTGCTTCCACTGCAAGTGCCTGGACATCTTCAGCCGCGAGCACGTCACCGCCCTCTGTCACCATCTTGGCACCGCGTCGGCTCGTCACCTTCGCCATTTCTTCGCCTCCTCGTATGGCTCTCGATACGTATCTCGGAGCGGCATCGCATGGATAACCAGCAGATCGCCAGCCGTCAACTCGACTGCCATAACCTCCAGTGCGATACCTTCCGCGTCATCGCCTAAGTACACCAGGCGCCCCGTCCGACTGGCCGGACTCCCCACCGGTGGCGGTTGGGCGAAGCGCAGTCCACAGCGCTCAATGACGTGCAGGATGCGTGCCCGCGCGATGCGGTGCTTGCTGGCGGACCGTGCGAACCTGACCTCTATCAACAAAGTCTACCATTTTGTCCGACACAATAGTATGGGCCGCTCTACCAGCGAGTGGGGCGCCCACGTCGACAATGGGGCAAGGGACAATACACAGCCGGACAGCGAGTCAGCGTGGGTACTCAAGGAGGCTTTCGCCTCGCACGAGTCCAAGTCGCTGCAAGAGCTTGAGCGTCCGGGTTGGCATCCTTCTCCGCGATAGAACGCCGAACGCGATGATATCGTCGCTCGTATCGATATCGAGGGCCAACCCCGGAATCACCGCGAGCGGGTTTACATCGATGCCCGCGAAGATTGTGGCGGCAAGATGACGAGTGAAGCTGTTCTTGCCAAACTGCGTTGGAATCACGTCGGGCGGGCGGAGCCAGAGGCCATTGGTACCTTCAAGAAAGGACGTTCCGGCGACGGACACGGATCGAGGACGGTCCTCGAGATCGCCGGCCGAATCCCGGAAGGCGCGCAGCTCGGCGACCGAGACCAGCGGCACGTCGGCCGGCAGCACCAGGACCTCGTCGGCACCGGACAAATGCGATTGGATAGCCCACTGGAGCGCCTCGTTCAGACCGCGCTGGCGCGGCTGCTCGTGAATCGTTTGCACGCCGAGGCTGCGCGCATAGCTCAGGACCTCCGAGTCCGGACTCAAGACGCTGATCTGGCCGATACGGGCCGCGGTCACCGCGGCGATCACGTCGGCCAGCATCGCGAGCACCAGATCGCGACGTTCGGCCGGCTTGAGCGAAGAGGAAAGGCGGCTCTTTGCACGCTTTAGATCGTTTACTGGAATCAGAACGTGCGCCATTAGACGCTGAGCAGCGCGATCTCGGCCAATCGTCGCTTGGCTGCGAGGTCAGTCATCAGCGTCTGCGCGACCACGACCTGCATGCCGAGCGCGCGAATGCTGGGCGCCAGATCTGCGTCCAACTCATCGATGACAAGCGTGCCAACGACGTCCTGGTAGATCCTGGCCACACCGAGTGCCGAGGACTCGTGCCCCATGCTGCGCAGCATGCGGTCGGCGGGCCCTTTGACGGTCGCGCCGCCGATGATGGGAGAGATCGCGACGACTCGATCCCTACGACGCTGCAGGATGGGACAGATGCCCTCGATCGCCAGGATCGGTCCGACGCTCACGAACGGATTGCTCGGCGCGATCAAGACCGTATCGCTGGTCTCGATCTCCTCGATGACGCCTGGAGAAGGCCGCGCGGCTTCCACGCCGATGAAGCGAACTGCGCGCACTTCATCTTCTTGGCGACGGCGCACGAAGTAGTCTTGAAATGCAAGCACGCCATCGGCGGTAACAATCTCAGTGCGGACCGCCTCGTTGCTCATCGGCAGAAGACGAACGCGCACCCCTAGAGCGTCAGAGAGACGCCACGTGACCTCGGACAGCGATAGCCCCTGGCGCAGCAGGTGAGTGCGGCGAATGTGGGTCGCCAGATCGCGGTCGCCGAGCTGGAACCAGGTGTCCTCTCCGTATCGGCCGAGCATGTCCAGGCAATCGAACGTGTCCTCGTGAACGCCCCAGCCAGTGGCTCCGTTCACCATCCCGGCGAGTGTGTACATGACCGTGTCGAGGTCCGGAGAAATGTGCAGGCCGTACAGCTC
>JAERMM010000069.1 GCA_016844585.1 Chloroflexota bacterium | reverse complement strand
AGTAGGCGCTTCGGTAGTCGACGACGAACGTATAAGGATCTGGTGCCTCCACCGTCTGGATCAGATTGATGACGTCTGGCTGCTGGTTGGGAATTCCCTGGTCGCTCATGAACTGGAAGGAAAAGGTGAGGTCGTCGGCGGTAAAGGGAACGCCATCCTGCCAGGTCACGTCCTTGCGCAAATGGAAGACGACGCGCATGCGCCCGTCCGGCAGCAGCGTGATGGTCCCGTCCTCGAAGGAGGGCGCGCGCTCCGCCAGACGCCCGATCACCCGCGGGTTGCTGTAGTCGGTGGTTACCAGGGCGCTGGAGTGAAGCTCATTGACCGCGTACCAGCCTCCGCTCGCCGAACGGCTGAATATCCCCATGGGCGACACCCCACCGCTAACGCCGACAACGATGGTTTTGATCCGTCGCTCTTCGTTGGCCGGCCCTCGACGCCCCTGATCAGCGCCACCAGGCGTGGCCGGGCCAGCGCATGCCGTCAGCGCCCAAGCAAGCAGCAGTACGACGGCACTGAGCCGGCGGTCCCTCAGAACAGCTCTTTCCATTTATCGAGCACCCGCTTCCGCAGCTCCGGGCTGGCGATATTTGTCGGTGGGAAGTCCTTGATCCACTCGTACGGTTTGCACGCGTTGATGATAGCTCGCGAGCTGGTGAAGTCACGGCGCGCCTTGCGATCCGGCGGGATGCGCGGGTCCAGAGCGCTGGACGGGAGTGCAGGCAGCATGGCGATGGTCGTCTCCGGATCACATCGCGTACCCATTGCCCACAGCACGTCCTCAGGATCGCGCGGATTGATGTCCTCATCGACCACCACGACAAAACGCCCCATGTAATCGCCGGAAGCGGCAAGTCCCGCCTTCATCGCATGGCCGGGGTAACGCTGGCGAATCTGGACCACCGACACCCCTGGCACGCTCAGGTGGCCGGCATAGAGGACGTCTTCGATGCCAGCTCGACGGAGCCGCTCATTGAAGTTGGGCTCGCTGATCGGGAGGGCGAAGTGCGTTCCATGCTTGCTCGACTTCATGGGCGGCTCGCCAGAGATGATTGGATCGTTCCGGTGGTAGAGGGCCTTGATGCGGATCACCGGTTCCGGCCGCCCTCCGGACCCGTAGTACCCAGTCCACTCACCAAAGGGTCCCTCAGACCTGGACTCAACCTCTGGCGGTGGGCACTCGCCCGCGAAGACCGGTGACTTCCTCGCGCACCACTTCTACTGGCGCGCCGCGCATGTGCCCAACCAGCTCGTACCTGACCAACTCACGTTTGTTTTTGGCCCCGAGGTATTGAGCTGCGCCGAGGAAGAGCACGGGGTCCTGCCCGAATGAGACGGCGACCGGGCAGCTCTGGCCCCGCTCCCAGTACTTGCGCCGAATGATGGCGCCCGTCTTGTTCGGAGTAATGTACAGCCCGGCGGTGTTCCGATCGTGCACCATGACGCGGTAGCACCCGAAATGGATGCGCCCGGTGTCCGGATCCCGCAGGAACACCGCACAGCCAGTGCCGATGTAACGGCCACCGTCCAGCTCATGCCACCTGGGCGTGGGGAACTTCAGAAGGTCGACGTCGTCGCCCCAGAAGGCATTCTCGTAGATGGGGCCTGTTTGCACTTCCACTGGCGGGGTCGGGCGGTAAGCGGCCACGCGTTCCTCATAAGCCGTCAGGGCCTCGTCGGTGTCCAGCTCCGTGGATAGCCCAAGCGCCAAGAGCGACCGACGTGGCGTCCACATGGCGCCTGCGAGAACGCGATACCCGGGCGGGTAGCCAGGCACCTCGTCGAAAAGGAGCGCCGGGCCCTCTCGCTCGTGGTTCAGCTCGCAGATGGTCCCCATCTCCAGGTCCCACCCCGCTCCCTTGATGGTCTTGAGGTCGGCGTTCGCCTCGAGGATGCTGATAAAGTCCCTGAGATCTGAGAATCCCGCTGGCATGGCTCCCCCTCCATCGCGTCACACCAGGCCCCGCCCCGGCACCGGTTAGTCTATGTCAAGCGCCGTGCCGAAGTTTCGGCAGCTCAGCGTCCGGTTCATCATCTAGCCCGATCGCAACTGATGCCAGGGCTCGTGCACCGTGGCTGCGTGCCGCGGCATTTGGCAGTGATTGGGCACAGGGGGCTGTCGGCAGTGGGGCTATACTTGCAGGCGACGGTCCGTCATGCGCGCCCCCCGAATCCGTGCGAAGGATGTGGAGCAAGCCATGCTGACACGTGAGCTCAACGAACGACTGTCTCGCACCGGGCCCGGCACCCCGGGCGGCGACTTCATGCGGCGCTATTGGCAACCGGTGGCCCATGAGCGAGGACCTCGTCCTCTTCCGCGATGACCGCGGGCGGCCGGGCCTCCTGGGACTGCACTGCTCCCATCGGCTCACGTCCCTGTATTACGGGCGCGTCGAAGACGGCGGCATCCGCTGTCCATTCCACGGATGGCTCTACGACGTCGCCGGCCACTGCCTGGAGCAGCCGGCGGAGCCGGAGGGCAGCACGTTCAGGGAGCGGATTCGACATCCCTCCTATCCGTGCGAGGAGTTGGGCGGGCTCATCTTCGCCTACCTGGGTCCGCCGGTTCAGCGGCCACTCCTGCCCAGGTACGAGTTCCTCGTGCGCGAAGATGGCACGCGGAAGGCCGACTTTTATCCCATCAATAGCAACTACCTCCAGAACCTGGAGGGCGCCCTGGACACCGTGCACTTTCCTTACTTGCACATGGACAACTGGTCCGAGGCCAAGCACAAGCTGGCCACCATGTCCAAGCCGACCGTGGCGTTCGAGGAAGCCGACTACGGCATCTGGCAGACCACCATCTATCCGATAGGTAGTCGCTCGAGCAGAGGTCCATTGTTGACGTCGTTCTTCATGCCGGCCGGCTTCTATCGGGTGCAGGAGGCCCGGTGGGTGGGATTCACCCACCATTACCAATCCTGGTATGTACCGCAGGACGACGAGCACACCCTCCGATTCCAGGTCGGCTTTGCGCCCTTCGATGCTGAGGGGCGCGGGTACGTATGGCCTGAGGACGACGAGTTCCCCTATCCGGGCCCTCAGAACGACTACTTCCGCGACTACGAGCACGTCGACACCATCTCCGGTATCCCCGTCAATGCCCCTGGAACGGCGATCAAGGGCTTTCTGTGCCAGGACAGCATGGTGAATGAGTCGCAGGGGCCGCTGGTGAATCGAGCCCTCGAGCACCTGGGCGCCACGGATACGGTGCTGATGGCCATGCGGAAGATGATGCTCGACGCGATCGGCGAGGTGGCTCAGCACCACGACCCGAAGCACATCATCCGCGACACTGTGCAGAACGAGAACGTCTTCGTGCGCGAGGTTGGAGCGGCGGAAGCAGGACTCACGCGCGCAACAACCGCCGGCTCGCAGCGCCGCTGAGGTGGCGAATCACCCCCACCCCAGCCCTCCCCCGTCGAGGGGGAGGGAGTTGTCCACGGTAGCCTAGCAATGAAAAGTGAGGTGAAAGCGATGCAAGCGACCGAGACCATGCAAACCAGGGACGTGGATTCCACCAGAGGCGCCTGGGACAAGTGGGCAGCCGCCACCGGCGTTCCCATCCATGAGGGCTACTACGTCCCTGACCTGAGGACAATCGAGCTTGGCTGGTGGGAGGAACGCAAATGCAACGCGGCGTTTCTCAAGCTGGCCGGACAGGAGGGCGTGAGTGAGGCCCGGGTCAGCGAGATCCCTCCAGGGGAATCGACGCCACCGCTGAAGTTCGCCCTTGACGAGGTCGTCTACGTCGTCGAGGGTCGAGGCCTCACGACCATCTCCACAGAGGTTGGTGGACGCCAGACGAGCTTTGAGTGGCAGAAGCACAGCCTTTTCATGCTTCCCCGGCACCACTACCGCCAGTTCAGCAACACCCAGGGCGACAAGGCAGCCCGGCTGCTTCACTTCAACTACCTGCCCGTGCTGATGACGTCGATCCCGGAGCCTGACTTCTTTTTCAACAGTCGGTTCGTGGCCGACGCCGCCGCGCCGGAGCTGGCCGATTTCTACTCAGCGGCGAAGGCTATGCAGCGCCCGGACGGGTCCTGGGGATCAGCCCTCTGGAGCGGAAATTTCTTTCCGGACATGCGGGCCTGGGACAAGCTTGGCCCGCAGGTCAACCGGGGCGCCGGGGCCGCGTCGGTAACCATTCACTTTCCAGGCGCGCCGATGACCTCCCACATGGCCGTCTTCCCACCGTTCAGATACAAGAAGGCTCATCGGCACGGGCCGGGCGTGGTGATCGTCATCCCAGCCGGCGAGGGCTACTCTGTGATGTGGCAAGAAGGCCAGGAGAAGGTCCTGATCCCATGGCACGAGGCTAGCGTGTTCGTGCCGCCAAGTCGATGGTGGCACCAGCACTTCAACGCCGGTGGATCGCCGGCCAGGTATCTCGCGATGCACGCCCATCCCGCAACTGGCGGATACAGCGAGCGGGTCGAGGACCTTGCGCGAGACCAGATCGAGTACACGGACGAGGATCCATGGATCCGGCAGACATTCGAAGCCAAGCTGGCCGAGAAGGGCCTGAGCTCCGGCATGCCTGAAGAGGCCTATCTCGATCGGTCCTACAAGTGGGCAACCCTGGAGGTCTAGGTCAACCAGGGACTGCCGATTGCAGGTCCTCAGCCGTTCGCTGGCGGCCCATGTTTGCAACCAGACCATCGGGCACGCGCCATTCCGTCAAGGGCTTCCCAGTGGCGAGTCGCTGCAGCTCGCGCTCCCAGATTTTTCTCAGTAGCACGACGCCGGCGTCTGAGCGGCCGAGATGCTCCTGGTCGCGGGGGGCGAAGGTCCCCTGGCCCGCCTGAGAAACGCAGTCCTGGATCTCGAAGATGTCCGGTCGTTGGAGGAAGTCCTTGACCCGGGCATAGCCGGCGGTCACCGTGGCTCCGATCTCGGGCGCGGTGGGTGTGAGGTTTTCGAAGCGGCCGCTCGGTCCGTCGCTCCCCTTTGTGACACTGACCTGGACGAAGCGATAGTGCTCGTCGTCAACCGGGACGACCCAGGCAAGTTGGTCCGTTGACACGTCGTCGCCAGCGGCGCGGGGACGGCCGGGAAACAGCGTAACGTTAGGCATGATGAGAAACGTTTCGTTGAGCCAGCCGTTTGGGAACCGAGTGCTCGTTTTGACACCGAACTCTGTCTCGACGGACTCCACGCTGGGAATGCCCATTCTGTCAAGAAATGGCGAGTGGACGAACTTGAGGTGCGCCGTATCCGGGCCGTTGTCGATGCGATTGAAGAAATTGACCGGGGCCGCCGCGCACGGGCCGACCTCGACGATCCCGTCGCCCTCGTAGGCTGAATAACGAGGGAAAACGGGGGGCTCGCCATCGCCCAGGTAGGCGAAGACCAGGCCGAGATACTCACGGGTCGGATAGCTGCGGATCTTGATGCGGTCGCAGAAGGGCTCCGGCTCTGCCGGCTGCTCGATGCACTGGCCAGCCGAGTTGTACTTCCAGCCGTGGTAGAAGCAGCGCAGGTCATCGCCCTCCACCCAGCCAGTCGACAGCTGCGTACCACGGTGGGCACAGCGGAACGCGACGACGTGCGGCTCGCCCGACTCGCCCCGGTAGACCGTCAGGTCCTCACTCATAACCCGAGCGGGCTTCGAACGACCGGGGGCTATGTCCAGCGCGCGAAAGGCAGGCTGCCAGTAGCAGCGCAGGTAGCGGCCTGCAAGTGTGCCAGGGCCTGTTCTAGTGAAATCTATTGCGTCCACCTGCTCGCCAGGAACCGAGTCGCGTACAGTCGTCCGCATTGTGCCTCCTCCATCCGAATCCCACAGCCAGAATAGCGCCGAGTCTCGCTGCCTTCCTGCGCAGATAATAAACCTGATGTAGAATCGGCCGACCCGAATCGGAGGCCGCAATGGTTCGGTACATCCGCCAGGGCGCTGCTCTCGCGGCGCTCGCCAGTTTGCTCGCCGCGTGCGCGCCCGCGCCGCCTTCCCTGACCAGCCTGGAAGTCCAGGAAAGCCCTGGCGTTGTCACTCGCGATCGTGTGCTCGCGATCGCCGTCAAGAACGAGCCGCGCAGCATCGCGGCGGTGTCGCCTTCGGGTGGCGGCGTCGCTCCTTCATTTACGGTGCGTCCGTTCAACGCCTACATGGAGCTGGTGGACGATCGCGGAGTGGGGCGTCCATACCTTGCGGAGGCGCTTCCACAGTTGAACACCGACAGTTGGCAGGTCTTTCCCGATGGAAGGATGGAGACGCGCTATCGTCTGAAGACGGGCCTGACCTGGCATGACGGCGCTCCACTCGGAGCAGATGATTTCGTCTTCGCGTGGCAGGTGTACATAGTGCCGGATCTCGGCCTGGCCGGTTCAGCGCCGCTAACGCAAATTGAGGAAGTGCTCGCTCCGAACGCTCGGTCCGTAGTGATCAGGTGGCGCCGGGCGTATCCGGGCGCGGGCATCCTCCAGATTGGCACGACAAACCCGGGGCTCCCTCCGCTGCCACGGCACCTCCTCGAGAAATCGTTTCGGGAAGGATCATCGGAGGCATTGATGATCCACCCGTACTGGACGCAGGACTTCGTCGGTCTCGGGCCCTACCGTTTGGAGCGCTGGGAGCTGGGCTCGTTCATCGAGGCGGCTGCTTTCGACGGCCATGCGCTTGGGAAACCAAAGGTTGACCAAATCAAGCTTGTGTTCTTCGCGGATGCGAATACGGCGCTGGCGAGCATGCGGGCAGGCGCGGTGCAGATGGCAACAGACAATGCGCTTACCTGGCAGCAGGGCCTTGAATTGAAGCAGGAGTGGGCGGCGACGAACGCAGGCACGCTTCTCCGAACGGCGGGCGCCTGGCGCTCAATCGCGACCCAATTGCGTCCTGACGTTGCGAACCCGCGAGCCATTTTGGATCTGCGCGTGCGCAAAGCGCTGATGCAGGCGCTGGATCGCCAGGCGGTGAATGAGGGGGTCTGGGCCCGCGAAGGCTTGATGACGGACACGTTCATCGCCTCGACTGTCGAGTACTTCCCAATGATCGACGCCGCGATCATGAAGTATCCGTTCGACCTGAGAGCGAGCGAGCGGTTCATGAATGAGGCTGGCTTCACCAAGGGGCCGGAAGGCTTCTTCACAAGCTCGACAGACGGGCGCTTTACACCCGAGCTGAAGTCTCTGGCGGGTGGCGACAACGATACAGAACGAACCATCGTCGCGCACGGTTGGCGTCAAGCTGGCTTCGACGTGCAAGAAGCGGCCCTGCCCGCCGCGTTGGGACAGGACGGACAGTCGCGCGCCATCTTTCCGACCATGTACTCTTACAGCCAGAACGCCGCGGAAGCCAATCTTGTGTCCGCCTTCACGTCCGCATCCATTCCAAAGGCGGAGAATCGTTGGATTGGCGACAATCGGCCGGGCTGGGCCAACGCGGAATATGACCGGATCGTCGACGCGTTCAATGCCACCCTGGACCCGAATGAACGAGTGCAGCAGCGGGTGCAGATCGCCAGGCTGGTGAGCGAGGAACTGCCATCGCTTCCCATGTATTTTCAGCTCACCCCGGGCCCATTCCTGTCATCGCTCTTCCGCGGGCCCGTACCGGTCACGCCCGCGGTCACGTCCGGTGCCTTGAGCTGGAACATCCACGAATGGGAATGGATTCGTTAGGCGAAGCCTGAGCTTGTTGGAGGAGTGTCCACCGTGCGACAGCAGCAAACCACCGGCCACTATGTGCCCGACACCGGGAAATACTCGCTCCGCAATCCGCACACCATGCGCTCGCGATTGATGCTCGAGGTGGCATCCGAGTTTGGGGGTGTGCGCTCCTGGCCACACAAGCAGCCTCTCATATATATGCGCGCCCAGGGCGCGACCGAGTGGGCGGTGACGCTCTTCGGCAGCGACTCGGCCGAGGTCGTTCCGCAGGTCGGGCGAGGCGAGATCACCTTTGCCATCGTCAATCCGGGCGCGGTGCTCGGCCTCGCCATCCGTGGAGTCGGTCCCTACCCCGAACCCATCCCGGTTCGAGCCATTACGATCCTACCCCAGTTCGACCAGCTCGGGTTCGCGGTACACAGGCGGACCGGGATTACCTCGTTCAGTGATCTGCGTGACAAGCGCTATCCGCTGAAGGTGTCGGTGCGGGGACAGCTCGACCACTCGGTGCTGACGGTCATTCGAGAGGTCATCGGGGCGGTGGGGATCACGTTCGACGACATCGAGAGCTGGGGCGGCAAGGTGATCTTCGACCCAGATCTTCCGGACCAGCGTGTTAAGGGCGTCCCGAGTGGCGACGTCGACGCAATATGGGATGAAGCTATGCCCATGTACGCCGCGGCCGCGTGGGACGCGGACATGCGCTTCTTGAGATTCGATGAGGACCATCTGAAGAAGCTCGAGGCGATGGGATTGCGCCGCGTGAAGCTGAACCGCGAAGTATTTCCGCAAATCACCGACGAGGTGTGGGCGATCGATTTCAGCGGTTGGACCGTCTACACGATCGACACTACACCTGACGAATACGTCACCGCGTTCTGCGAGGCGCTCGAGGCACGAAAGGACCGCATCCCGTTCTTCACCCCGGGACCGTACTCCTTAGCCGGCGATGGTGGCCTGCCGCTCGATCGCATGTGCCGTGACACGCCCGAAGGCCCGCTCTACATTCCGCTCCACCCTGCCGCCGAGCGCTTCTGGCGCCAACAGGGCTACCTCGCATAGACATGGCGCCTGCGACGGTTCGCCGTCGTATCGAGGTGTGTAATGGCGGATTGCCCGTGACCCGTCGGCCGGTGCTCCTGAATCTGTTGGCCTGGCTGTTTCTGGCGGCGGCCTGCGGGCCCGGACTGCCCGCGGCATCCAACCCATCCGGGGCCGAGAGTCCGGCGATCGACGCCGTGCCCGACCGCACGCTGGTTGTAGCCGTGCGAAACGAGCCATCGACGATCGCGGCTGTCGCACCAGCCGGCGGAGGCGCAGCGAGCGCCTTCAACGTTCGTCCGTTCAACGCTTATCTGGAGCTGATCGACGAGCGCGGGCAGCCACGTCCGTACCTTGCCGAGGGACTGCCCGAGCTGAACACCGAAAGCTGGCAGGTGTTTCCAGATGGGCGGATGGAGACCCGCTACCAGCTGAAATCCAACTTGAGCTGGCATGACGGCGCCCCCCTTGACGCCGCCGACTTCGTCTTCGCCTGGCGCGTCTACTCGGTCCCGGAGCTGGGCGTTGCCTCCACCCTCCCGGTGAGCCTGATGGAGGGCCTGTCTGCGCCAGACAGCCGCAGCCTGGTGATCCGCTGGCGGCGGCTCTATCCGAACGCTGGCGTCCTGCCGATCGGTCCGGTGCAGCCAGGCCTGCCGGCTCTGCCCCGCCATCTCCTGGAGGCTCGCTTCAACGAAGCGCAGTGGGACGCCTTTGCCAATCACCCATTCTGGACCCGTGAGTTCGTGGGCCTGGGCCCGTATCGCCTGGAGCAGTGGGAGCCGGGCTCCTACCTGGAGGGCGTTGCCTTCAGCGGTCACGTGCTCGGCCGACCGCGCATCGGCCGCTACCGGGTCCAGTTCATTGGCGATTCCAATACGGCGCTCGCCAACTTACGGGCCGGCGCCGTCCAGATGGCGGCCGACAACGCCCTCGGCTTTCAGCAATGGAACGAGCTCAAGCGCGAGTGGGCGCCTGGAAACGCCGGCAACATGCTGCGTTCGGCAGGCTCCTGGCGCGCGATCTGGCCTCAGTTCCGAGCGGAGTACGCGAACCCCTCATCTATCCTGGATCTGCGAGTACGTAAAGCGTTGGCCCACTCCACCGACAGGCAGGGCATCAATGAAACGATCTGGGACGGCGAAGGCGTCATGCTCGATTCGGGCATCGCCGTGCCCGGCGCCGATTCCTTCCCGGTCATCGACGGCGCGGTGATCAAGTACCCGTACGACCTGCCGAGCGCCGAACGCCTCATGAACGAGGCGAGCTATCTAAAGGGTTCGGATGGGCTGCTGGTTCACCCAACCCTGGGGCGGTTTGTCGGAGAGCTGAAATCCACTTCCGGTGGAGACGCGGAGACCGAACGCTCCGTGCTGGCAAACGGCTGGCGGCGTGCCGGGTTCGAGATGCAGGAGGCGCCCGTTTCAGCCACGGAATCGCGCGATCCCCAGGCAAGGTCCATCTTCCAGACGATGTTTGTCAGCACGGCCAACCTGTTTGAGATCAACCTGATCATCTCGTTCACCACTCAGCAGATCGCGCGGCCAGAGACGCGCTGGCTTGGGGACAACCGCGGCGGCTGGTCGAACGTCGCTTTTGACCGGCTGGCCGACGCGTTCAACGAAACGCTCGAGGCCAACGAGCGGATGCAGCAGCGAATCCGGATGGCGCGCATTCTGAGCGAGGAGCTCCCCGCGATCCCGCTCTACCTATCGTTCAGTCCAATCCCCTTCATCAGCGCGTTGCGGGGGCCCGTCCAGGTAAGCCTCGCCACAACGGGCGGGGTGAGCTGGAACCTGTACGAGTGGGAGATGCGCTAGTGCCCGTGAGGGGACAAGGCAAATGACGCTCACGGCCGAAGAGAACGAGCTGTTGACGCGCGTTGGCCCTGGCACGCCGATGGGGGCGCTGCTCCGGTGCTACTGGTATCCGATCGCCGCTACCCCGGAGCTCACCGACGGGGCGCCGACCAGGTTCGTCCGCCTGCTCGGTGAAGACCTGGTTCTGTACAAGGACAGGTGCGGACAGGTTGGACTCCTCGCCGACCACTGCAGCCACCGCGGCGCATCGCTGCTGTACGGACGCGTCGAAGAGCGCGGGATCGCCTGCGCGTACCACGGCTGGCTGTACGACGCGGCAGGCTACTGCCTCGAGACGCCGGCCGAGCCGCCAGGCAGCAGCTTCCACCTCACGGTTCGTCACACGGCCTATCCGGTCCGCGAAATGTGTGGACTGTACTGGGCGTACCTGGGCCCGCCGCCCGCGCCGGAGATACCGCGCTATGACGTCTGGGCACGGATTGACGGCCAGATCCAGGTCGCCGTGTACCCAAGGCTTGACGCTAATTGGCTGCAGGTCATGGAGAACACCGTCGATCCATCACACGCCACCATCCTGCACCAGGAGTTCATGGCTCGTGGACGTCCGGTCAATACAACTCGGGGCCTGATCGATGAAGAGCTCCGCTTCGACTTTTACGAGGTCCCGTACGGGATCATCAAGGTGCGGACATTTGCTAACGGCTTCGAGGAGCGCCATCCACTGATCTTCCCGAACATCCTTCGCGAGAGCAACGTGGCCCAGGTACGAGTCCCGATGGATGACACGCACACAAACTTCTTCTTTATCTACTTCATCCCGCAACAGTCCGACGTTGACGGCAGATCCGGAATCAATCCCGAAGTCCACTATGTCCCGCCCTTCAAAGAGCCCGCGGACCGGATCCACCCGAACACCCGCTTCAAATGGGACAACATCATGGCGCAGGACTTCACGACGTGGGAGACGCAAGGTCCGATCTTCGACCGCACACGCGAGCGGCTTGCGACGTCTGATCGCATCATCGTCTATTTCCGCGAGATGCTCCGCCGCGAGATCGAACGGGTGCAGCGGGGGGAAGATCCCCTGGCGGTCGTGCGCGATCCCGACCATTCCATCATCGACACGTTTCTGGACCAAGCGTTGCAGAAGCGCTGGTATACGCCGGGCCAGTACTCCTCGCAGCGCGCGGGTGCACAGCGGCTGAGCGGTGACGACGCGGCAGCCAGGGGATTCTTTTTCTAGGCGGGTGCTGTCGGTCCTCCCCAGGGCGGCCATCCGGTCCCTGCGCTGTGGGTGGAGCAAATGGTTGCGCGGCTCGGCGGTATCATCGCAGCGAGTACGCGTGTGCCGAAAGGCACCTGGAGGCAACCCTATGGCTGCGACGACGGACGCGAACCCGACCCAGATCACCCACCGCGACTTCCTCCGCACCGGCCCTGGCACCCTGGCGGGGCGTTATCTGCGCTCCTTCTGGCAGCCGGTCTACAAGGCCGACGACGTGGCCACGGGCCGGGCAAAGCCGCTGCGCATCATGAGCGAGGACTTCACCCTGTATCGTGGCGAGAGCGGTACGCCACACCTGGTTGCGTTTCGCTGCGCGCATCGCGGCACCCAGCTCTCAACGGGCTGGGTTGAAGGCGATGACCTTCGTTGCTTCTACCACGGCTGGAAGTACGACGGCAACGGCCAGTGCATCGAGCAGCCCGCGGAACCGGAGCCGTTCTGCAGCCGCATCAAGATACGCAGCTACCCGACGCGCGAGTATGTTGGGCTCATCTTCGCCTACCTGGGTGAGGGCGAGCCGCCGGAGTTCCCTCGCTTGCCCGAGTACGAGCATCCAGAGTTCGTCAACGAAGTGGACATGCTGATGTGGCCCAGCAACTACTTCGCGCAGCTCGATAACGCCGTTGATCAGTGCCACACGTCGATCGTGCACTGGCATTTCAATCGCGGGATACCGAAGTTGTCGGCGAAAGAGACCGAGTACGGGATGATGTCGCTGCCAGAGGGCCCTGGCTACGAAGGGCCTAGCCATTTCATCATGCCGAACATCCACGAGTGGACCGCGCCTCCCCGGCCTGGCGCGCAGGACTGCTGGAGCTGGGCGCGCGGCTGGCGCATTCCGATCGACGACAATCATTACTACCGATTCGGGATCAACGTTGTTCCGCTGACCGGCGATGCTGCAGCGGAGTACGCGGAGCGGCAGGCAGCGCGCGCGGCACGCATCACACGCCCGGGGATGGAGCTCGCCGAAGATGTGCTCAGCGGCCGTATGTCGCCGATCGAGCTCAAGACCGATCCGCACCCCGATCTGGTCAACATCCAGGATTACATCGCCCAGGTCGGCATCGGGGACAGCGC
>JAERMM010000290.1 GCA_016844585.1 Chloroflexota bacterium | reverse complement strand
ACCGGTGGTCGGCTACACGCAGGGCTTCAACTCGCAGACCCCGATCTTCGGCCGTCCGACCAGGGTGGAGGGGTTCCGGCTGATTGACGCGCGCGCCTCCTACGGCATCGGGCTGGAAACGTTCGCGCTCGGCTTCCCGGTCCACTTCGACTGGGCGTACCGTACGCTGCTGAACAAGGACTGGGAAGATCTCCGGTTTGCCGCGGAGGGCGGCAGCGCCGCGTTCCGCAAGCCCCGGTTCTCCATGTGGATTGGGTACGACTTCTAGTCGGTAGTTGGTAGTTGGTAGTTGAGCCTCTTGCGAAAACCTCCGAATGGGCGGGTTTCTCGCCCCGAAGCTGCCAGGTGCGGGACGGGGTAGTCCGCGTCACCAACCGTGAGTGCCACGGCGGTCGGCGACAGGTGCTCCGGAGCGCGAGAGACGCGCGAGGTCACGGAGCCTTCCTGCCGGTAGTGAGGGCCAGAGCGCGAGTCGACAGTGTGCGCATGCTCCGCAGGACGCGTTCCACGTGGCGGTTGTTCTGGATCCCTTCCCGGTAGAGGACGAGTTCGTCGTCGGTGAGCATGAGTCCGACCGTCTTGCCGCGAGCCTTGCGCGTCCAGTAATGGTAGGGGCCGTGGCGGCTCTCCGGGTCCGTCTGGCAGCGACACGTGGCCTTCCCGCACTCGATCCGCCTCGTCTGGACGCTGCCCTGGCACAGGAACCCGATTGCTTGCAGTTCTGCCTTGAGCGCATCGTAGCGCTCCCGGTACTGGAGCAGGCGTTCGCGGCGGGGCCTCGGATTGGTCCTTGACATCAGGGGTGTCAGTATATATACCGTAAGCTATGCGAGGAGTCAACCCATCAGCATGCAACTCCACACAGGTGAAGCGCTTGGCGTGGGGCGGCGTTCACCGGGGTTGCGTGGTTACGCGCCACTGTCGGCGCGTAACCACGCCGATCGGCCATTTGGCGGAGGGTTGGACGACGACCCTCGCGCCATAATCACGTCGGGGAGCGGGCGGGAGTGCTGGTAGAACCGCTTTTGATTCTGTGACCTGCGGCGACGACCGCGGATCGGACGACCGCGTGGTTACGCGCGGCTTCGCGGTCGAATAGTAGTAGACGGACAGACAATAGACACGAGATTCATGAGCGTCTACCAAGCGAGTGCGCAGATCGGACGGATCGGCGCTCTTGGCGGTGGGGAGTGGTCCCTTCAACGCCTGACTGACGTGACCGTGCTATTCGGAAAGAATGGATCAGGCAAGAGCCTGCTCTTGCGGGCCTGGCGAGACCAGAATCCCACTATCGCCCACTACGTGGCCCCAGAGCGCACGGGCGAGTTGTCATTCAATCCAAGTTACATGCAGCAACAACTCGAGGCGCAGGGCCGCCGTGAAGTGTCATCGCGTAACTACGGCCCTCAATACCGAGAACAAGTAATTTCACGAATACAGACTTATTTCCTTCGACGGGGTGAGATCCGACAGGGTTCTCCTCCGGGCCATCCGTCGGAACTCGAGGAGCTTCTCTCGCAGCTCGTGCCGGATTTCAGCGTAACGATTCACGCGCGGAATCCACCGTATCAACTCGTCCGTCTTTCTAACGAAGAGAGAATCACGAACGTTGACAGCCTGAGCAGTGGTGAGGCGCAGCTGTTCACGGTGGCCCTCGACATCCTCACAATGGCTGCCATCTGGGAGTTGGAGGATAAACATCAGCGCCTACTGCTGATCGATGAGCCGGACGCACACATCCATCCAGATCTTCAGATTCGCCTTGCTGACTTTCTCTTGGCCGTATGCAGACGTTTTGATCTTCAAGTTGTAGTGGCGACACACAGCACGACGCTTCTGGCGGCGCTCGGACAGTTCGGTGGAACATCAACTGGAGTGATCTACCTCGACAGACGGCAAGAGGAACTCACGGCACAGACATTTGACGACGTGCACAAAGAACTGGCGGCCTGCCTCGGCGGTCACGCCCTGATGGGACCACTGTTCGCGGCACCCCTTTTAGTAGTCGAAGGTGACGACGACTACAGAATCTGGCGTCAGGTGCCGCGCCATCACATTGTCGGATCTCGGTGATCCCAGCGAATGGCGAGGAAATCTATCGCTATCAAAAAGTCCTGGAGCGCATATTTGCGAGCCTTCGAGATGCGCGCTCCGAGCCATTGGGCTTTGCCCTGCTCGACGGCGATAAGACCCTTCCCCAAGTAACGCCAACATCCCCGCAAGAATTCATCAAGTATGTGAAGTTGAGTTGCCACGAGGCTGAGAACTTGTTTCTGTCTGACGAAGTCTTGGCGGATCTGGGTGTAACCTGGGCATTCCAGCGGATACGCTGATTAGATTCTCTAAGAAGCTTCGTGATGCGCCACCAGCGAAACCCGAAGATGCGCGTATGGTTCTTGCCGGCGTTGACATGGCTGATTCGGGCAACGCCACATCCCCTACGCCGGCTGAGTTCCTTCAGGCTTTTACTGGCGGAGACGTAAAGAAGATGGTCGGCGAAATGATAACGGAACGTCAACGGTTGATCGGATTCGAGGCGGCTCTCGACGATTCGCTCGGGGCCACCTGCGTGCGGTACAGTCAGCTCACCGAGATCACGGGCCAGTTTCCCGCGTTCACGGACCTGGTTGCCATCACCTCAACACGCGGGCTCTACTGTTCTCATCCGCACTGGCCTCAATACCACGTCGACCTGACCTATCAACAGATCTATGCGAAGGGCCAAGAGGCTCTTTCTCTCGACGCCGAGTCCGACGCGTTTCTCAGGAGCGTCGTCTTCACTTCTGTCCGACCAGCGGTGGCAGCTCGGGCCATGTCACGGTGATGTGCCACTGCGCGGAAGACCAGGAACGGTGTCACGGACCTCTGCTCCGGAGACTGATTCTGGGTGGCCGCGTCTGAGATCAGCCGCTGGGCAGCACTTCCGAGCGGCGACGTGCTATCCTCCGCCTCATGCGCCCTGTCGATGCTCTCTATGAGAACGGCCTCCTTCGACCGGTGTCGCCGTTGCCGCTACGCTCTGGCGAGCGGGTTGCCCTCATCGTCGTTCGACGGCCGGACTCCAGTCGCTGGGATGTGGCCCGGCTCGTCGCCCATGGCGACGACGATCTCGCCTTGGCGGAAGCCGGCCTTGATGAATGGGCCGCGGCCCTTGATCGCGAGGACCGGGGGTGAAGCGTGGCGAAATCTGGTGGGCCGATCTTGGGGTCTACCGGACGCAGGAGCAAACTGGCCGACGTCCCGTCATTGTGTGGCAGAGCGACACGTTGACCCGATTGCTCCAATCTATTCTGGTGGTTCCCCTGACCACGAATCTCGACCGTGCGAAACTGGCGGGAACCGCCTTCATCGCCGCGTCCGACGGCGCCCTTGCTGCCGATTCCGTCGCCTTGGCGTTTCAGATGCGCGCGATTCCCAAGGCGTGCCTCAAGACACGGATTCGTGCGCTCACGGTCGACGAGTTCGCCGAACTCGACTTAGCGACCGACGAAGCGGTAGGCCGAGTCGAACCAGGAACCGAACCGGAATAGCCGAAGCGGGACAGCCCAACCAACGAATGGAACCGACGGCGCTGATGCCATCGAGTGCGCCGCGGCTCAGCGCAAAACGTTGGGCCGACAAGCGGAACTTTGCAAACGGAAAATCAACTGAGTAAACTGCCACGATGAACCTGCTGAACCGAATCGCTGTGGATCCGACCATCCGA
>JAERMM010000068.1 GCA_016844585.1 Chloroflexota bacterium | reverse complement strand
GGGGGCGCGGGATGTCAGCTTCAGTGCGGCGCGGGTCGTCCATCGGCTCCGCCACGGCTCGGGCGAGCCTCGACCGCGATGGCGTTGTCACCATCCAACACAACGCACCCGACGTCGGCGAGGGCGCTCACACCGTGATAAGTGTAGTGGCCGCCGGCACCATGGGGATCTCGCAGGACCAGGTACGTGTCGCACAGCCCGACACCGACAACCACCTGTATTTCTCGGGCAGCAGCTCGCAGCGCGTAACGGTTCAGATGGGCAACGCAGTCGAGAATGCCTGCAAGGCGCTGAAAGACGAGCTGCGGTACGCGGCGGCGCGAGTCCTGGGCGGCGACGCCTCCGAATGGATCGTTGAGAACGGGACCCTCCGACGCGACCGGACCGCGCTCACGTTCTCTGAGCTCGCGCGGCGCCTTGCGGTTGATGAAGCGCTTACGGCAACGGGTGAGTACGTCCACGGCGGACCTGTCGTCAATGCAGCGTTTGGTGATCACGACCACTGGTCGCCGGGAGTCGCCGCGGTCGAGGTCGAGGTCGATACCGAGACGGGCGACGTCCGCGTTCTCCAGTATTCCGCCGTGGCCGATGCTGGGAAAATCCTGCACTACAACTCGGCCAGGGGCCAGATCGAGGGTGGAGCGGTCATGGGCTTCGGCTCAACGCTGTCCGAGGAGCTTCAATACGAAGAGGGACAACTCATGAATGCCGACCCCTTCCAATACCGCTTGCCGCTCATGTCCGACATCCCGGAGCAGTTCCACACCATCATCCTGGAGCACGGCGATGGCCCTGGCCCATTTGGATCGAAGGGCATTGCACAGACGTCGATCCCATGCGTCGCTCCGGCGGTGGCCAACGCGATCTGCGACGCCGTCGGCGTCCGATTGACCAGGATTCCCTTGACGCCTGAAAAGATCCTCTCAGCGCTCAGCGAACGGTAGTCGCTGCCAGCAGGTTGCGTATCAGGAGGTTTTCAGATGCGAGTAGTTCCTCGCTCACTGATCTGGATGGCGCTCCTCGTCCTCGAAGGGTGCGCGACGACCACGCCAGCGGGTCCCGGCGCTCCGTCGGACGCCGCATCGCGCGCGACGCTCGACGATGGCGCCAGCAAGACGATCGTTCTTGCTCAGAACAACCCGGTCAAGATGTTCGGCCAATGGGAGTTCTCCAACACTTCGGGCGGCGGCGCTTCGCTCGCTGAAATTCACACGATGGGGATCATCACCCAGGACGATCGCGGCCGCGTCGTCCCGCGCCTGGCCACAGCCATGCCCTCGATCGACGATGCGTCTCTCGCCGTCCTCCCCGACGGCCGAATGAACGTCACCTGGCGCCTGCGGCCCGACGTCACCTGGCAGGATGGGAACCCATTCACCGCCGACGACGTCGTGTTCAGCTACGCGGTCACCACCACACCCGAACTGCGTCCATCGATCACCGCGCTCGCGCCTTTTATTGAGAGAGTCGAGGCACTGGACCGATTCACATTCATGGCCACGTTCAAGTACACGTACTTCAACGCGCTGAACTTCGACCATCGGAACTACTGGTTGTTTCCCAGGCATCTGCTGGCGGATTCTCTTCAAAACGACGTCGAAGGGTTTCTTGATCTCCCGTATTTCCGCGATCAGTACGTCCACCTCGGTCCCTTCCGCGTGGTCGACTGGGGCCTGGGCGAGAACATGGTCTTCGAGCGCTATGACGGTTACTTCCTGGGACGACCGAAAGTAGGCAAAATCATCATTCGCGCGATCGGTGACCCGACAGTCATCCTAACGAATCTCAAGGCTGGGTCGGTCGACATGGCAGCGGAGAAGACCCTGCTAACCGACGCGTACATGGACCTTCGCGAGGAATGGTCACGAAGTGGTGAGGGTGCTCTCGTGGCGCGCCAGGAGAACTGGCGCTACCTTTGGTTCCAATTTCATCCCGAGTATGCGCGGCCACTCGAGCTAAGCCAGGACGTTCGCCTTCGCAGGGGCCTCGCCTACGGGTTCGACCGCGACGCGTTGCGCGAGCTGATCCTGCCTGGCGTTGAGGGTACACGCGGCGACTCATTTCTGATCGCGAGCGATCCGCGGAACGACATCGTTGGGCGTCCGTTCGCCCAGTACGTCTATGACCCGGTCCAGGCGGAGCGAGAGCTCGCCAGCGCCGGCTGGCAAAGATCGGCCGACGGACGATTGCTCAACTCGTCAGGAGCGCACGTCCAGGTCGAGTTGCGGGGCAATCCGGTGGACGTGAAAGAGCTGGCAGTGATCGCCGCCGGCTGGCGAGGGCTCGGCCTCGACGTCAACGAGTACATTCCACCGCAGGCGCTTGGCCGAGACAACGAGTTCAAGTCGAAGTTCCCAACCGTGGAGACACGGGCCCGCGACCAGAATGAGGGCGTGTTCTCCAGCTTCGACGGACGGGCCGGGGCCGGGCCGCAGAATCGCTGGCAGGGAATCAACACCGGCCACTACGCGAATCCGGCCCTCGACCAACTGATGGACAAGCTCTATGCGACCCTCGACTCACGCGAGCGCGGGCTCATCATGAAAGACATGGGCCAGATCATGGCGGATGACCTGCCTGCCATGCACATTTACTATCGCATCAGCTTCATGTCGATCCGCAATGTGGTTCGCGGCCCAATCAGTCAGGATTTTGCGACTACAACCGGGGGCTCGGGTGGCTCCGTGGCCCGCAACGCCCATCTCTGGGAGCGCGTGTAGGGGTGATGGCACCGGGGCGACCCCCTCGCCGCCCTCCATATTGTGGCGGGCGCAGCTTCGTGCGCGATCCGAAGACCGTCGGCCAGTCGTGGTCTCGCGGTCGGCAGTGACACGTCCGAGGCGCACCGCGTGCCTACCCGCCTGTGATGCCGATCCTGCCGCCAAAAATGCGCGCCAGGAGGGCGGCGATCACCACAAGTCCAACGGTGAGCACGGCAACGACCGTACCCCGCTCGAACTGGCCTCCATAGGCAAAGTCGAGAGCCAGGAGCGCGAGAGTCCGTGACTGGCTCGATCCGAGAAGCACGATCGTGCTGATGTCGCGGGCAGCTGACATGAATCCAACGACCCCCACCGTGATCAGCGTTGGGGCAAGAATGGGCAGCACCACCCCGCGAAACGTCTGAAGCCACGAGCCACCGGCGATGCGCGAAGCCTCCTCCAGCTCGTCCCCAAGCTGCAGGAGCACGCTCTTCGTGAGCTGCACGCCTAGCGGCATGGTCTTGATGACAAGCGCGATGATGAGCAGGTAGACCGAGCCGTAGAGCGGCACCAGAAACGGTGTGCGGAACACTGTCCATAATAGAGCGAGGCCCATCAGGATCCCGGGAATCGCCCAGGGAATCCAGGAAAGCAAGTCCAACAGCGCCCGACCGGCGAACCGCGTCTTCACGATCACGTAGGCGATCAGGCCGTAGAAGACAATCCCAATAACGGCCGCCCCCGTACTCACGACCATGGTGTTTGTGAACGAGCGGATGATCTGCGGGTCCGCCAGCACGCGCTGCCAGTGCTGCAGGGTCCAGGGGTTGGGGATGTTGAAGTAGCCAAAGGCACGCATAAAGGTGCCCATGACGAGCACGGCGATCGGAACCAGCGTTGCCGTAATGGCGATAACCAGCACAACGCTGAGCACAGGCCAGCGCCAGCGTCCAAGCTGCGTGGCGCGGGTGCTGAAGCCCTTGCCACTGATGGTGCGGAACATCCTTTTCCCGAGATACCAACGCTGCAATGCGACCATCACCAGCAGCAATGCCAGGAAAGCTACTCCGAGCGCGGCGGCCGGCGCATATTGCGGCGGCTCGAACGTTATGAGATCTCGGATCTTGGTCGAGTAGACGAACAGGCCGATTGGAACGCCCAGCAGCAGCTCGATCTCAAAGGCCTCGAGCGAGCGAATGAGGCCCAGGACCGTCGAGACGAGGATCGCAGGCGCCATGAGCGGCACAACGATGCGGAAGAGTGTCCCGACCGTGCTTGCCCCGCAACTACGCGAGGACTCCTCGAGGGCCGCGTCGAGGTTGCGGAACGCCGGCGCCAGCAACAGAACCTTGACTCCAAGACCGGTCGTGACGTGCACCCATACAATGCCCCAGAACGAGTAGATGTTGAAAATCGGTCCCTCAATGAACGGCAGGAGAGTGGCCACCCATTGGTTTATCAGCCCAAACTTCCCATCGAGCAGAAGAATCCACCCCATCGCCACCGGGAGCGGCGGCAGGAAGAACGCCACCCAGAAGGCAAATTCGAGTGTGTTCTTCCATGGCAAGTCAGTCCGGGATATCAGCCAGGCGAGCCCAATGCCGACTACCAGAGTGATCGCCTGACGGACGACGGACAGCGAGATCGAGTTGCCAAACGCCGAGCGAATCGAGGGATCGTTGAGCACACGCGTCCAGCCGTCGAGCCCGTAAACGGGCTCCCTTCCAGGCGCCGAAAGCTGGAAGCTGCTGAGCAGCATCATCGCGAGCGGCGCCAGGACCGCGAAGGCCACGATACCGAGCAGCAGTGTCATGAGCAGCGTTGACCACTCAACCGCCCAGCTTCGGCCCCGTGGCGCCTCTAACGCAATCGCTGGCTGTGCCATTAGTCAGGCTGTCTCTTGCCCGGCAACCGTAAGCTCGGCGGCGGATCGGTGATCTAACCCGGGGGCTGGATCCGCCGCCCAAACCCGAAGATTTTCAGGTGGGAGGTGGATGAGCACCGATTGGCCCACCTGTGCGCCGAAGGATCGAGGCACGAGGAGGGTATGAGTCCCGTCGCCCACTCGGACCACCAGCTCGCACTCTCCTCCCAGGTAGAGCACTTCCTCCACGGGGCAGCGCAGCGTATTCTGCGGTGTGCTCGCTCCGTCGGGGTCCACGCTGAGGTCTTCCGGGCGGATCCCGACCATCACCTCGTCGCCAACGGCCACCGAGTCGTCTGCCGCCTCGGCGGCCAACCGGGGGCCAGCGCCGGACACTTCCACCAGCACGCCAGACCAGCTCCGTTCGACGACGGTGCCGTGCAACCGCAAAACGCGGCCGAGGAAATCCTCAGCAAAGGGAGTGCTCGGGTGCTCGTAGAGGTCGCGCGGGCTCCCGATCTGTTCGATGCGTCCCTGGTTCATGACCGCGAGACGGGTCGAGAGGGACATCGCCTCGATCTGATCGTGCGTAACGAAGAGGACTGTCACTGAGAGCCGCTGCTGGAGGCGCTTCAGCTCGATTCGCATCTGACCGCGCAGCTTGGCGTCCAAATTGGAGAGCGGCTCGTCCAGCAACAGAATGCTTGGGGAATACACGAGCGCCCGCGCAAGCGCGACGCGCTGCTGCTGGCCGCCGCTCAATAGAAGAGCCGGGCGCGTTCCCAGGCCGCCTAAACCCACCACAGCCAGCGTTTGTTCCACGCGCTCGTCGATCTCGCGCTTGCTCACGTGCCGCACCTTGAGCGGGTAGCCGACATTCTCTGCAACGGTCATATGAGGCCAGATCGCGTACGACTGGAATACCATGCCCAACCCGCGTTTCTCGGGAGGGATGTGCACCCGTCGGGAGGTCGAGACGACGACGCGTCCCTGGATCTCGATCTCCCCAGCGTCGGGCCTCTCGAAGCCGGCGACCATGCGAAGCGTCGTGGTCTTGCCGCAGCCACTGGGACCGAGGAGCGTCAGCACTTCGCCCTTTCCAAGCTCGAAGGAGACGTCGTCGACCGCGGTCACCCGCCCAAAGCGTTTGACCAGACCACTAGCCCGAAGAACGGTTGACGTCTCAGTCATCGCGCGTGTGCTACGAGGGGCCGAAGACTTCTTGCAACAACTCGACCACCTTCTCGCGAGCCTGCACGGCCTCGATCGTGTACGTCTTGATCGAGTTCGGCAGAGGAACCCGCCAGGGAGCCGCGTGGTCGGTCGGGACGTCCACCCGGCTGCTCACGTAGCCGCTCGCCTTCGCAAACCCGGTCTGCCCGTCTTTGCCGAGCAGCCAGTTGATGTACACCTTCGCGGCGTTCGGATGCGGGGCCCGGTTGAAGAGGCCCAGGGCGCCGTTGGCGGGGCTTACGTCGGAGCCCTCCTTCAACTGGCGAGGGTCGACGATCGCGATCGGGATCCCCTGGGACATGCGCTGCTCGACGATCGCGTCGGCTGTCCCAATCAGGATCGGATTGCGGCCCTGGCCGATGAAGTCCGCCTCCTGGATGAAGTTGCTCATGATGGTGATGTCCTGCGTCGCGAGCGCGCGGATAAATTCAGGTCCGAGATCCGGATGGAAGTAGAAAAAGGTGAAAGTTGCCAGGCCAGGACCGGCGCGGCGCGGGTCGTTCATGATCATCCGCCCCTTCCATTTCGGGTCGAGAAGGTCCCGGTAAGACTTGATCTCATCGGGTCGTACCAACGTCGGGTTGATGAAGATGGTCCCGCGCTGGAAAGGCGTCATGACGATGAGCCGCTTCTGCGGGTCAAGGTACTCGATGCCGCCACCCCGCCAGTTCCTGCCCTCGGTGACCTCGGGCAGGATCATCGCAGAGTCGATGGGGTCGAGCGCGCCGCTCGGTATGAGCGCGGCCAGAGCGGTAGTCGTACCCAACACGTAGATGTCCCACAGGTACTGATTGGCGGCGCGCTCATTCGAGATGCGCGGTGGAACGCCAGGACCGGACTCGGAAAGGTACTCGACGGTGATGCCGTATTTCTGTTCGAAAGGGACGGTGAGAGATTCGCGCGTTGCGTCCCCCTCCAGCCCGATGACCGTGACCTTGCCCTCCTGCTTGGCCGCCGCCAGCACGCGGTCCCACTCGGTCAACTGCGGCGTTTGGGGCTGCACCTGGCTCGGCGGCTGTATGGCGGGCGCGGCGGGGCTCTGCCCGCTGGGCGCCGCGCAGGCGGAAAGGACGACAGCGACGCTCAGCCAGCCAATGGTTCGACGCATGGTTGCACTCCTGATTGCTATCGCAGGTACCCCGGCTCATGCTAGAAACGCTCGGCCGCTGGATGCAACGCCTTGTCGGTTTTGGAAGTTAGGGTGAGGCCGTGCCCGCCGGGGACGAAACCGCAGATACACGCAGATACACGCCGAATTATTTGGGCGAATCCGAATCCGCGTTCATCTGCGAGAATCTGCGGTTTCACGTGCCCGGTTCCAACTCACCTTTCAGGAACGGAATCGCCAGCGCGTTGAACTCCTTAGGATACTCGGACTGCGGGTGATGCCCACAGTTAGAGATGCCGAAGAAACGGGCGCCCGGTGTGCTGACGAACCCAGCCAGCCCTTGCTCGATCGCGAAAACCTTATCGTCTTTACCGAAGAAGAAGAGCACCGGTGTTTTCATCTCGGCGAGCAGCGGCTTCAAGTTCGGCACGTCCATGGGGTACCCACCAACCCTGGCGTAGGACTCGTACTGCGGCTTGCTGGCTTCCAGATACTGGTTCAGCTCTTCTGGCGTCACGCTTCGATCCAGGTCGAAGTAGCTGCGACCGAGAATCGTGCGGATATTCTCCGGACTGGGCGTGTAGTTTGCGAACGCGCTCAGGGCGTGCGCTTGCATCTCCGGAGGGATGCCGCCGCCCGCGTTACCGGCCAAGACCATACGTCCAACCTGCGCCGGGCGTTCGGCTGCAACCGAGATCGCAATCAACCCGCCTCGCGAGTTGCCCACAAGGTTGAAGTCCTGGAGGCCGATCGCGTCGATGAAGGCGAGCATGTGCTCGACGTACGCTGGGTGCGTGAGGAGGCTAAGAGGAGGATCCGTTTTCCCGAACCCGATGATATCGGGGGCGACAACGCGGAAATGCTCGCCGAACGGTCCGATATTGTGTCGGAACTCCATCGCGCCGCCGGACCCCGGATCAGCCGAGTGCAGCATCAGGACCGGCTTTCCCGAGCCTGTCTCCACATAGTGGGTGCGATAGTCGCCGGCCTGCACGTAGCCTTCGCGCAACTCGACCATTTGACCCCCTGAAAAGTTCTTCTCTGGTAGCAACGCTCGTTTGCCTGTCCCTCCGAAAGGGCTGGTGTCGGACGGACCCCGGCCCTTTCGGAGGGAACTTGTGGGGTCAGAACGTATCATTGAGCCGCAGACAAGTCAAGGCGGACGGCTCTTCTTGACGCACGCTGGCGACGAGGCTATTAGTCTGACGCATCATTCGATGGTTGCCCGCCGTGCCTATTTTTGAGAAAAGACCTAGGTGACAACGTTGACAAGGTGACAACCCTAGGGCGAACAGCTGACCGACGAGGAGCCAGATGACTCAAGTTGCCGCGCCTCCGACGATCGCCGACCTGCACACGTTTCTCGAGCAGTACGAGCGCGACTACCCGGATGAAGTGCTGCACATCGAACAGCCGCTGGACTCATCGTGGGAGCTGACGGCGCTCGCGACCAAGCTGGAGAAGGCGAAGCGATTCCCCGTCCTCGTGTTTCACAACGTCATCGTCGACGGCGAGCGCGCCGAACTGCCGCTCGTGACGTTCCTGATGGCCAGCCGGCAGCGACTGGCCCGTGCAATGGGCGTTGGAGTTCGCGAGGCGGGGATCGTGGCGCACGAGCGCATTCAGGCGCGCCTGAAGCCGATCGTCGTAGGGCGAACCGAGGCCCCAATCAAAGAGGTGATTCAGAAGGGCGCCGACATCGATCTGCTGCGCTTCCCAGCGCCGCTCCACCACCGCATGGACCCGGGCCGCTACATCACCGAGGGCCTCTTCCTCACGCATAACCGCACCAGCCGACTCGACAACTCGGCGATGCAGCGGGGATGGATCTCCGGGCGCGACGAGATCCGCGTCTTTCTCGGGCCGAGCACGCACAACTGGCACAACCTGCGTGAGTTCGAAGACGCGGGCGAGGACATGCCAGCGGCGTACTGGGTTGGCCACCACCCGCTCGCGTTACTGGGGTCCACTACGCGGGTCGGGGTGGACGAGAGCCACTACGAGGCGGGAGGTGGCACGCTCGGCCAGCCACTGAGGCTCGTTTCCTCCGAGACGCTCGGTGAGGACTTCATGGTCCCGGCCGACGCCGAGATCGTGATCGAGGGCTACGTGCCGCGCGGAAAGCGGGCGCCAGAGGGACCGTTCGGCGAGTACACCCGCTACGTCGGCCCGCAGCGCTGGGGACCCATGCTCAAGGTCACAGCCGTGACGCGACGGAGGAACGCATACTGGGACGACGTGATGGTTGGGCACACCCACTGGATCAGCAGCCTGGCGAACGAGGGGCTCACGTTTCGTGCCGTGCAGCGAGCCGTGCCGACGGTGCGTGGCGTGCACATCCCGATGTCGGGCGGTGGGGTCACCCACGCGTACGTGTCGATCCGCAAGGTTGTCGAGGGCCAGGGCAAGGTCGCGGCAGTGGCGGCGCTCAACGCCTTCTTCGCCACCAAGCACGTTTTCGTCTTCGACGAGGACGTCGACATCTTTGACGAAAAGGAGGTGCTGCTCGCGCTTGCGCAGCGCTTCCAGGGAGATCGCGGTCTGGTGATGATCCCCGGCATCACCGGCTCGCCACTCGACCCGAGCTCGGCCGATGGCATGACGACAACGAAGATGGGCTTCGACTGCACCAAGCCGTTCGGCACGCGATTCGCGGAGCGGCTGGCCGTGCCAGATGAGGTGCTGAGTCGCATCGATCCATTCGATATCATCGGCCGAGAACGCCTCGAGCGCATCCCCATCGAGCCCTGGGGGTAGAGAACGACAGCAGGCAGGGGAGCCCTCCCCCCCGCCTCTCCCACTGCGGTGTCACTGCGGTGGGAGAGGGGCAGATCGCAACCGACCAGGAGGAATGACCAGCAGGTTCGGCTTGGGTCCCGTCTTCGCGGTGGGAGAGGGGCAGATCGCAACCGACCAAGGAGGAACATCAATGGCCGACTTCAGGTACGTACCCTGCCCGGCGTGTAAGGGCGAGTTCATGGTGGGTGAGGAGTTCTTCCGCCTGACGGAGGCCTATTGCCACTGCCCCTATTGCGCCCACGAGTTTCCGGTAGGCGTCGCCGCCGCTGCGCAGCAGGCCGCGAGTGCCGCTCAGCGACAGATGTGACGATCGGCATCGATTCTCGCAGGACCATGCCCGCCGCCAAATTGCTCTGGAGAAAGTCATGACCTACAGCGGACTTCGTGAATTCATCGACCTGCTCGAAGAGCAAGGGGAGCTGGCGCGCGTTTCGGTGCCTGTGGACCTCAACCAGGAGCTGGGCGCAATCTGCGTCAAGAGCCTGCGCGCCGCCGGTCCGGCGTTGTTCTTCGAGCATCCCGGCAGCAGTGACATCCCGCTCCTCACGAACCTGCTCGCCACGCGGCGGCGCTACGCCATGGCGCTCGAATGCGAGCAGGGCGAAACCCAGCGCGAGTGGAACCGACGAGCCGACACGCCGATCCCGCCCGTTTCCGTGGAACAGGGCGCTTGCCAGGAGGTCGTCTTCACCGGGGCCGACGTCGATCTCACCAGGCTTCCGGCACCGATCTGGAACTCGCTTGACGGGGGGCCATACCTCACCCTCTCCTGCCACCACACGACTCACCCCGAGACCGGCGTGCGAAACGTGGGGATCTACCGGAACCAGGTTCACGACGCTCAGACGCTGGGCATCCTGGCG
>JAERMM010000289.1 GCA_016844585.1 Chloroflexota bacterium | reverse complement strand
CAGCTGCCGGAAAGCGCTTGATAGGATCACTCCAAGCCTTCTGCGAACAGTTGCCAACAGCGCAGACCGAGTATCTTTGGCCGCTCCTGCTTAGCCTCCGGGCGACCGTTCCACGATTGGCTTAGGAGCGGACTCCAATTGAAGCGAATGTGAGTAACCGAGAACCGCGAGCGTTGAGCAACCAGCCTACGCTACTGGCAGGACCGAGAGTTGGTGCCAGTGATGGGCCTGCACACTTTTCCGCCGCGTCATGACCACGCCGATGACTAAAATGCCAGCGCAATCTACACACTTTTCGGGCCGCTAACGGCTGTGCTGACATTGGCGGGCCGTTCCCCGTCGACATCATTCTTCCGCGGCTTCGCAGGCTCACCGCAGCTCCCACTCGAAGATGTTCCACGTCACGTACTCATCCGGGTCGGGCATTTTGACGCCGCTCAGGTTCGTGGGGAAGGCGTAGACTTTCGGGCTGTAGTGGAGGACGATGGCTCCCAGGTCCTCGCTCATGGCTCGCGCTGTCTCGGCGAGATGCTGGATGCGCACGTCCCGGTCCAACGCCGACTGCACCGCCGCCGCGGCGCGGTCGTAATCCGCGTTCGACCACCCGCCGGTGTTCTCTCCTGTCCAGCGGTTCGCTGCCCGAGGGATGGTCGCGCTGGTGAACCGCGTCACCGTATCTATCCCGGAGAAGCCAGCGGTGATCGACATGCTGGGGTAGGTGGAGCGGGCTTCCGCGTCAGTTCCCCGTCGGCGGACCCCTTCTTCGATCTGGAACCCAGCCTGCCGCCAGCCAGCCGCCAGAATGCTGCGCTCGCGCTCGGACTCGGCGCCCTGGTTGGTTATCAGCTCGAAGCTCATCGGCCCGCCCCCGGGCTGCGTATAGCTACCGTCGCGGTCCTTTGTGAACCCGGCCTCGTTCATGAGCTGCTCGCTCCGTCTCAGGTCAAAGGGGTAGCGCGTGATCGCTGCCTCGATGGCGGGGAAGTAGGGTTTGGTCGGTCTGACGAAGCCGTGGGATGGCTCACCCATGCTGGCGAAGAGGCCCTCGTTCATGGCAGGTTTGTCGATGGCCAGCGCAAGGGCACGGCGCACGCGTACGTCGAGGACTGCGCCTGGGTTGGCGTACTCCGGTCGGTGCTGGACGTCGGTCCAGCGCAGGGTGCCGGCCTGGAAAACGACGCGCCCCGGGCCCTGGTCGCCCCAGCGGTCGCGCAGCACCAGCCCTTGTGCGAGGTCAAGCGCAGTGTCGATCGGGCTGTGCGCTTCCCCTGCCAGCAGGTGCGCGAGCACCGCGCTCGAGTCCGGCACGAAGAGGACCTTGATCCGCTCGATCTTTGGGCGGCCGAGCACGTGCCCTTCGAAGGCGCGCGCCTCCACAAATGCGCCCGATTCCCAGCGGTCGAGCCTGTAAGGACCGACGCCAACGTAGTCGACGGTCCAGAACGGATGGTTCCTGAGGGCATCGGGCCCCTGCTGATAGGCAGCCTCCAGCAGGTGCCGGGGAAGAGGTGGAAACATCAGGCCGCGGCTACCGGCATCGAGCCGTCCCACGTCGGGGTTGGGCTGGCTCCATCGGATGCGGAGCGTGCGGTCGTCGAGCGCGCTCACCTCCTCCATCAGCCGCTGCGGGGGCACACCGGCCAGGCCTAGATCGGGGCTCGATACCACCTGCCACGTGAAGACGAAGTCCGAGGCTCGAAGAGGAGTGCCGTCGTGCCAGGTGGCGTTGGCGCGAAGACGGAAGACCGTCTCCATCTTGCCATCAGGACCGAGCGTCCAGCTCTCCGTGTTCAGTTGAGGAATCTGCTCGGCCAGGTAGGGTCGATTACCGCCGTCGGCATCGGCCATCGTGAGCCCAGCGTTGAAGAGCACCAGCAGCTCGGCTGTCCCGCCGCCGGGGAATAGCTGTAGCCGACTGAGCGTGGACGTTTCGATTGGGGCGAGCAGAACCATCGTAGTGCGTGCGCTCGCGGCCCGATCCGTTAGCCGCTCGGCGTCGCCTGGCGACGGCGTCGGACCCGCCTGGGCGCACGCTGCCAGGACGGAGAACAGAGCGACTGGCCCAATGACGAGCAAATGCCTTGACTGGTTGCGCACGCTCATTCTCTGACCTCCGACCCGACCGTAATCCTTCCGGAATCTGATCGCGGTGTCAGCCGTCCCCGCACGTGCTGGAGATGACGTTCCACACCGTGTCGCTGACCTCCAGAGCATATTGCTCGGCCGTCTGGCGGATGGACTCCATTACGTCCGGCTTGTTGCGCGCCCCATGCGAGCCGGCCGACCACACGGCCAGCGTCACTCTGATCCCGATGTCGAGGCACGAGCTTGCGATCCAGGCACGCCCCTCGGCCGTGTATGGGTCGCCCGAGAAGTTAGGGTCGTTCGCGCCTGCACCGCTGACCGAACCGATGCACGAGGCTCCCGTGTAGGGTAGCGATCCCACGTTGTTCCGCCCACAGGGCTCATCAGTCCGCGCGAGGAAGGCCTCAGCCACCTCTTCTGACGCGCGCAAACGCCCGGCAGCAAGCGGCCCTCCCAGCCAGCCCACCGTGAAGACCACGTTCGTGGGGACGAAGCTAACGGAGACCGCCTCAGGGATGCCGCTCGGCGGCCGCTCTCGCTCCCCGACCTGGAAGCCCACGACAAATGGATTGACCTCGGCCTCGGGTTGCTCTCGCATGTTCGAAAACTCACGGAATCGCAGTGTCATCGCGGCCGCACGCAGCGCATTTTCTAGCTCGCTGCGAATCACCTGGACATCGTCCTGTGCTGCAGCGGCAGGGCTGGGTACGGCGATGGTGCAGAGCAAGGCCGCCGCGCACAGGGTCCGGGCCATGGTAGAGATGCGCATGTTCAATCTCCTCTCGCGTGTTGGGCATGACTATCATCTCAAAGCTACCCGCCGCCCCTGGCCTGTAGCGCGCGGTAGACCTTCTCAGCCGTGATCGGAAGCTCGTCGAATCGGACGCCGACGGCGTCGCTGATGGCATTGGCAATGGCTGCTGACGCGACAAGCAACCCCAGGTCGGCCACGGTCTTCGCCCCATAGGGGCTAGGACCGCCACCCTGCTCGATGAAAGTGTTCGTCATCTCTGGCAGATCACCCATCGTCGGCAGCTTGTACTCACGCAAGCCGGGGTTCAGAACGCGGCCATCCGCAATGCGGAGCTCCTCCATCGTAGCGCCGCCGAGCCCAATGATCGTCGCACCCTCGATTTGCCCGCCGGCGCCGTTGGGGTTAAGGACAATGCCTGCATCGGCCGCGCTGGCTATCCGCCGTACCGTGACCTTACCACTGCGAGGGTCCACCTCAACCTCCGCAACCTGGGCAACAAATGACGCCGCGTAATTTCGCTCCCAGGAATCGTAGCGACAATGGCCCGTGACGGGCTGACCACCCTCGCACGCGCGCGCTGCCACGTCGGCGAAGGGCATCGGGGGTGCGATGCCATCCGGATCGCGAAAGAAGCCATCTACGAGCGTCACCTCGTCCGGCGGGCAGCCCAGATACTCGCACGCAGTCGCATTCAGCTTCTGCCGCGCCTGATCGACAGCCTTGAGCGTCGCGTGGCCTGCGACGTTGGTCACACTCACCGCCGAGCTGCCACGATCCCACAACTCGGCCTCCGTGTTCATCACAGTGACCGAGATCTTCTCTATCGGCAACTGAAGCTCCTGGGCAATCATCTGCACCAGGACGGTCAACATG
>JAERMM010000288.1 GCA_016844585.1 Chloroflexota bacterium | reverse complement strand
GGTTGTCACGGCCGTCACGGTTGTCACATACCCTTTTTTCACCGAAATGCGGCGTGAGTATGGTCTCCCGGGCTTCTTCGTAAACCCGATCAACTTGCAGGGGCCAGGGTCCCTGGCGGAGGAATAATGTAGTGCACTTCACGGAGCAGTTGAATGTTCCCGTGTCCGTTCCCGAGGCTTGGGACTTCATCTGGCAAGTAAAGCGAGTGGCGGCGTGTTTGCCCGGCTGCGTGGGTGTTGACGAGGTCGTCCCGCAGAAGAGCTACCTCGCCCATTTCCAGGACCACGTGGGTCCGTATAAGGTGGCCTTCGACCTGGACGTCGAGATCAAGGACGTGCAGCTAGAGAAGTCCATCACGCTGCACGCGAGCGGGAAGGACCCCAAGATGGGGATTTCGCAGCGTGTGGATCTCGCGGTTTCTCTGCGCGAAGCTGGGCCTCAGAACACCATCCTCGATGTCGAGGCCGACGTCGAAGTCCTTGGCAAGGTCGCCACGCTCGGCCAGTTCGTGGTCAAGCGAAAGGCCGCTGAAATCGTAAAGCAGTTCACCCAGAACATCGGCGCCGAGCTGAAGCCCCAGGTCGCGGGAGGGCAGCGTGCTTAGTCCATTCCGCGTCTTGCACCCCACAACAATCGAAGAGGCCAGCTCCGAGCTCGCTCGGCTCGGAGACCAGGCTGTCATCTACGCTGGCGGAGCTGAGCTGGTCCTTCTCATTCGCAACGGGTTGATCCAGCCCGACTATCTGGTCAACATTAAGCGAATCCCCGGTCTGGATGGCATCTCGTCAAATAATGGCGAGGTCCGCATTGGTACCGCTGTGACGCATCGGCGCCTGGAGACGGACCCGGTGATCCACGCCAGGCTGCCCGCGCTCGCTGAGGCTGAATCGCACGTTGGAAACATCCGCGTTCGCAGCCAGGGCACGCTAGGGGGCAACCTGTGCTTCGCGGACCCGCACGCCGATCCGGGTACGGCACTCCTCGTATATGACGCGTCGGTGGAGATCGGAGGAGCTAACGGCGGGCGGCAGCTTCCGTTGGCGGAGTTCCTCGTAGGTACGTATGAGACGGCCCTCCAGCCCGGTGAGTTGCTCACCGAGGTGCGCGTTCCGCCGCTTGCGGACGGTTGGCGGGCTGCTTTTCTGCGGATCGAGCGATTCTATCGTCCCACGGCAAACGTGGCGGCAGCCCTCTCGGTGCGTGAAGGCAAGGTAGACGCCGTCCGCCTGGCGGTTGGCTGTGTCGGCCCGAAGGCGATGCGATTGACGGAGCTCGAGGGCCAATTGCACGGGGCGAGTTTGCAGGAAGCCGATCGGATGCTGCGCGATTCGAAGCCGTACTTGACCGAAAAGCTCGAGCCGGTGAGTGACCTCCTCGGCTCGGCTGGGTACAAGATCACCATCACCAGCGTGCTTCTGGCCAGAGCGCTCGAGCAGGCTGCACAGGGCAACGGGGGTGCACATTGATTGATGAGCTGGAACGCGGCGTGAAGACCCTGGAAACCACGTCCGTCACGATAACCGTGAACGGGACCCCCTGGAAGGGCGAGATTCCGGTCGAGGACGTGCTCCTCGATGTTTTGCGGAGCCGCGTCGGTCTGACGGGCACCAAGCGCGGCTGCGAGTCGGAGGTTTGCGGGGCTTGCACTGTTCTGGTCGACGGCGCTCCTATAAGTTCGTGCAGCTACCTGGCGTTCGAGGCCGACGGCAAGGCCGTCACGACCGTCGAGGGTCTTGCGGACGGCGACGTGCTGGATCCGCTGCAAGATGCGTTTATCCGCAATGTGGCGGCGCAGTGCGGCTATTGCACGCCGGGACAGCTCATGGCCGCGAAAGCCTTGCTGGAGGACAACCCGTCGCCGACGTACGACGAGATAGCCCACTGGCTGACGGGCAATATCTGCCGCTGCGGTTGCTATCCGGCGATCGCCACCTCTATTTTGGAAGTAGCGGCGGAAAAGCGGGCGTAGAACGAGCGGAGGCGACTCAGGATGCTGACGAAAGAACAGAACGACCTCATTTGCCAGACGGGCCCGGGCACACCGGGTGGCGAGTGGTTCCGCCGTTACTGGCATCCCATCGCGATGTCGTCTGAGGTTACCCCCGGCAGCAAGCCGAAGCAGATGCGGATTCTGAGCGAGGATCTCGTGCTTTTCCGCGACGTCAAGGGTCGTCCCGGCCTGGTCGGCTTGCACTGCTCGCATCGCCTTACCTCGCTTGCCTACGGCCGAATCGAGGACGGCGGGATCCGTTGTCCGTTCCATGGATGGCTTTACGACGTCGAGGGCCACTGCCTGGAGCAGCCCGCGGAGCCGGAGGGGAGCACTTTCAAGGATCGCATCCGGCATCCGTCCTATCCCTGTGAGGAGCTGGGCGGGCTGATCTTCGCCTACATGGGCCCGCCGGAGCAGAAGCCGCTGCTGCCGCGCTACGAGGTTCTGGTCCGCGAGGACGGTGTTCGCTGGCACTCCTGGTACATCGTGGACAGCAACTACCTGCAAAACGTCGAAGGGGCGATGGACACGGTCCATTTCTCCTACCTGCACCAGAACAATTGGACGAAGGTGAAGGGCACGCTCCGAGCCCTCCCTACGCCGGTGCTGGACTGGAAGGAGACCGACTACGGAATCTGGCAGAAGTCGGTCCTGCCAGACGCGCAGAATAACCATTCGTTCACGATGTACAGCTACTTCTTCTTCCCGGGCGGCTTCCTCCGTGTCCAGGAGGAAAACGCAGGCGTAGGAGGTGTGAAGAAGTACCTCTCGTGGTACGTTCCGATGGACGACGACAAGTGCATACGCTGGCAAACGGCGTTTGCGCCGACCGAAGAGTTCAAGGAACCCTACAGATGGCCGCCGGACGGTGCCAACATCCACCCGCGCGGCGACCAGGACTTTGGTAGACGCTACGAGGAGGTGGATACCATCTCCGGCATCCTTCCGATTGGCCCGACGTTTCGGTCGCAGGACACCATGGTCAACGAGTCCCAGGGGCCCATCGCCCAGCGGCAAAACGAGCGGCTCGGCGAACACGACAAGGTTCTCATGGCGCAGCGCATGATGATGATCAAGGCGGTGAAGGATGTGCAGGCGGGCAAGGACCCGAAGCACATTATTCGCGACCCCGAAGAGAATGACATCGTCTACATCCGCGGCATGGAAGAAATGGAGCTGGTGTGACAATGAGGCTTGACGGCAAAGTCGCCATCTGCACCGGCGCGGACAACGACATCGGGCGGGCAATCGCGGTCCGTCTGGCGTCCGAGGGCGCCAGGATTGTTGCTGTCAGCCCTGACCCGCAAAAAGCGCAGGACACTGTCGCGGCCATCGAGAAGGCAGGCGGAACCACGAGTGTGGTCGGGGGCGATTTCAGTCAGGAGGCGGACGCCGAGCGCATCGTGGGCACCGCCGTCGACAAGTTCGGCCGTGTGGACGTGCTCGTGAACTACGGCGCCAATCGGCGCATCGTGGGCACGATCATGGACGTCACCGACTCCGACTTCGAAGAGGAGTTGCGCGTCGACCTCAAGGGGGCCATAGGCTCCATCATCAATCTTTCATCCGTCGCGTCCTTCGGTGTGAAGGGCCGCGCACTGCGCTCGTTGACAAAGGCGGCGGTCAACTCGCTCACCGCCGCAATGGCGCAAGACCACGGCGCCGACAAGATTCGCGTCAACGCCGTGTCGATCGGCCCCACCTGGAACCCCGACATGGAGCGAAACGCCCAACAGTTCGAGCTAATGAAGAGCGAGTCCGCCCTCAAAGAGCTGCACACCCCGGAGTCGCATCCGCGGTAGCGTTCCTTGCCTCCGACGACGCTCGCCACATTACTGGCGTCGTGCTTCCAGTCGACTCCGGACGCTCACTGGCGAAGCACTAGGTGAGCGGGGTTCTGCACAGGCTATTCAGGCGGGATCACTTTTGACGTTTGCTGTCGGACCAGTCCCAAAAGCTCCGCTCGGTCGACTGGAACGTGTTGAGCTCCACTCGGCATGGTTGAGTGAGTCGAGTGATTTCACTCCCTGGCTAGCTCAGGAAGGCAACATTGAGCTACTGGGCGAAGCGATCGGACTTGAGCTCGAGGTCCAAGGCACAGAACAAGGAGTTGGGCCCTTCCGTGCCGATATTCTCTGCAAGGACACGGCGACCGGCAACTATGTCCTCGTAGAAAATCAACTGAAGACGACCGATCATACCCATCTCGGTCAGCTGCTGACCTATGCGGCAGGGCTCGAGGCGGCGACAATTGTCTGGGT
>JAERMM010000287.1 GCA_016844585.1 Chloroflexota bacterium | reverse complement strand
ACAATCGACAGGGCCCCACCTTGCGGGGGCCGTGACAACACGCCATCCTGGCGCTCCTGCATTCGATGGAGCGTCGCAGCGGAGGCGGGGCCGCCCTATTGCAGGCGACCGGACCCATAGAGGTACTTGAGAAATTCGAGCCGCTTGTACTCGACGGTCAGGTCGTCGCACTCGCCAGCCGCAACCCGATGCTTCAACCAGGCGAGTCGGACGATCTCATCGTCCTCGAGGCCGGCGGCCATCATGATCTCGACTTCCAGGTCCAACTGGTTCATCATCGCTGTTCCTCCGGGTCGTAACCGACCCTGGTCCGTTGGGGGCTACTTGGTCCAGATTTCAGTGCCGGTGATTCGAGCACCCCTCCTTCTTCAAGACTCCTCCGACGCTTCGTTACTCACGGATGCGCTCCAGCGGAGCCAGTAATTGTGTTCGTTAATTCGCTCCTGATTAACTAACGTTCGGCGAGTGTCAAAGGCGTCACATTCAGCCTCCACCAGGTCACGGTCACATCACGGGTTTGGCGCGGGCCAGTAGGTGCCCCTCGCAGTATGAGAAACGAACGACGCGGAATGATCGATTTGTGAGGTTGATTACAGAGGAAGAAGGACGATCCCATCGGGGCCGCCACCAGTCGGGACCGTGGCGATCGAGCGGGCTGCCGCCAGGTCGATAATCGACAGATCGCCCCCATTGATGTTGGCCGCCAGCAGGTAGGCGCCGTCTGGCGTGATCGCCATGCCGACAGGGCCATTGCCGGCGACTATCTCGCCGACCACGGCCTGGGTGGCTGTGTCGATGGCGAGAATGCGATCTCCGGCGATCTGCGAAACGTAGGCGCGCGACGAATCCGGGCTGAAAACGATTCGAATCGGTTCCTGGTGCACCGCGACGCGGCCGACAATCGCAAGCTGCTGCGCGTCGACAATCCAGACGTCGTTGGCCGCGCGGTTCGCCACGTACACCCATCGTCCGTCCGGACTTACTCCTGTCCCCTCGGAACCAGCGCCCATCGGCAGGGTCGTCACAAACTCGAGCCCCGGGAGGGCGATTACGGTCAGGCTGGCCTCCGCGGTCGCGGTGACGTAGGCGCGCGTCCCATCTGGACTGAGGTGGATCAGATGGGCGCCCCGGGGGACCGGAATGCGGCGGACCACGTCGCCGGTCTGCGCGTCCAAAGCCAGCAGCAGCCCAATCGGCCCGTTCGTGACCAACACCAGCCGCCCGTCAGGCGTGACTTCGATGCCGTGCGGACTGGTTCCCGCCGCCCAGCGAGCGATAGGCTGGAGCGTGGCTCGATCGAGCACGGAGACGGTCCCACCCTCTTCGTCGGTCGCGTAGAGGCGGGCGCCATCTGGCGACGCCACGATCTCGTGCGGGTTGCGACCGGTGGGACCGCGCCCGATGACCTGGCGCGTGCTCACGTCGACCGCGGTGACTTCGTCCGTGAACTGATGGACCACGTATGCGACGTAGCTCGGAGGGGCCTGCTCGATGCGGCCTTGCGAATCGACCACCGAAGGACGCGAACTCGCCCCCAGGCCGGTCGTGCATCCGAGCAGCGCAAGGACTACGAGTACTGTGGGGAACGCCTGGTTTGCCGACATCGCGCTGCCATTCTAACGCGTACAATGGGCCATTCGGCATGACCTCACTCATTGAGGAAGGAGCAATCATGGCAGCTACCAGCACTGATACCAACGCACCACGAGTTTGGGACCGTTTTCTGTCCGAGCAGGACAAGGCATCGCTCAGCGGGCGCGAGGCACGGCGACGCGGTTTCGGCGAGCGCCCGGCGCTGCTCCTGATCGACCTCTACCGTTGGGTATTCGGTGACGAGCCTGAACCGCTGCTGGAGTCGATGAAGAAATGGCCGGGCTCGTGCGGCCTGCCGGCATGGGAGTCCATCCCGCACACGCAGAAGCTGCTGGCCGCTGCCCGCTCGGCTGGCATCCCCGTCATTTACAGCACCGGAGCGGGCGACTCGGTCGTTCCGCAGTGGTCGGGGCCCGGGGGCAACCGCGTCAACATGAACGACGCGGCGGCCGCTGACCGCTTCAACCGGCGCAACGACATCATGCCAGAGATCGGGCCGATCGAAGGCGAGCTGGTCGTGCGCAAGCAGTCACCAAGCGCCTTCTGGGGTACGCCCCTGACCGGCTATCTGATTTCACAGGGAATCGACACGCTGCTCGTCGGTGGCGAGAGCACCAGCGGCTGCGTCCGCTCCTCAGTGGTGGACGGCTGCACGAACCGCTTCCGCATGATGGTCGTCGAGCAGTCCGTCTTCGACCGCCACGAGTCGTGTCACGCCATCGATCTTTTCACGATGGACCGCAAGTACGCAGACGTCGTGCAACTCGACGAGACGCTGAAGTATCTCGACGAATGGCAGGAATCTCACCCGAAGAAGTAGGGCGCCCTACTCTGAGCCACCTGATACCGGCTGCGGCTGCGGAACCTGTGACGGCGACGGTCGTGGCTGGCGACCGCTGACCCTCGGCTTTGTCGCCCATCTGGCCAACCGGCGGGCTCGTTCGGGCATTCCGGTAATCAGGCCTTGAAAGTCGTCCATGATCGTGTAGACGGCCGGGATCAAGACGAGCGTGAGCAAGCTGCTGGTGATTAGCCCGCCGATGACGGTGATCGCCATCGGGGCGCGCCACTCGCTGCCCTCCCCGAGCTTGGCCGCGATAGGGAGCATGGCCATTACCAGGGCCGCCGTCGTCATAAGAATGGGCCGCAGCCGCGTCGGCCCGGCCAGCAGGAGCGCATCGTTGCGGGGCATACCGCGCTTACGCAGCGTGTTTGCGTAGTCGACGAGCAGAATGGCGTTCTTCCCCACCAGGCCGGTGAGCAAGATCATGCCGATCAGGCTCATCATGTTCAACGTATTCCCTGTCAGCAGGAGGAGCCCGAACGCGCCCACTACCGCAAGCGGCAAGCTGAACATGACGACGAGCGGGAAGACCAGGCTCTCGAACAGCGCCACCATCAGCATGTACATGAGGAGCACACTCAGGCCGAGTGCCTGGAAGATCTGCGCGAAGGAGTCCGCCTGGTCCTCCGCCGCACCCCCCTGCTTCACTGAATACCCAGCTGGCATTTGTAGGGAGTCGATTCCCGCCTGGACCTCTTTGCTTACGTCGCCAAGCACCCGACCGCTGAGGCCAGCGGTCACGTACACGGTTCGCTGGCGGTCGCGTCGATCGATTTGCGTGGGCCCAGCGACGGTGGTGATGTCCGCGATTTGACCGAGGCGCACGGTCGAGCCGCGCGGCGTGATGATCGGAATCTCGGCGACCTGCTGGCCGCGCAGCCGTTCATTTGGATCGAGGATGACGCTCACGTCCCAGCCCGTCGTACCTTCTGGACGAAAGGTGGATACGGCGCTGCCTGCCAACCCGGTGCGCAGAACGCTGCCGACCTGCGCGGGTGTGAGTCCAAGATCGGCGGCGCGATCGCGATCGACCCGCACCACCAATTCCGGCTGCCCCGTCACCCCTCCGTCGCTCACGTCGGTGGTTCCCGGCGTCGTCCGCACGATTTCTGCCACCTGGCTGGCCAACGTCCCGATAACCTTTGGGTCGTCGCCGCGAATGCTGACGCTGATCGGCGACCCCTCACCGCCCGCGAATGATGGCACGCTCGCCTTGACCACGGCGCCTGGAATCTCACGGCCGAATGCGCGTGCGTCGTCTGCAAGCTGCTGGACGGTCTTGGCGCGCTCCCGCTTTCCGACCA
>JAERMM010000286.1 GCA_016844585.1 Chloroflexota bacterium | reverse complement strand
GGCGCCGATGGTGCGCTTCCCCCTTCGGGGGCCGCTGCCGGTGTCGCTGGACGTGACGGCGCGGCGCAGGCTGCAAGCGTCACGGCGAGCACGCACAGGGTCGCCAACTGCTTCGCAGACACGATAGACCTCCTCTTGCCCGGCGCAGTCTATTCGCGGGGTCGGCAGCAGCCGAATCCACATGATCAAACGGTCGGCGGGACCTGACCACGATCATACCCAGGCCAGCGCCGCCAGTCCAAACGCGCCGCCAGTCCAAACGCGTCGCCAGTCCAAACGCGTCGCCAGTCCAAACGCGTCGCCAGTCCAAACGTCCGGATGAAAGGCCCTTCAGACGGACGACAAATTCGATACCATGGCAGCGTCGGCGCCGCGGGTTCAAGACGCTGGGAGGATGAAATGAAGGTTGTCCTGGTTCTGGTTGTTGTCCTGATGGCCGCCGTGGTCGCGGCGGGCGCGGCGGTCGTGGTTGGCGCGGCCCCCCGCTGCTCCACTGAACCAGGCACGGCGCGATCGGCCCAGGAGATTGGGGATGTGCTGGATGAGGACGGCGTGGTCGTCGTCACCGACGCCGAGGCCAGCAGCATCGCGCGGAGGTACGTGGGTGGAGTCGTAGAGGATGGCCGGGTCTGTTTCACTCCTGGCGCGGCCCACGCCTCAGGGAAGCTGCCGTTGGGCCCTGTGACGCCTTCTTTCTACGCTACTCTTGGGGTCGACCTCACCGGACCGGTGCCGAGCGTTACTGATCTCGACGTGACGTTGGGGGCGCTCCCAAGTCTGCCCGGCCTGTCCGCGCCGATCAAGCAAGCGGTGGCCGATCTCGTCAACCAGAACCTCGCGCGGTGGCAGCTCGAGCAGGAATACGCAGCCGACTTCACGGCAGGCTCGGTTGCCGTGAAGAAAGTACCATAACAACCATGGGATTGATCGTCGGCGATGTGCTGCTCATAGCCGTTGTGGTGCGCATGTTGAGCCGGCTGATCCCCCATCAGTTGCAGGCACATGACGATGGCGGGCGGCTAACGATCCGACGCTCGAGGCAGGCGCGGCTCGTCGACAGCGTGAGCTTCAGCGTTTGGGCGCTCCTCGCGCTCATGCTGGTCGTGACGCTGGGCGTCGGCCGAAGCTGGCTCGGAGTTGGCCTGGCGGCTGCGCTGTTGGCGTTCCTCGCCTGGGCCTGGCATCGCGAAGTGGCCTGCATGACGGTGCTCGACTGTCAGGAGGACCGCGTTACCCACGGGGCCCGCATCGTGGCGGTAGCGAGCGACATCGTGGGGGTCGAGGTGCAGCCGAACCAGCGGCAGCCGGTGCTGCTGATGCTGCAGCGGGGCACGGGCCCATATCGGGGCTGGGGTGTGCCCGACGTGGATCGCTCAGCCGCCGAACAGGTAGGCCCGGCCATCGCCGATTACCTTGGCGTGCCGCTCGTCATGCCGGGGGGGTCGGCGTCGCCGCAATACCGGATCCGGTCGGACTACGGGCACTGAACTGTAGCGGAGCTGCTTATGCGAAGCGCTGGAGCGACCGCGCCCGAGCTTTTTTTGCTTCCTCTTCTCGGTTTCGTGGTGGCGCGCTGGTTGTCAGCGAATGGATCAGTCGACTGGCCGCCGCGGTCACATCGTCGACTGCGCGGTCGAATGCCAGCTCATTCGCGCGCGATGGACGGCTGGCACCGCTGAGCTTGCGAACGAACTGGATGGCTGACGCTCGGATCTCGTCTTCGCAGGCAGGTGGCTCGAAATTCGCCAGGGTCTTGATACTTCGACACATCGGACAACTCCTTTGGGGCACGCTCTCAAACGGCTCGGATCGTGCCGCTTATTGGTTTGCTGTTATTTTGGCGCACGTCGGGTGCGACATAGAAAAAGGGGTGTGTGACAGCAGGACACCTGGGACACCTGAAGCCCCACTCTTCACCGACGCGGCGAACGCATACTACGCGGGTGCCTCAGCGGGGTATAGCCTCGAAGGAAGGCCGACATGACGAGAGCCCCGCCAAGGCGGGGCTCTCGTCAACCATTGCGTTGGTCAGCGGCCGATTACATCGGCCTGGTTACAGCATTTTTCTGGAGCGTAACCGCGGTCTGTGCCAGTGCCCGGCCATTCAGTACTGCGCCAGTTTGTAGCGCAATATTTGTTTGGCCCAGAATATTTCCATTGAACCTAGAGTTCGTTCCCAGAGTTGTTGCGCCAGAGACTTGCCAGAAGATGTTCCTGGCCTGTGCGCCGCCCGCGAGGACTACCTGTTTTCCTGAGCTGATATTCAGAGTCCCCGCTATCTGGAAGATCCAAACATCGTTGCTGCTGCCATTGAGGGTGATGTTATTTGGTATTGTGACATTAGAACCCCATGTGTAGACACCAGGGGCGAGTGTCAGCCCACTGAGAGTTCCGCCGCCCACGTTGTGGGTAGCAGCGGAGGTAGTTTCCCGGCCCGCGGCGTCAGTGTAGGCCGTTTGCATATCGCCCACGGCCGTGGACAGTCGGCTGACGTCAATGACCCTACATGAAGGCCCAGCTGCATTGACTGTGTATATTCTCCCTGACACTTCTGAGCAGCTGAGCCCAGTGATAGCAGCACCGGTGATTGGACTGGTTCCGATGTTTCCAACGATTCTGGATGTAGGGACATTCGTGATCCCTGTTTTCGACAGGATCACGAAATTGCTCGCTGATCCAAGATTGACTGGCGCTCCATTAACCGCTAGTGCAACCACTGGTGCTGGTGTAGCCGCTGGTGTAACCGCTGGTGCGGGTCGATCGTCGTCGGAGCCGCGTCGGTCGTCTGACGAATCGCCGCTGCGACCGTCACGTGGATCGCCCGCGAGAGCTGCCGCTGGTCCAGAGAGACCGAGCATGAAACAAGCGGCCAATACGGCGAATGCAACTGATGGCCTGGTAAACTTCGTGATGGCTTCCTCCGCCTTTTTCGAGAACCGTTTTACGGTTTTTCCCGTTAGGTAAATGCTACGTCCATAACCCGGCTCTAAACGGATTTCAATGTTACAGACCGCGTAGGGAATCGTGTGTTGGATGGTCGCTACGTCCGGAACGGGGCCGTACTCCGCAATCCAAAACGACGATTGGAGCACATCGTGGTGGTCGCTGGTTACAGCAAAACGCTAACGATGACGAAAGTCGCCCAGAAACTCCGAAGCCGGCTTCACGCCCGTCACGAGCAGATGGTCGCGCGCTCGTGTGCAGGCGACGTAGAGCAGATGGCGCTCCGTGTTGTAGACCTCCTCGAGGTCGGCTTCGTCGGCCACGGCCTCGATGCGCTCCTGCAACGGCACTACTTCGTCGTCGCAGGCCATGACGACCACTGCGCGAAACTCAAGGCCCTTGCTCAGGTGCATGGTGCCGATGGCGATCTGCCCACGCTTCACTTCGGCCTGATCGCCGAGTAACGCGACGGGCAGTCTGGCTGCTTCGGCCGCGGCGCGAGCGCGCGGCAGCTGCGCCGCCGAGCGCACGAAAACCGCCATCTCCTCGGGCTTCACCGCCTCGACCAAGCGAATCTCCAGCCAGCGCGCGACCCGCGCGATCTCCTCTTCGGCGGACTCGAACGCATCGACCTGCGGTTCCGGGCCGTTGAAGACGGAGATCGTCCCGGCGCGTGTTTCGACGTTGCCGTCGACGTCGGCGATCTCCATGCCCAGCAATCGATCGGCTTGTGAGCGGATCTGGTGCGAGGTGCGGTAGTTGATCCGCAGCGTCAACGCCGAGCGACTTCCACGAGAACGGAAGCTGAAAGATCCGCTGTCCCAGATCGCCCGCGAAAAACAAGCTGTCGGGGCGCACATCTCCGAGAGCGGCGAGAAATCGAAGCTGGGCCACGCTCACGTCCTGCGCCTCGTCCACGACGATGAAGTCGTATGGCGGCCGACCGCCAGCGGCGATGTGTGCCGCGATCCGGCTGTACAGGTCAGCTTCGGTCTTCAAGCCGCGCTCGTCGAGCGCCGCCCGAACCCGCTGGAAAATCTCCCACAGCGCCTCCCGTCGATTCTCGGGCAAGCGGGTGCGGCGCCCGAGGCGCGCGACGTCGCGGTAGGCCTCCCACGAGGTGAGCTGCCAGGCGTCGACGACCTCCGTCCATTCCGATAGGAGGAACTGCAGGCTGAACCGCTGATCCTCGCTCTTGCTCGCGGCGTCGCTCACGATCGCGCGAATCACCTCAGGAGAAGCGATCTCGGCCGGCCCGATGCGTCGTTCGTGCAGCAGGCGGGCGACGGCGCCGACGGCATGGACCTCGACGCGCTCGAGGATGCGCGGCTGGTGGTCCAGCAGGTGACCAAGCTTGACAGAAAGCGCGTTTGCCAGCGCGTCCGAGAAGGTGGTGAGCAGCACGCGCGCATCCGGGTTGGCCCGCGCCAGGAAGGCGGCGCGGTGCAGCGCGACGACCGTCTTGCCCGTGCCCGCCGAGCCCGAGACGCGCGCCGGCCCGCCGAATCGCCGCTCGACCAGCTCCCGCTGCGAAGGGTGGAGGAAGACGGTCCACTTCTCCCACGGGTAGTCGAGCGCGCGCGCCAGCTCCTCCACGTCGGCCACCACTCGGAAGCGGCGCTGCGCGTCGGGATGATCGAACGGGCCCGCCGTCGGCGCCAGCTCAGGCGCTCGCGGCTTTCCTCCGGTCGCGAGGGTCAGCAGCGCCTCTGCCGCCTCGGACGGTAAATGCCCGGCCAGGTCGAGAACCGTTTCCTCGGTGGCCAGCCGCGCGTCGGCCAGCCATTCCGCCGGCACGCCGTATGCCAGCAGATCCTCGTCCGTCAGATACGTGAAAAGCGGTGGCCTGGCGGGCGCTGGCGCCTCGACGTGCCTGGGGATCACGATCTCCAGCACCGTCTCACGGATCTCGACGAGCTGCGCGGCGCCCGTCTTCGGATGTGTCTCCAGCTTGCGGCGCTCCGCCCAGGCGTAGGCCGGGTCGTGATGGTCCGCATAGCAGAGCATCAGGCTATCGGTCATGCGGTGCACGATCAGGCGCAGATCACTGCCAGCCCGCACCGACCAGAAGTTCTTGTCTCTGGCACGGTCGAGCTTGTGGAACTGCATCCCTGGATTGGAGGGGTCGATCTGCAGATCGAAGGCTGTGGTCTTGAGGGATTTCTGCTCGTCGCCCGTCAGCCGCGCCAGGCTATCGGTGAAGGTATCCGCGATGCGGAAGTCCACGAATTAACCGACCCGGCGGAGCGTCTGAGCGGCCCGATCCTGCCGGCGCACGCTCTGGGCGTCGCGTGCTAGTCCGTCGTCCACGGGTTCCCGATAGAGTTGGCAGGTCGGGGTACATCCTGTGACCGTTCGAGGCGGAGCCCGGACCCTCTGAGAGGCGAGGCAGCCAAGAACTCCGCGAGGCTGCCCTT
>JAERMM010000067.1 GCA_016844585.1 Chloroflexota bacterium | reverse complement strand
CATCACGGGTATGGTTGTGGACATCGTGTACCGTCCGCTGAAGACCGCCTTCCTTCAAGCGGCCGAGGATCACGGACTGCGCGTTCTCGGGGGGCTGGGCATGCTCGTCTACCAGGCGGCCGCCGCTTTTGAGCTCTGGACAGGCGCCACGGCTCCCATCAGCGTCATGCGCCGCGCTGCAGAGCAAGAGCTCACGAATCAGGGCAGCTAGATGATCGTTTTTCTCGTCGGTCTCAGCGGAAGTGGAAAGACCACGGTGGGCCGGCGCCTGGCGGAACGACTCGGTGTGCCCTTCGTTGACACGGACACCGAGATCGAGAGACTCGCCGGAATGACAGTCGCGGACATCTTTGCGGCACGCGGTGAGCCTGCATTTCGCGAATGGGAACGACAAGTTGTGAACGACATCTGCGCGGGAGGATCAGGCGTCGTCGCGACCGGCGGCGGCGTGCCGCTCGATGAGCGCAACCGGCACGCGATGCAGTCGGCCGGCGCCATCGCGTGGCTCGATGCCACAGATGATGAGATCATCAGCAGGTTGCAAGCGTCCGGTGGTGAAGACCGACCCTTGCTCAAGGGAAGACTCGCAGACCGCCTGCGCACCTTGCGCGCAGAGCGCCACGCAGTCTACGCTGCATGTGGCCCCAGGGTATTGACGACCGGGCTGAGCCCTGACGAGGTGGGAATTCGGGTTTTGGACGCGACGCAGACCGCTGGCGCACCGAAAACGGTTTGGGTTCGTCTGCCCGGCCATGAATATCCGGTTCACGTAGGATCTGGCCTTCTGGCGATGGCGTCCGACAGTCTCCGCGACCGCGATCTTACGGGCCACCTGAGGATTATCGCGGACGAGCGTGTAGCGGACCTGCACGGCGATACGCTGCGCACAGCGTTGGGGGATGCTCCATCCACCTGGTACTACGTTCCGGCTGGAGAAGAGCACAAGACACTCCAGCAGGCTGCCGCGCTTTACGACGCGTTACTCGCCGATCGAGTCGAGAGACGCGATGTGATCGTGGCGTTTGGCGGGGGGGTCACTGGCGACATGGCTGGCTTCATCGCGGGGACATTGCTGCGCGGCATGCGCTTCATGCAGATCCCAACGACCGTGCTCTCCCAGGTCGATTCGAGCGTCGGCGGCAAGGTCGGCGTCGACCATCCACGCGGCAAGAACATGATCGGCGCGTTTCACCAGCCGAGCCTCGTTCTGGCCGACGTTGACTTGCTGCGCACGCTGCCGCAGCGAGAGGTCGCGGCCGGTTGGGCGGAGGTCGTGAAGATCGCCGTGGTTCAAGACCGCGACCTTTTCGAACGACTCGAAGCATCGGTTGCCGAGCTTAGAGAGCTTCGCGGCGGAGCGCCAATTGACGCCATATGTCGCGCCGTCGACCTAAAAGCTCGGATCGTGGAACAGGACGAGCGGGATGAGATCGGGCTACGCGCCGTCCTCAACTATGGCCACACCATCGGTCATGCGATCGAAGCAGCGACAGGCTACGGAGAATTCCTGCACGGCGAGGCGGTTGCGATCGGTATGGCCGCCGCCGCGCACATCGCACAGGAATTGGGAATTCACCCATCCCACGCGGTCGATCGCCAGTCGCGCTTGCTACTTGGCCTCGGGTTGCCGCAGCGCTGCCCCGGCGTTGACAGGGACGCGCTGCGATCCGCCATAGGCCTCGACAAGAAGCGGGCTGGCGGCCGAGTCGCCTGGATTCTCCCTTCCGACATTGGTTCGGTGACGACCCGGACCGACGTGCCGGATTCGCTCGTCGACGAGGCGCTCGAACTCGTGACGAGCACCCCAAGTCATTTGGCGGCGGCGACGAGTAAGGGAAACGGATGACATCAGTTCTCGTAGTTCATGGGCCAAACCTTGGAACCCTGGGCCGACGAGAGCCTGAGATCTATGGCACAACCACGCTTGCCGAGATCGACCTGGCTTTGACGGACCTCGGAGACTCGTGGGGGTGGCATGTCATCAGCTTCCACTCGAACTCAGAGGGCGCCATCATCGACGCTCTCGAAGAGCACACCAGCAGCGTTGACGGCCTGATCATTAACCCCGGATCGCTCAGCCACTATGGATTGTCGCTGCGTGATGCTCTCGCCGCCTTCGGCCACCCGATAGTCGAGGTGCACCTGTCAAACATCCACGCCCGCGAGGAGTGGCGGCGGCGTTCCGTCACTGCCGAGGTCGCCCGCGGCATCATCTCCGGCTTCGGCTGGCGTTCGTACCTGTTAGGGATGCAGGCGCTCCGCGACATCCTCCAGGGCTGACGGAGGATCGTTATTGGCTGAGATCGGTCTGTCCCCTCCTCGGCCGCATCTGCTCACGGGGCGGCTGCCATTTGTGGTAGCACTCGGCGGTCTGACCTACGTCGTTTACGTGGCGTTCGGTCTCGTCGTGGGGCTGTCTGTTGGCGCAAGCTACCTGGCTGACTCGCTGCGCAACACCACGCCCTCGTCTGGCGTCGTGGCCCTACAGCTCGCAGCCAGTGCCATTCCGGGGGCATTCTCGATTGCTTCCGTCGTTCCATCTCCGCTCGACTTGATTCCAGCGTGGAAGGGCACCGATCGAGTCAACATTCTCGTTCTTGGGATTGACCAACGAGACGACGAGAGGGACGCGGGCACTCCTGCGCGCTCGGACACCCTTATGGTCGTCTCGATCGACCCTGCTCAGAAGGCAGCGTCGATCATTTCGTTCCCGCGAGACTTGTGGCTGCAGATCCCGGGCCTCGGTGACGAGCGCATTAACGCTGCTTTCCGCTTCGGAGAACTGCGCAAGCTAGACGGTGGCGGCGCCGGAGTCGCGGCACGCACGATCGAGCAGAATTTCGGGCTACAGACACAGTACTACGCGGTGATCGATTTCCGTGGCTTCGAAGAGATCGTCAATACAGTCGGAGGCGTCCTGGTAGACGTTCCGCGACCGCTTCGGGACGATGAGTATCCAACGGACAACTACGGATACGAGCGGGTTTATTTCGCGCCCGGACCACAACTCATGGATGGCACGACCGCCCTAAAATACGCGCGAACCCGCCACGCCGACAGCGATTTTGGGCGTATGGCACGACAGCAACAGGTCATGCTCGGCGTACGCGACCGAGCCTTGCGACTCAACATGCTCACCCGCCTTCCATCGCTCCTGGATCAGGGAATGCGCACCGTTCAAACGAACATAGCTCCGACGGACATCCTGAGCCTGGCTAAGCTCGCTAGCGAAATCGATACGACCGCCGTCGGATCTCTGGTCGTAGACAACCAGCTCGTCACGCCCTTCACGGGCGTAGGCGGTGCGTCTCTGCAGCTTCCGAAGCCAGCCGAAATCCGTCGCGCTATTCAGCGGGCGCTCGCTGATCCACGAATGCTCCGGGAGGCAGCCCGCGTCGAGATTGTAAGCTCGGCCGCCAGCGCGCAGTTGGCTCAGCGAATTGCCGACCGTCTGGCATCAGAAAGCCTGCAAATTGTCCGTCGAACGGTTTCCACCGACGCCGATCCGGAAGCAACCACGGTGCGCGTGCTGGCAGACAAGCCGCGCTCGCTGACCGCGTTGCTGAGAGCCCTCGGCATGCCCGACGACCGCGCGGATGACCGTCCCGGCGAAGAAGCAGACGTCGACATCCGCGTGGTGATGGGCCGCGACCTACAGCCACAGTAACGGCTAGGCGCCGCCGATCATCGCAAACTGGTCAACACCCTCCTGCGTCAGCACCTTCGCCACCAGCGGGTGACTGCGATTCAGACGGAAGATGTTGATGTCGCGGTATTCGCCGGTTACCCGGTCCAGAATCGTGCGGGTGTCCGTAAGGAACATGCCGTCCTGGATAGCGCGGTCCAACAGCGCGCCCAGTTCGTGCAAGTTTGCCGGCACGACCCGAGACTCTGCTGCTCGGTTCACGATGTAGTTGAAAGACATGAAGGGGCTTGCTTGCTCCAGCATATCTACGAAGCGAATGAGGGGCGTCAGGTTCGACTCTTCGCTCTCGTCGAGCCGTACCGTCGGCTGTTGAGACATCGGCCTGCCTGCATCCTCAGCCGACGGAAGCGGCCGCTCGGCCTCCTGCGTCTCGCTATCGACCTCGTCCGGTCTATCCGACGCCAAACCGGCCTCGATCTCTTCGTCTGGCAGGTAGACCCGGTCGGTCAGGCCGACCGTCTGCGTCTTCACCAGGCCGCGCCGCTCAGCCTCTTTCATGAAGTCCTTGAACTTCGAGAAGCCGTATGTTGCCTCGTCAAAGCTGCCGAGCCGCGTCGCTAACAAAAGCTTAACCTGGGCAAAGACGTTGGGCCGTCGCTTCTCGCGGACGTAGCGCACCACATCGACGAGCGCCTTGAACGCGTCTTCCACACGAACCGGGGCTGGCTTGATGGCGGCACGCGGAGTGGCGGGATCTACGTCGATGTCATACGCGATGAACTGATCTGCGCTGCTGGTAAGCTGCCAGCTTGTATTCCACGACGTCCCGATGATGACGACGCGTTTGCCCCGCGTGCGCAGCGTATTTACGAGATGGATGAAGTCGCCGTCGCCCGTGACGAACACGAACGCTTGCACGGTCGGATTGAGAAGCGCGAACTCGACCGCGTCCACAGCGAGCTTCACGTCAACCGAGTTCTTGCGACGGGGCAACCCCGCCGTCGAAGTGTCGCCTGGACCAATAAAGATGGTCGGAACGTAGATGGGCTCAATTCCTACCGAGTACAGGTCGTTCGGGTCTCGCAGATTCTGGCCTTCCTGCCAGTTTGCATACGCCTTCGCGGTTACGACTCGCCCAAAGCGGCCAGCTGCCTCCTTGAGTGCCTGGACGTTCGGGAGGCGGTTGTCTCGGTTTAGCAGGCTGTACTTGATGTTTTCCCAGTCAATGAACATCGCGACATCGCCCGTTTCGGGCGTCGAGGGCACGGCCAAGGCGGTTCCTCCAAAAAGTTCGAGAAAAACGGAGTCCCGATGGGCAATCCGCCCTCGCATTGTACGACCCAGGAGACGACTAGGAGCTGCTCGGCCGTCACGGACCGGGCGCTACGTTGCGAAGAGCGGCAATCTGGACAGAGAGAGCCACTACCAGAAGCATGCGAGCCAGGACAGGCTCGCCCCTCAGCACGCTAAATCCCAGCAGGCTGTTGAGACCCACTGCGACACCCGCAGCGAGACCGCTTGACTGCGCCGATCCGAAGCGAGCAACGTCGAACGTAAGACCAATAGTTGCGGCCGCGAGCGCGCAAACGAGCAGTACCCTGGACCACCAATCGGCACCGGAAACACGGTCAACCCACGTGCAATCGCTGACGTCGCCCGTTCGTTGGAACGGCGTGTCCCGCGCGCAGCGGATGAGCGCATCGCTCAAGGCTGCCGGCTCCGACGGCGAAAGCACCCAGGTGCGGCGTTCCGCCTCAACGACAACCAGTCCCGAGCGATTCCGAGTCGACGCAAACCAGGCCACCGCCGGCTCTGCCGCGGACGGACAGCCGAGATGGGCGCCAGGCCACAACGTTGGCGCCGACAGCTGGTCCTCGCTCGCAGGCCCAACACGCTCTATCTCTCCGTACCGCACGCGAATGCGCCGCCACCCGCTCCGAATCTCGAGGGCCGACGGGCCCAGCAAATACGCGAGAGTGGCACACTGCCACACCCCAGCAACGCTGACCGCGAGGATCAAGCTCCAGGCCACACTCAAAGCTGCAGCCAACAAACGGGTGGCAAGATCCGTCGCCCCGATCACGAGACCTGACGCAACGACCGTTAGAACGAGCGCTGCGACCGAGAGGGCGACGCCTTGGGCTACGGCGGACGATGGCAACGGGGCCCAAGCGGCGCCGCGAGGTTCGCCGATCAATCGTGTAGACTGCCGATGTGCCGAGCGCGCAGCCTCGCCCTAGCCGCATCGCGATCAACGCCCAAAAAGTCTCCACCAGCCAGTCTTATCACGCCGCTGGTTCCAGCCGTTACGTCTTCAATCTCCTTCGCGAGCTGCGCAATCAAACCCCTCCGGAAGAGATTGTTGCTTACCTCAACGACGCACACGTGCCAGGCGAACTCGCCGAGCGTGAACGATTCCTCGTACGTCAGACCAAATGGCCCACCCACATCCCGTCTGTGCGCATCGTCTGGGAGCAGATCGTCCTTCCGCATCAGCTCAAGCGCGACGGAGTAACGCTGTTTCACGGCGCCATCAACGCGCTGCCCATTGCGTGGACGGGCCCGAGCGTCGCCACGATCCTTGATCTGACATTTCTTCTGATGCCACAGGCGTTCAACCGACGGAACCGCGCTTACCTCCGCTGGATGGTTCGACACACCGCTCGTCGCGCCGACCGGATCATCACCATTTCGGACGCCACCCGCCGTGACGTCGTGCATTTGCTTGGCGTGGACCCGGAGCGCGTGACTCGTGTCCACTGCGGAGTGGACGAGCGATTCAAACCCATGCGGGGGACCGCCGTGCTCGATGCGTTTCGGCGAAAGCAGGGGCTGCCGGATCGTTTCATCCTTTATCTCGGCACCATCGAACCCCGAAAGAACCTGATTCGGCTCATCGACGCCTATTTGTCTCTTCGACGCGACGGACACACGGACATGCCGCTCATTCTGGCAGGAGGATCAGGCTGGCGCAACGACGATATCTCGAAGCGGATTGCTGATGCAGGACCACAAAGCGGCGTATTTCAGGTCGGATATGTACCAGAGGAGGATCTGGCCCTCTGGTATAATGCGGCAGATCTGTTCACTTACGTGAGTGAGTACGAGGGCTTCGGACTTCCGCCCCTCGAAGCGCTAGCCTGCGGAACACCCGTGGTCGCCTCAAACTGCTCGTCAATCCCAGAAGTTGTCGGCAATGCGGCAGTGCTCGTAGATCCAACAGACGTCGGCTCCATCGCCGATGGAATGCGCCACGTGCTCCACGACCGAGCGTTGCACGCACATCTCTCCGCTGCCGGGCCCGAACGCGCTTCCAACTTCACGTGGAAGCGAATGGCCGACGAAACGCTCGCCATCTACCGGAATGTGAAAAGAGCGACGTGACCGCACCGACCGCCACTGCCGAAGCCGCCGCGGCGATGGAGACCCGCCTGCGCATCTCGGCGAGCCGACGTGCGCAGCGGCGCTTTCACCTGTTCAGCATCATTAGCGCTGACCTCATCGCAGCAAACGTAGCCTTTTACGCGGCGTACTGGCTTCGCTACATCATGGAGCTGGGCGGAGACGTTCCCGGTGAGAGCTTTGTTGACTACGGAGTCTATGCCCCTGCGCAAGCGCTCTTTGTAGCGCTCTGCATGCTCGGCTACCAGATGAGGGGAAGCTACAACCTGCCTCGCGGCTCGTCGCTCATCGCGGAAATCGGGACGATCCTCGGAAGCACGGCGGTCGCCGCGATGTTGTTGTTCGCACTCGCATCCTTGATCCGGTACCCTGCGTCATCGCGTCTGACATTCATCTACGCCTGGGTCCTTGCAATACTCCTCACGGTCTCAGGCCGCGTCGCCATCCGGCTGGTGCTAGCCAAACTCCACCGTGGGGGCCACGGGATTGAGCGGGTCGTCGTTGTTGGAAACAACCGCCTGGCTCGAATGGTCATGCAAATGTTGGCGCAGCAGTCACAACTCGGATACCGCGTGGTTGGGTTCGTCGACGAGGCTGTTCGCAGCGACTTCGGACGGTTCCGCGCTCTCGGAGCGGTTCAAAGCCTGCCCCAGGTCATTGCCCAACACCAGGTGGATCGAGTCATCGTCGCGCTCCCCGCGGCACAACATACAAAGGCATTGTGGGTCCTCGACCACTGCCAGAAGGACGGCGTGAGCTTCAGCCTGGTGCCAGACCTGTTCGAGCTCCGGTTGAGTCACGTAAACCTGGACACCGTTGGCGGGATCCCGCTGTTCCGACTCCAGGAGACTAGTATCACTGGCTGGAACCTCTTCGTGAAGCGGGCGCTCGACGTCGTGGGGAGCGCCGTACTGATGATCCTGCTAAGCCCGGTGCTCGCGGTCACAGCGCTGGCGATCAAGCTGGACTCGCATGGCCCGATCCTATTCCGTCAGCAAAGACTCGGGCGCAACGGAACGCCATTTGTTTGCTTCAAATTCCGATCGATGCAGGACCGTGCCGAGGACCAGCTCGACGGTCTCATGGAGCGCAACGAAGCGGACGGGCCCATATTCAAGATCCGTGACGATCCCAGGCTTACTCGCGTCGGGCGCTTCATTCGACGAACCAGCATGGACGAGTTTCCACAGCTCTGGAACGTTTTGCGCGGCGAGATGAGCCTGGTTGGACCACGTCCTCCGATCCCCACTGAGGTGGAGCAATACGAGGAGTGGCATCGTCGCCGACTGGAGGTCGTGCCCGGCATGACAGGGCTCTGGCAGGTCAGCGGCCGCAGCCATCTTAGCTTCGATGAGATGGTCATGCTGGACATCTACTACATCGAGAACTGGTCCCTTGGGCTCGATCTCCAGATCTTGACTCGTACGATCCCCACCGTTTTTGCTGCCGCAGGCGCCTTCTAGAACGGTGCGGGTTGCCCTCGTCCACGATTACCTGAACCAGTACGGTGGCGCGGAGCGCGTTCTCGAGGCGCTTCACGACATCTATCCTGACGCACCGGTTTACACATCGCTGTACGACCGTGCGACGATGCCCGCGCATTTCGGCGCCTGGGACATTCGCACGTCGTTCCTTCAACGAGTGCCACTCTCGCGTCGCTTCCATCGAGCGATGCTGATGCTCTATCCGTTGGTCTTCGAGTCTTTCGATCTGACGAAATACGACGTCGTCATCTCGAATTCCAGCGCGTGGGCAAAGGCCGTCATCACACCCCCCGACACGCTCCACGTGTGTTACTGCCTTGCCCCCATGCGCTTCGCATGGACTTATCAGGACTACGTCGAGCGTGAGCGCCTTGGCGGACTGGCCCGCAGGGCGCTGCCATCTGTAATGCATTACCTGAGGATCTGGGACACGGTGACCGCGGATCGCGTAGACCGCTTCATCGGCATCTCGCGCGCAGTGGTCGCACGCATTCAAAAATACTATCGGCGCGAGGCAGACCTTATCGCCCCGCCAGTTGACGTCGAGAACGCGCCATTCTCCGTCGAGGCTGGTGACAATTTTCTGGTCGTGTCGCGTTTGGTGCCCTACAAACGGGTCGATCTGGCCGTCGACGCGTGTACTCGCCACGGGCTTCCTCTGGAGATCGTAGGAGACGGTCGGGACCGCTCACGGCTCGAATCGGCTGCCGGGCCCACCGTTCGTTTCCGTGGCCACCTCTCCGACGATGAGGTTCGGCTTGCCCTATCGCATTGCCGCGCGTTCCTATTCCCCGGAGAAGAGGACTTCGGGATTGCGCCGATCGAGGCAATGGCCGCCGGCCGCGCGGTGATAGCCTACGCAGGCGGCGGCGCTTTGGATACGATGGTCGATGGAGTAACAGGCCGTTTCTTCTCGCCTCAAACGCCAGAGGCGCTCGCCGAACAGCTACTGCAGTTTCGCGCTACCGCGTACTCGCCGTCCGCCATCCGGGAGCACGCGATGGAGTTCGACACCCGTAGCTTTCAGCGCAAGGTCGAGCAATATGTCGATGCGGCGCGCCAGGACCACGTGGACCGGGGCGTGGCAACCGCCCACGGCCCAGTCAGGCCCTGAGACGCGACGGTTGCCACGCCCGAAGTGGCCTGGCTATAGTTCGCGTCGGCCTTGCGTTCGCTTAGGAAGGGTTTGTGGAAGTTCGAGATTACGTCGGTATTCTGCAGCGACGGTGGAAAATTATCGTCGCGCTGGCCTTCATCGCACTCGCCGTCTCAACAGTCGCGGCTCTGCGCGGCCCACGGGCATACGAGGCGACGATTCGGATCGCAGTGAGCACGAGCGACGACAGCCGAACCGACGCGCTGCCCTACGCCCACTTCGGGAAGTACTACTCGTGGCTTGCGTCAGAGTATCTCGCTGACGACCTCAGCGAGGTCATCAGGAGCGACGAATTCGCCGCCGATGTCGCGACGCAGCTCAACGAGCAGGTCAGTAGTGCATCCATCCGCGACGTCGTGCGGGCGCGAAAGACCCATCGCATCCTGGAAGTTACGGCCCAGGCGCCAGAGCCTGAGTTGGCAGCTCGGATCGCTACCGCGGTGGCCGAAGTAATCAGGGCCAAGGGCGGCAAGTATCTGGCTCAACTCGCTGACCAGAGCGGCCAACTCGCTGTCATCGACCGGCCGGTTCCGCACCCGGCCACGACGACCGGCAACTTGCTGCTTGATATTGGTCTGCGCACCGCCCTCGGCCTGATCCTGGGACTGTTCCTCGCGTTTCTAGTAGATTACCTTGACTCGAGCGTGCGCTCCCCGCGTGATGTCGAACGCTTCCTCGGCCTTCCCGTCTTGGGAGAAATCCCCACCAGCAGCCGCTGATCGACGGCAGGAGCGACCCATGCAATTTCGCGATTATGCGGCCGTTCTGCGCCAGTACTGGTTGATCGTTGCCCTAACCGCGATCGCCGCGGTTGCCAGCGCGATCTTTTTCGCACGTGCCCAGACACCTGTGTACCGATCGTCCGTGCGCCTGGAGGTCACCGGGCGCATCGACAACGGCCACGTGCTTGCCATCGAGAAAACACTGCGGCAAACGGCGGCACGCGTGGCGACCACAGCCGTGGCAGAGGGCGTGGAGGCAAGG
>JAERMM010000285.1 GCA_016844585.1 Chloroflexota bacterium | reverse complement strand
GGTCCTCTGGGAAGTCGCGACGGGCGATTGCCAGATCGCCAGTGGCCTGACGGTACAGTCGGGCAAGCTCATCCAGCTCGTCAACTGACGGCCGGGTGCGCTTCGACTTCGCGCCGTCGAGCAGGGCGCTGAGACGCTCCCATCGTGGGCGTCGCCGCGCGACAAAGCCTTCGATCATGGTAGATACATCATATGCGTGAAGATTACCGCCTGCTGACCCCGGAGAACGTCGAGCTGCGGTTCGACGTGGCGGGCATCGGGTCGCGGCTCATGGCAGCGTTGATCGATTATTCGATCATCGCAAGGCCTATGCCATTTTCCTCTTGCTGGCCTTCCTGGGCTGGTGGGGCTATTTCATCCTGTTCGAGGTGATGTGGAATGGACAGACGCCGGGCAAGCGCTGGCTCGGCTTGCGCGTGGTTCGTGCCGACGGCCAGTCCATCAATACGACGGCATCTCTGGTGCGCAACCTGCTGCGCGCCGTCGACTCCATCATGCTCATCGGCGTGCTCGTCATGCTGATCGATCGAGCGAGCCGCCGACTCGGAGACCTCGCCGCGGGCTCGCTCGTGGTCCATGAGCCGCGCCCGCTGGCGCGCGATGCCCTCAGCGTGGTGGAGATTCCGTGGGCGCCACAGGCGTCAATCGATGCCATCCCGAACGCCGACCGTCTCACCATGGCCCACTACACGATCGTGCGCGATTTCTTCGCGCGTCGGCCACGGCTTGCTATGGACCGCGGGTTCGCCCTCGCGAACAGCCTCGCTACCGACCTGGCCCTCGTCCTCGACGTGCCCTCAGCGGAGGTCGGCGATCCAGAGCGCTTCCTGGCCAATGTGGCGCATGCCTACGAGGCACGCCACAAGTACTACGACGCGCCGGTTTAGGGGAGCGATGGATGGGCACTACTCCTTGTCCCACTCGAAGAAGTTCCAGCCGTCGCCGCTCCCACCTTTCACGCCCTTGGCGACGAAGTACGAGTCGTACCCCCAGTAGAGCGGCATAACGACCAGATCCCCCATCTGCTCCTGCAGCAGCTCGCGGTGGAGAGGAAGCCGCTCCGCCGGCGCAATAGTGGCGACGAGCTGGTCGAGGAGGGCGTCCATCCTCGGATTGTTGTAGCCGCTGCGGTTCCGCCCGGTCCACCGGTTGCCTGGCGCCGCGATACCGGCCGAGTGAAACCGGTTCGTGTACATGTTGAAGAAGGTCTGGCTGCCCATCCGGGCGCCCGGGGACTTCGACAGCGCCTCCAGATCGTCGAGCCGGTCGGCGGTGATAGGGAACTCCTCGACGCGGGCGCCGATGGCCCTCCAGGCGTTAGCGACAATGCTTGCCGCTTTCGCATCTTCTCGCTGGGTGGCGATCTGGACGTCGAATGGGGAGCCGGTCTGCGAATGCACCAGGATGCGGTCGGCGCCACGGGTCCAGCCAGCCTCGCCCAGTTGCCGCGCGGCGGCAGTCACGTCGTACGGAAAGCGCGGGATGGCCGACTCGATCTGCGGGCGAAGCTCGTGGCCTGGGAAGAACCAGCTATCGGCGGGCGGCCCCAACCCCTGTGACAGCGCGTCCACAAGCTGGTCCCGGTCGATCGCCTGGTAGAAGGCGCGGCGAACCGTGACGTCGGCGAGACCGTTGAGCGGGCGGGCGACCTCCGTGCGATGCTGCGGTTCGACGTCGTAGAACCGGCCGCTGAGGTTGCCACCCACGCGATTGCCTGTCCCCTCCCAGCGACGCTGGACCTCTAGGGCCACGTCGGTGCCGGACCCACTAGCTGGGATCGCGTCCAGGCTGCCCGCAAGCATCGCGGCGACCTGCACGGTCTCGTCCGGGATGAACCGCATGATGACCGTATCGAGCGGTGGACGCCCCCTGAAGTACTGGTCGAACCGAGTGAACTCCATGTGGGACCCCCGTTCCCATTTGGAGAGCCGGTAGGGGCCAAGGCCCACGAAGTCCGTCGTGATCCAGGGATGACTAAGGAACCCTGCCTTGTCGTTCTTGTACGCGTCCTCCATGAGGTGGCGCGGCATGATCGTGAGCCAGGGCGCCTGGTCGGCGTCTACATACGGCGCTGACCAGTTGATGACGAAAGTGTAGGGGTCTGGCGCGGTGGCCGACTGCATGACGCGCAGCGGCGCGGTGACGGGATTGGGGATCTCCGGGTCCTTCATCACGTTGAAGGTGAACATCAGGTCGTCCGACGTGAAGGGGGCGCCGTCGTGCCACCTGACGTTCGGATGGATGCGCCAGGTGGTGACCATCGTCTTGTCGGGGTTGACCTGCCAGGTACCCTTCTCGATGGAGAGCTGCTCGACGGCCAACTGCGGGACCCAGGCGAAGGCGCCTGTCTCGACCACGAGCTTGTTGTGGGCGATGTGGTGCAGTAGCGTGATGCCCCCGCTCCGGCTGGCGCGGATGAGATCCGTGTTCCAGGCCTCCAGCTCGCTCACGATGGCAACGGTGAGAACCTTGGGTTCCGACGACCGCTGAGCCCCCTGCTCGCCCCCGGCGGGCTGGCCTGGCGTGGTTGATGGGCCAGGCGCGCAGGCGCTGATGAAGACGGCGACGATGGCAAAAAGTGGGGCCGCGGTAGCGAAAACGCGCTTCACTGGCTTGAGCCTCCTCCTCCTATAGTGGGGCAGCGCAAAGTCGGGCGCATCATCGGGCAGCGCTGCACAATGCATATGATAGGCCGCGTGCGCGAGTCTCGCCATTGCGCACGGCTAGAAGCTATCCGCGAGATCTTCCGAGCTGACGTCGCCGAGGCACTCACCGCCGAGATATAGCCGTAGCATTATGTTTCATCGGCCTCGTCCTTGATGTGCCGGCAGCGGAGGTCGGCGACCCAGAGCGCTTCCAGGCGAATGTGGCGCATGCCTACGAGGCACGCCGCAAGTACTACGACGCGCCGGTTTAGCCGCCGATTAGGCGCGCATGGACGGCATCTCCGCCAGGCCCGCTGGCGTTGTCCAGCGCTTGATCGGGCGGCCCGTGGCCACTTTCAGCAGCTCGCGCTCCCAGAGCTTGCGAAGGAACAGCATCCCCGCGTCGATGCGGATGGGGCGCTCGTTCGAGCGGTCGGCGATCGCGACCTGGCCGCACTGCACCGCGTAGTCCTCGATCCAGAACGTCTTGTACGTGCTCCACGTCGCGTCCATGTCTCGCACCCGCATCTTGCCTGCCAGCACGGCCTCGCCGACGCCGTTCAGCAGCTCGGTGTTGGTCGTCTCTGCCGACTGACGACGCCGCTCGCGATAAGATTCCGCGGCCTCGCCTGAGAGGTGCACGCAGTCGACGATGAAGCTGATGCTGTGCTCGTCATCCACGGGCACACGCCAGAACAGCCGGTCGAGACCGGTCCCGGTGTCGGAAAGGGCGCCTTCCACGCGGCTGCTGGAGCGAGTCTGGTTGATGTTGGGCATGTGGAAGTGGGTGTACGTCACCGATCCGTCCGGCATCGTCGTCGCGGTGCGGGCCCCGTACTCGGTCTCCTCACCCCAGATCGGGCGCATCGTCGCCGAGCCCCCGGTGCGGCTCAGTGACTCCCGGTGCGTCCACATGACATGGTTGCGGTCGGCGGCGTTATCGAGGCGGTTGAAGTAGTTGCACGGCCAGGCCTCGGGGACGCCCGTCTCGATGACGAAGTCCCGCTCGAAGTCGGGGAAGCGCCGAATCGGGGGCGGGTCCCCCTCGCCGAGGTAGGCGAAAATCAGGCCGAGGTACTCCTCGACCGGATAGCTGGCGATCTTCACGCGCGCGGCGGGGCCCTCGTCTTCGCCCGGCTGCTCGACGCACTGGCCGGTCCCGTCGTACCGCCAACCGTGGTACAAGCAGCGAATGCAGTCACCCTCGACCCACCCGACGTTGAGCGTGGTCCCGCGGTGGGCGCAGATAGCGCCCCGCCACCGTATTTGCCCCTGTATGGACGAAATCGACTTGTTCGTTCGCAGTCACAGACATTCTCCGCGGCTCCGCCTTGGCTTCGCAGGTGCGGACGAAATCAACTGCTCTATCGCCGTCACGGACTCTCTCCGCAGCTCCGCTTTGGCTTCAAAAGACGATCGGCCCGACATAGAGCCCGGGGGCACTGGGGGCACAGCCCCGAGAGAAAAGTGGTGGGCGGGGTGGGCATTCCTAATTGAACTCCCACTGATAGACGTTGAACCCGATGTTCGTCTCCGGGCTCACCTGGACCAGGCCCCGCAGCCCGGTTACGTACACGAATGGCAGTGGACGGAAGAACATCGTGAGTACGGGCAATTCATCGGTGAAGACGCGAGTGGCTTGTGCG
>JAERMM010000066.1 GCA_016844585.1 Chloroflexota bacterium | reverse complement strand
GAAAACGTAACGTCACACCCTGAGTTCCTCAAGCTGCTAAGCTCACTGGCGTCCATGGCAACATCGATCAACCCCGCGGCACGAAAATTCTCCGTCACGATGCACCAGGTCAGCATCGTCACCGACGTGGACACGCTAGGGGACAACTCCCCTGAGGGAATCCATCAGGACGGCTCCGACTTCATCGTGTCTGCGCTCGTCGTGTGGCGGGAGGGTATCACCGCGGGCCAGACAAGAAGACCGAATACCTGCGCCACGAGCTGAAGCCCGGCGAAGGCATCTTCATGGAGGACAAGAACTCTACGCTGTGGCACGACGTCACGCCCATCCGCCTGAATCGTGAGGCCAACGCGGAGGAGGGAAGGCGTGACATCTTTGGGTTTGACCTCGACGTCGTCGAATGAACGCAGCCGGCGCTGTGCGGCCGTCGTTCATCCAGGCGCTCTCGGAGGCACACTACGCCGAGCTGTGCCGTTGCATCATTCTCACAGGCAACATCCACGACCTGTTCCCGGTGGAAGCCGACGGGGTCATCAGGTTCGAGTCGCTCAGGCGCTCGCTTCAGGCAACGCTCTCTCAGGCGCGCTACCCACACGGAGGCGGCACGGGGAGCTTTATGGTGGCGGAGCTGGCCGCTGGCCGACTGTCGTTTCCGAACACCGACGACGCCCTGGAGATTCAGCGCCTCGCAACGTCGCTCTCCGCATCAACTTCTGACAGCGTGCTTGCAGGCCTGGGAAGACGCATCTCCCGGGTGGTGGAGGGACTTCCGAGCACCAATGATCCGTCCGCCGCCATCAGTGCGACGGGCGAGCTGCTGCGCGTGGTGGCGGGCATCCGATCACACGGCATCGAGGTCAGACCGGTGGCCGTGCTGGTGGAAGATGCAGATACCCTGTTTCCGAATCGCGAGGTCGCAAGCCTGTCGGCGGATGACCGTGGAATGCTTGCGTGCCTGAGCGATCTCTTGCGCGACGAGGAAATCTGGGCCGATGCCGAGACTGCCGAGGTCCGGCCCGACTTTCTGATCCTGCTGAGCCCAACCGCCACCGAGATCAATCGCCGGATCCTGACACTCCCGAAGACGCTGCAGATCGACATTCCACTACCAGACGAGGGAAGCCGCCGCGGCTTCATCAGGCAGAGAACCGCCGCCCAGAGCATCGCATTTGAGTATCCCGGGAGCGGTGACCCCGCTGAGGCATTCGTGCAGGACAGCCGTGGGCTCACGATCCGCGCGCTGGACGACGTGATCACGCGCGCCCAGCGGTCTGGAAAGGCGGTCGGTCGCGCCTCGGTGGTACGCGAGGTCAACGGCGAGCTGCAGGCGCGCCTGGGAAGCGTGATCAAGATCGTCTACCCGGACCATAGTATGCAAGACGTAGTTGGGTTCAGGAAGCTGAAGCTACGCCTGGGCCGTCTGGAGCGCCGCATAGACAACCCCGAGCGTGCCCCAGCGGGCATGTGCGTCATCGGCCCGAACGGCAGCGGCAAGACCTTCATCTGCGAGGCGTTCGCCGCGGACACCGGCCGAGTGGTTGTGACGCTAAGCCAGATCCGCAGCCAGTGGTTCGGCCAGACGGACGTGCTGTCGGAGAACTTCGAGTCGGCGCTGTCCGTGTTCGGGCGCATCCTGGTACTGGTCGACGAGGCGCACGTCGCGTTCGGGTCGATCCACGACCCGGGGACCCACGAGACTGAGGCGCGGCTGGCGCGAAGCATCATCCAGATGATGGACAACGAGAGCGCTCGGTCAAACATCTTCTGGGCGCTGATGACGACCAGGCCGGACCTGCTCGATCCCGACGTGGTGCGGCGGGGCCGTTGCTCTCTGTTCGTGCCGATCTTCGACCCCGAGGGCGAGGACGCCGGCGACTTCATCAGCTGGATGCTCGACCGTTTTAAGCGGGACGGCGTCTCCCTGTCGGGGTCAGAGGCCGCCTTGCTCAGCGAGCGAACCGAGAGGTTCTCTGCCGGAGACTATCGCGAGTTCATCGGCGATTTCCTCGAAGAGCGAGAGGTCGACCCCGCGCTCTCGCTGGCCGATTTCCTCGATGACTGGACGCCAAGCGCAGTGAGCCTGGCTGCCGAGCGCGAGCTGCAAATCCTGCTGGCGGCGCTGCGCTGCGACTGGCGTGAATTGCTGCCCGCAAGGCTCCAGAGCCATTCACGGGACGAAATCCAGCGCGAGATCGACCGCCTTCGCTTACTTTAGGTCGGTCCGCTCGGACTATTTCGCCTGGCCCCGACCTTGCCGGATCGATCGCGGAAGAGGACCAACTGCTCGTCAAGGACGTTTAGGCGGAGCGGATTCCGCGCGCCCAGGAAACTCGACGCATTGCACCTGACCTCATGTCAAGATAGACTCGCGGCGAACTACGAATGTGACTGCCGGCGCGGCCAGCGGTCGATTGGTCCAGGATGGAGACAGAACAGGGGAGACGCCCAATGCTTTCGCCAGAGGAAAACAGCATGTTGACGCGGGTAGGGCCTGGCACCCCTGCTGGCGGGTTTCTGCGCTGCTACTGGCAACCGGCCGCGCTCTCCGAGGACTTTCCGACGGGCGGTGCGCCGCAACCGGTGCGCCTGCTAGGGGAGGACCTGGTGCTCTTTCGAGATGAAGAGGGCCAGCCCGGTTTGCTGGGAATCCATTGCGCGCATAGAGGCGCTGACCTGAGCTACGGCCGCATAGAGGCGGGTGGGCTGCGCTGCATCTACCATGGGTGGCTGTACGACGTTGACGGGCGCTGTGTTGAGCAACCTGGCGAGCCGGTCGGAAGCACGTTCCATGAGCGAATCCGCCAGCGATCGTATCCTTGCCTGGACGTGGGCGGGCTGATCCTCTGCTACATGGGACTGGGCGAGCCGCCCCTATTGCCCGCCTACGAGTTCCTGGCTGTTCCGCCAGATCAGGCACGCACGTCGAAGGTGCTCCAGGAATGCAATTACCAGCAAGGCGGCGAGGGAAATATTGACCCGGTGCACCACTCCTTCCTGCACCTGCGATTCGGTCGGAGCGAGGACGACCGAATGTCGTTCTACGGGCAAGACCCAACACCTACCATCGATCCCGAGGAAACCGACTTCGGCGTGCGCGTTTACGCAGTGCGGCGGCTCGCCGAAGGCCGCAACTACGTGAAGATCACCAACTTCATCCTGCCGAGTCTGTACGCTGTGACCGGCGATGCAAACGGCTACAGCATCAACTGGCATGTGCCGATAGACGACGTCACCCACTGGAAGTACCAGGTGGTGTTCCGCCGAAACTCTGCGCCGCCTCGGCGGGATGGCGGATCGCGGTCGGCAACTGGCTATCTGGCGGTGCGAAACCGCGGGAACCGTTATATGCAGGACCGTGACGAGATGAAGGCGAAAACGTTCAGCGGTCTGGGGATGGACTTTCAGGCTGAGGATGGCTGTGTGACCGAGGGCTCAGGACCCATACAGGATCGAGCTAAAGAGAACGCCGCATACACCGACCGCGCGATCGTCGCGGCACGCGCCGTGCTGCTTCGCGGCATTCGCGCGGTCCAATCCGGGGCTGAGGCGCCCCACGTTGTGCGCGAACCCGCATTGAACCACTTTCCGAATATTGGCGCGGCGAAGGACGTCATCCCGAGCGAGATCCCTTGGCGCGGGTACTGGGAGAACGAGACCGCGCTGCGTGAGAACTTGATCGCCCACGTCTGAGTCACTGCCCCTGCTCCACCTCAACCGTCGGGGATAGAGAAGGCGGGATGGAAGAGCAACGGCACCGAGGCTCGCTCGCTAAGCGCGATAGAGGGCAGGCCATATGGACAATAGGCGTCTTTCGGCCAACCGAGCGGCCCGGCTGTTCTTGCCCGATTGACCCCTATGAGGAGGCTCGTTGACAGAAACGATTGAGCGCCCAGATGTCGAGCAGCTCAAACAGGCTCTGGCGGAGAGAGGTGTTGCGATGGAGTACGTCGCGGCTGCGCCGGATGCTCTGTCGCGCCTGAAAGAGCTGGTTCCGATGGGCACGGAGGTCCAGACCGGAAGCTCGACTACGCTCGATCAGATCGGTTTCACCAAATGGCTCACTGAGATGCACCAGGAAGGGAATCTGGTCTACCACCGCGCTCAGACCCGCGGGCAGGGCGGTCCGTTGGCGCGCGCTGCCAGTCGACGGCAGTCGACACTGGCCCCGTACTTTCTCGGCAGCGTCAATGGGTTGGCCATGACTGGCGAGGCTGTGGTGACGGATAACGACGGCAACCGCATCGGCGGCTACGTTTACGGCGCCGCGAATGTCATTTGGGTTGTCGGCGTCAACAAGCTCGTGCCGACGCTCGAGGATGCGATCCGACGGACCTGGGACTTCGTTGCGCCTCAGGAGAATGCGCGCACGCAGCGCACCTACGGCTTCAACAGCGTTCTCGGTAAGACCATGATTTTCCACCGCGAAGTCACACCGAACCGCATCCGCCTGCTGCTCGTAGGGGAGTCACTAGGGTTCTGACGGCGCAGCTACGGCCTTAGCGACCCGGGCTATCGACGACGACTCCATGACCCTAGATTCGCGACGGGCGACTCGATCTAATCAGCAAGCTCCCACAGAAAGATGTTCCACGCCGTATGAGGCTGGTAGGGCGCCGGTTCTCCAACAGGACCCTTCAGGCGACGGCTGACCATAGTGACTTCAGCGCGGTAGTAGAGCGGCACGAACCCCGCTGTCTCCGAGATGCGGCTGTGCAGTGCAACGGCGGCAGACCGCGCGTCCTCCGGAACCAGCGCCGTCATGATGGCATCGTGCAAGCGATCCATTTCGGGATCCGTCAGGCTGCCTCGATTGGTGCCGCGCCATTGTCGCTCAGGCGCCGGCAGATTGCGCGAGATGAAGGGGAACTGATCCACTTCCCCGGGCCGATTGGTGATGTTGGCTGACGGGAACGTGACGCGAAACTCGGTGTCAGCCGTGCGCGCGGCTGGGATGACGAACATGCTGGCGTCGATTCCGATCGCCTTCCAGTCGTCAACGATGACTGATGCCTCCAACTCCGCACCTGCGCTGAGGAACCTCCACAACTGCATCTCCAGAGTGCGCCCGGCGACGTCGACAGCCAGCCCGCCGGTAGCCGGGACGCGCCACCCGGCGTCGGCCAGAAGCGCGTTCGCGCGTCCTGGGTCAATCGGATACTTGGTGATGGCGCGGTCCACGGCTGCAAAGGCCGGATCAGCCCGCCCGATGAATGCATCGGCTTGCCCGGCTAGGCCCCCGGTCATCAGGTCAGCGACCGCGCCGCGATTCACGCCATAGAGCAAGGCTTGTCGCACGCGCTGGTCGGCCAGGGCCCGCTGCCAGTTCGGCACATCCCGGAACTGGAACTCGATGTACTGCACGTTCGACTCGCTCACCCGAAGCGAGCCGAGTCCGGCTTTTTCCCAGCGGTCTCGCACAGCAACTGCCTGTTGAGCGTCGATGAAGGGGGCGTTACTCAGGTCCGCTTCACCCGCGAGAAGGTTCGCGATAATGGTCTGCGGGTCATTGAAAAAACGGATCTCCACGGTTTCGATTTTGGGGGCTCCCAGGAACCAGTCCATGACTGCCCTCCCTATGATCGCGGAGCCCGGAATCCATTGGACCAGTCGGAAGGGGCCATTGGAAACGTAGGCCGTGGTCCACTCGGGCCCCTCCATGAACTGGGCCTTGGTCGCCCGATAGCGCTCGCCGAGCTGGTGGAATGGTATCGGCTCCAACTGCCCGTAGCCGAGCGTTGTCGCCTGGAAGAAGGGCTGTTTCCAGGTGATGACGATCGTGTAGTCATCCGCCGCCACGACATCCTGCATGAGATTCTCAGGCACGCGCGTGTTAACGGGCACCTCCGGGTCGAGGTAGACCTGGAAGGCGAACACGTAGTCCCGGGCAGTGATGGGGACGCCGTCGTGCCATTTCACGTCGGGGCGAAGCCGATAGGTGGTAACTACCGTGCCGTCAGCGCGGACCACCAGACCACCGTTGTCGCGGGTTGGCAAATCGCGCGCCAGCATGGGGTGCAAACGACCCGAAGGATCGTAGTACGTCAGATACGAATCGAATACTGGAGCCACTTCGTAAAGCGACGTGCTCCCGCCTTGGAAGAACTTGCTGCGCAGCGCGGACGGCTCCGGCCCCCAGGCGATCTTCACTGTTCCGCGAGGGCGCACTGGCTCGTTGGGAGCCGAAGCCACCGAGTTCTCCGGTCTGTTAGCTGGAGACGGGGCGCAACCCGCGAGTGCGATCAGGCAAACCGCCAACGATTGGCTGAGAGAGACAACGGAAACGGTCATTCCCCACGGCCCTGGCTCTTTAGCATTCGTGGCCCGGATTGATCATTCGAACTCCCAGTTGGACGGTTCGATGGTCACCAACTTGGAGATGGATGGAATCCCTTCGTCAGGCCTACTCTGAAAACCAGCCCGGATCAGTTGGGCCGCCCAGATCCGGGGCGTCCTGACCCTCCGCCCTCGCCACCGGGCCGTGCGCCTCCGGGGCGGCCCTCAGGAGCAGGTCCCTTCTCGACCCAGCGGTCTTCGAGGTAGATCGACCGGTAGTTGGCCATGGAGCCCCCCTCGGGCACGCCGCCGATCAAGTGCATGAAGTTGGTATCCCAGTCGTACCAGCTCTCGCCGTGGCCCTCCCAGGAGGCTGGAGGCTCATACATCGTTCCGCCGCGTGAGAGCTTCCCGGCGCTGTTGTACATGCGAGGTGGAAGCGAGGTGGGGTCCACGTCCCGGTCTGATTCGTCGGAGTCTGGCAGAGCGGCCCAAAAGCCATGGTAGGCGTCAAGGAACTCGTCCTCTCGGACGACGAAGGCCGTATGGATTCCTCCGCGGAGTTTCCGCACGCCTCCGGTGCGACCTGCGAGGCTATCAGCTTTCTTGAACGCAAGCACTCCACCCCCAGCCAGGGCGAAGGCCAGTGTGTCATTCGGAATGTCCGCGCTGCGCGTGGGCTCGACCTTGAAGAATTTCGAGTAGAAACTGGCCGTGCGATCGAGGTCGCGTGATTCCAGGACAGCGGTACTGAGCTTGTCACCAACCCCGAGCGGCCCCGCGCCGTCCATCGCGCCCGGCGGAAGGTGTTCTGCCGCCCAGAGCTCCAGTTGATTCTGGTCAGGATCCTCGAAATAGATCACCGTGCCGTCCTGGCCAAACTCGGAAGTCCGTGCTGGATCGGAATGCGGAACCTGGAACGTATCGAGCCGGCGCAGATGGTCGTCGATGTCTTCGTGTCGGATGAAGTACCCGTAGCGTGGGAGGCCCTTGCCCAGCCCGCGGCTCGGAGGAAGCGCTTCCACCTGGCGGAAGGTGCCCGCGTACGGACGTCGACCCAATGGCGACACCCGCATGAACGTCCTCGAAGATTCGTCGCCGCCGGTTCCAAGATCGGTTACCTCTCCTGCGCCAAGAACGTCTCGGTAGAAGGTCTTCCACCGTTCGATGTCAGTTGACGGAACGGCGTAGTGGTCGACCCAGTAGACGGCTCCGATTCGCTGGTCCTCTGCCATGATCTTCCTCCCGATCTCGAATGGTCGTCATCCGGTCGAAATGGTAGCAGGGATCGTTGTCAGTTGAAGAGGGATTCCCAGTCGCGGAGAACGCGCGCGCGGAGCTCTGGGCTATTCATGTTGACCGGCGGGAACTGGTCGATCCAATCGTAGGGCCGACAGGCGTTGATCACCAGATTGTGTGCCGGGTACGGTCCCTTCTCGCCGTGCAACGCCGCTGCACGATATTCGGGCAGGATCCGCGGATCGAGCTGCCAGATGGCTCGGCCAGGCACGACCCTTACACCGGTTTCGGGAATGAGCCGCGTTGCCATCGCCCACAGCACCTCGGCCGCGGTCGTGATGTCGTCATCCACGATCACCCAGATTTGATTGCCGCTGAAGCGATCGCCCTCCGGCGAGACAAACTTGCTGACTTCCTCCACGTGCCCGGCATGCATCTGCTTGAGCGAGACGACCATGAAGCCCGGGTTCGCAAGGGTATAGACGCCGCGAACCCCTTTGATCCCGGCCTCTTCCATTCTGCGCCTCGTCTGTACGTTGTTCTTGCCAAGCTCGACCGTCGCGTTGACCGGGCGCTCAGGTGGCGACGCGAAGATGACCGGGTCGTTGCGATGGTAGATGGCCTTCACATTGATAATCGTCTCCGGATGGCGGACGTGACCGTAGTAACCCGTCCATTCGCCGAAGGGCCCCTCGTCCATCAGGCCTTCAGACGGTGGTGGGATAAACCCCTCAATCGCGATCTCGGCAGCCGCCGGGATAGGTAGCCCGGTGATCGGGGCCTTAATCACTGGGTATGGGGCGTCGTGAACGTGCCCGGCAACCTCGAGCTCCGATACCTGGTCTGGACTTCGAAACATGCTGGAACCGGAGAGGACCGTGAGCACCGGTTCCTGCCCCACGCACACCACCACCGGGCACGCCTCGCCGCGTGCCCAGAACTTCTTGCGGATCACGTCGCCGTGACGGCCGGGCTCCATGAAGATGCCGCAGGTCCTCTCGTCCTGCACGCTGACTCGGTAGCAGCCAACGTTTACGAAGTCAGTCTCGGGATCCTTCTGGATTACGCAGACGCCGGTTCCGATGTAGCGCCCGCCGTCGGCTTCGTGCCACCTCGGCGTCGGGAACCGGAAGAGGTCCACCGCGTCACCGGTGATCATGTTCTCGAGCACCGGTCCGGTGGACATCTCCTGCGGCGGGCAAGACTTGAAGCTCTTGGTGATCTGCCCCCACCGTTCGGAGCGCTCCTCTGTTGACATCTTAGGATCCAGGCCCATGGCCATTGACATGCTGTCATAGTTCTCGATCGCGTTGGCGAGGATGCGGAAGCCCTTCGGATAACCCGGAATCTCATCGAAGAGCAGCGCCGGCCCGTCGCGCTCGTCCATCAGCTCGGTGATCGTGCCGATCTCGTCTTCCCAGCGCGCGCCGCGCACAATTGTCAGATTGCCGTCCCGCTCTAGTCGTTCGAGGTACTCCCTCAGATCATTCCAAATCACGGCCATCTCTCCTTTGCGGCGCCATTCTATCCCTCATTTTTCCACCCGGCCAGCCCAGGCGGGCCGGCAGGCATAACCCACAGGCCTTACGCTCAGTCGGTTGTCGGTGAAGAGCCGACCCAGGCATGACGCTTCGCCACGCACCGACGAATTTGACGGCTGACCTCGTTTGTTGTTTGATCGCATCGATCACAATAAGGAGACGAAAAATGGCTGAGGGACAGAGAGTCGGCGCGGTGCACTGGATCGACCATTATGGCGTACCGATCAACGATCTGGACCGCTGGATCGCGTTCTACCAGAATGTGCTGGGCGCATCTGAGGAGTTCGGCCTTGGCGGTGGCGAAATGCGGCGACAGGGAGTCGGCGGGTTCGTGCGCATCGGCCGCGCATACGCGGGCGGCTTCAAGCAGCGAAAGCCGATCCCGCCCAGCAACGGCTTGGGCCAGGGCATGCCACGTTACGGCTACTTCATCAGGCAGGCGGATGTGGACGACCATTTGCGCCGGCTCGACAAGTTCCAGGCGCCGCATACGGAACCGGCCCGTTGCTCGCATGAGGGCGACGAGGGCACCGTCATCTACTTTCAGGACCCAGACGAGAACCAGATGGAGTTCTGGGCGCCGGACCGCCTGCCGGATGGCGCCATGGACGGGGCGGTCGAGCTTGGCGTCGGGCGGCTCGCCAGCGCCGTTCTCGAGTCGCGAGACCTGAAGCGCACGACGGAGTTCTATTCGCGCTACTTCGCGGTCGATCCGATCTCCAGCGCGAACCTGGACAAGGATACGGCGGCATTCCAGCTCGCTACCGGTGGCCGCATGGTGTTCAAGGAGGTGAGCGCGCTGTCGAAGCGGACTGCTGCCTGGAACCTGCGCGGCGCGCATACTGCTCTCACCGTTCGGGAGGATGAGTTCTTGCTCGCGTACGAACGAATGTGGAACGACCTGCCGGAATGGCGCGACGACGACTCGGATGATCCCGCGGACCCAGCCACATTGCCAGCTCGAACCCACCTGAGCGGCAAGCTATTCGGTGGGAAGCTGTACCAGGCCGGCGGCCAGAAGACTAACTCGGCGCCTTCGGCCTGGGGCGGACGCAGTGACAACTTCTTCGACTGGGATGCGAACTATTTTCACTTTGTGGGTGGTGTCCCGGACGGCGACACGATGACGAACTACCGTGCCATCTATATGGAAGATCGGGTGCTCGAAGAAAAGGCAGCTGGCGAGCGGGCCTAGGACGCGACGACCACGAAGGCGAGCATGCTGAACGGGCCACCCTATATGCAACGAGCGGCAGTCCAGATCGGGAACCAGCCCAGGCCGAGGGGAATTATGGGCGGGACGTGGCTCCCACTGGCAGCAGTCGTTCTCTTGTTCGGCTGCGCACCGACTCAGCCTGCGGCAATGCCGCCAGCCGAATCGGGTGCAGGCGCGGTACAGGCTCGACCGTCGGGCACTATCCGTATCGCGTGGGGCGCTGAGCCATCGACGCTGCGCACGAAGTTTGAGCAGGGGGGCGCATCGGCCGCTCGCGAGCTGGCTGTTACATTCGATTCGTTCCTCACGAATCGTGACCGGTCGGGAGCCGTCGTTCCAGAGCTGGCCCGCCAGATCCCCACCGTGGACAATGGCGATTGGGTGGTCCGGCCGGACGGGACCATGACCACGGTTTATCGGTTGCGTGAGAACGCCAGGTGGCACGACGGCGCACCGATCGACGCCTCGGACTTCGTCTTCGCTTACACGATCTATACCGACACGGAGCTATCCGTGGCGAAGCGAGCGCCGGAGAACTCAATCTCCAGCGTGGAAGCGCCGGATCCCCACACCGTCGTGATCAACTGGAAAGAGCCCTTCTTCCGCGCCAACGAGCTTGGAAATGAGGAGATGGACCCACTTCCACGT
>JAERMM010000284.1 GCA_016844585.1 Chloroflexota bacterium | reverse complement strand
GACGTCAAGGGTGCCAGGCTGTTCGAACTCGACATAACGTGGCAACGGTGGCGCGACTCCCTCGCCCATGTAGACGAAGATGAGGCCGAGATACTCACGCGCGGGGTAGGTGCGAATACGGACGTGCGTCGAGCCCGACGATTCCTCGCCTGGCTGCTCTACGCACTGACCCGTCTCGTCGTACTTCCAGCCGTGATACGGGCAACGAATGCAGTCGCCCTCCACCCAGCCAGAGGAAAGCTGGGTGCCGCGATGGGCACAGCGAAAGGCGGTGGCGTACGGCGCTCCGGATTCACCGCGATAGAGGGTAAATCGCTCCCCCATGATCTTGACGGGGACCGCATCGCCCACCGGGAGGTCCTGTGCTCGCCAGACCGGCTGCCAGAACGTTCGCATGTACCGACCGGCCAGCGTCCCTGGGCCCGTGTGAACGATGTCGACTTCTTCTACCTGTTCCATCCGACTCCTCCGCCGCAGACCATCCACGCACTCCAGATCATTGTCTCATAGGAGCCCAGACAGGGATTATCTGGAGACTACCACAGAATGTCAAAAAAGGCCGATGCTGTATCCTTCGGCCATGTTTTACGTAGGGACTGACGTTGGTGGCACCTTCACAGACGCGCTGGTAATCGACGAGCAGGGCAACCAGCGCGTTTTCAAGTCGCCTACCACACCCCAAGACCGCAGCGTTGGCGTCCTCGACGTTCTCGGCCTGGCGGCAGCGGCATATGGCCTGGACGCGCGCGCTTTCATCAGCAAGATCGGCTACTTCGCCCACGGCACGACGACCGCGACCAACGCCCTCATCGAGCGCAAGGGCGTCAAGACCGGCCTGATCACGACGCGCGGCTTTCGCGACACCCTGATCCTGCAGAGGAGCATGGGCTCCTGGGCCGGCATGGGCGACGACTACACGCACTACAGCATCAGGACAACGCCGAAACCGATAGTGCCACGACCACTCATTCGCGAGGTTTCGGAGCGTGTGGACTATAAGGGCAGAGTGCTCGTACCGCTTGACGAGGCCGAAATGCGGCAGGTCGTTCGAGACCTGGTCGCAGAAGGCGTCGAGGCCCTGGCGGTCAGTTTCCTGTGGTCGTTCGTGAACTCGGATCACGAGAAGACCGCTGGCAAGGCGATTCGCGAGGAAGCTCCCGGCCTGTTCTTCAGCCTGTCACACGAGATCGTGCCGGTGCTGGGCGAATACGAGCGAACAGCGACGACGGCCATCAACTCCTATCTGGGCCCAACGATTCGCGACTACGTGAATAGTCTCGAGCGGCGCCTCGAAGAAAACGGCTTTGACGGAACGTTTTCCATCATGGACTCCGGGGGCGGCGTGATGCTCACCGAGGAGGCTGGAAATCGGCCAGTGCGGCTGTTGAACAGCGGACCAGCGGGCGGAGTCCTGGCTTCTCAGTCACTTGCCAACCAACTTGGCCTGAAGAACGTCATTACCACGGACATGGGCGGCACCAGTTTCGACGTTGGACTTATCGTCGACGGGCTGCCGCTGGTTTCGAGCATCACCGAGGTGGGCCGCTATCACCTGGTTCAGCCGTTCGTCGCCGTCAAGACAATTGGCTCTGGCGGGGGCAGCATCGCGCGCGTCGAAGATGGACACCTCTTCGTCGGACCTCAGAGCGCTGGCGCGGATCCGGGGCCAGCTTGCTATGGGCGCGGTGGCACCGAGCCGACTATCACCGATGCGGACGTCGTCCTGGGAATGATCGACCCGGACTATTTCCTCGGGGGGCAGATGCCACTCAACCGCCATCTGGCCGAGGAGGCAATTCGCACCCGCATCGCCGAGCCGCTCGGAATGAGCCTTGTGGAGGCGGCCTCCGGGGTCCGCGAGATCGCCGACCACCAGATGGCGGACCTGCTGCGCAACGTCACGATCCAGCAGGGATACGATCCTCGCGAGTTCGTGCTTTTCGCCTACGGCGGCGCCGGCCCGACCCATTGCCATCGCTACGCGGCCGACCTCGGCGTGCAGTCCGTTATCGTCCCATCTGCTTCACCGGGTTGGTCCGCCTACGGGGCCGTCACCTCCGACCGTCACTACTCGTGCTCGCTGACGGACCAGCTTCGCGCCTCCGCGGGATTCGGGGGACCGGCGAAGCCCCTGCCTGCCGACCGGGTTACGACGAACTTCGAGACGCTCGAAACGGACGCGCTTCACGCCCTGGGCCAGAACAGCGCGGCGGTGCGCACGCGGCGATTCCTGAGCTTGCGCTACCGACGACAGGTCAACGAAGTGTCGGTCGAAGTTCCGCCCGGCTCGCTCACCGCGGACGATGTGAATGAGGTTCTGGCTCGTTTCGAACGGAAGTACGAAGACCTGTACGGCAAGGGGTCCGGGCTGCGCGAAGCCGGTATAGAGGTGACGACGTTTCGCGTCGAGGCCACAGCGCCGATGACGCGACTGCCATCACCAGGCGCTCACATCGCTGAGACTCGAGATGCCCGCATCGGTAGTCGTCACGTCTACCAGGAGCGGGGCGTGATGACCGAGGTAACCGTGTACCGCGGCGAGGCGCTCGGCGCTGGCTCACGTGTTGTGGGGCCAGCAATCATCGAACACCCGGGAACGACGATTGTCCTGGGCAATGGCCAGACCGCGACGGTGGACAATGACTTGAATACGGTGATCACGCAAAATGGCAGCGCCGCGGCGCCGCCCTCACCCTAGCCCTCTCCCAGAGGGAGAGGGAACAAGACGAGTCCTGAAGGAATGGCATGATGCAGAGCGAACACGACGACCCACTCAGCACTCAGCACTCAGCGCTCAGCACTCGTCAGCTGGACCCGGTTACTTTCGAGGTCGTCCGCCACCGCCTTCTGGCCATAACCGACGAGATGTCGCTGACGGTCCGCGCCGTCAGCGGGTCGCCGATGGTGACCGACGCGTCGGACTTCAACACGGCGCTGTTCATGCCGAACGGCGAGCTTGCAACCATGGGTCGCTGGAACATGCTCATGGCCGCCTCGCTCTCCGAAATGGCGCGGCACACGATAGCGGACTGTGCCGAAGACCCGGGAATCGGCCCCGACGACCAGTTCATCGTCAACAGTCCGCACAAAGGCGCGCTGCACGCCCCGGACATAGGGATCCTGGCGCCGATCTTCCACGAGGGAGAGCTGATCGGCTGGGCAGGCGGCTGCTCGCATCAGCTGGACGTTGGTGGCATGGAGGTGAGCGGCGTCTGCCCGGAGGCAGTCGACATTCGCCAGGAGGGCATCCTGATCCCGCCGACGAAGCTGGTCGACGGCGGTCGGCCGCGAAGCGACGTGTGGAACATGATCACCGGCATGTCGCGACTGCCCTTTAACATGTCGCTCGACTTCAAGGCGCTCATCAGCTCGAACAACGTGGCAAAAACTGCGCTCGCGGAGCTGATTCTTCGTTACGGCATCGACACCGTTCGCGTAGCCATGGCAGCGATGATCGAGTTCTCGGAGAGTAAGGTGCGACGCCGGCTGCGCGAGATGCCGGACGGCGTCTATCGCGCCGTGACCTACAAGGACCACGACGGCCGCGAGAACAAGCTGTATCGCGTCGCCGTCGAGATGACCAAAGAGGATGACCACCTCATCTTCGACTTCTCGACAAGCTCGCCCCAGTCGCCGCGCTTCATCAACTGCACCATCGCGGGACTACTGGGCGCCGTCTACTGCTCCATGTTCCCCATCATTGCCTACGACTTACCGTGGAACGCAGGCGTGCTGCGGCCGATCAAGGTCATCGCACCTGAGGGC
>JAERMM010000283.1 GCA_016844585.1 Chloroflexota bacterium | reverse complement strand
CGGTCCCTCGTGTCCAGCCCGCTTCGGCGAACCCCTGGGCTGCTCTGGTCGGATCGTTGGCCATGTCGGCGTACATGTCTGCTACATACGGATACAGTCGGTCGGAGAGCGGCAGGATGCTCCGCGCCTCGCCACCGGGGGTCAGACGGTCAGCATATGCCAGCTCGGAAAGCGCTTTGCGCTCAGTGGCGTAGAACAGGGCGCGCCTGATCCGGACGTCGAGGATCTCGGCGGGGTTGACGTACTCTGGCGCGAACTGAAACGCGAGGAACGATGCGCCTCCCTGGGTCGTGATGAGCCTTCCACCGCCATCCTGCGCCCAGCGGTCGCCGAGGTTGTTCGCCTGTATCGCATCGAACAGCTCGACCGTCACGTGGACGTCTCCGGATAGGAGCGCAGCAAAGACCGCGTTGCGGTCCAGGAACTCTCGGATGATGACCTGATCAACTTTCGGCCGTCCGAGGAAGTATTTGTCGTATGCCCCGAAGACCGCTTGCTGGCCGATCTCGAATCGGACGAGGCGGAATGGCCCTGTGTGGACATAATCGCTGGTCCAGTAGGGCAGGTTCTGGAACTTGAGCACGTCGCCAGCGGCGTAGTCCTCGTCGAGGAGGTGCGCAGGCAGTGGGAACAGAATGCCGAGCCCCAGGTTGTCGCCCAGGTAGTTCGCTGCCCTCCAGGTAATCAGGACGGTGAGCGGTTCCGGGGCCTCTACCGACTCGATTTGTTGGACAGCGCTGCGGTCGTTGAAGGGAAGCTGCGGGTTCGCATGTGCCTTGAATCCAAAGGCAAAGTCCTTCGCGGTGAAGGGTGTGCCGTCGTGCCAGGTGACACCGTTGCGCAAGATGTAAGTCGTGGTCATTCGGCCATCGGGCTGAACACGAATGCTTCCGGTATCCAATGACGGCCGTTCTCTGGCGAGCTGAGGGACAGGCTTCCCACTCGTATCCGTGGTGATGAGGCCGTTCGAATGCAACTCGACGTAGTTGACCATGTTGCCCGTAGAAGTGGCGAGGGCCATCGGTGCGAAACCCGTGATCTTGTTAGCCGTGGAGGCGACGATCACCTTAGGGGCGGAGGGCTGAGGCGGCTGGCTCGACGACGGTTGTCCCTGGGCCACCGGCTCAGCGCGCGGCGATGCGCATCCGACCAGCGCGATGATCAGCAGCGCGGCTGCCTGCGAAAACCCGCGACCGGCCGCTGGTTGAATCAAGTGCACAGATTCCCCCCGGGCGCTGCGTGACGGGACGTGTCAGGTCTCCATCAGCGCTCTCGATCTGGCGCCGAGTCTAAGTGCCTCCCCTGCTCGCGTCAAGAAACATTTACGGAGACGCGGACCATGTGACGGAACAGCCCAGGCCGTGCGGTCGCATTCAGTTATGCTCGCTCGGTCCTGGCCAAAGCCGTATCTTCAGTGCTTGATGAGGACGCATCTGATGGCTCCGATTGAGCCGCTCCTGTGTGAAATCCCTGTTGGTACGTTCACCATGGGGTGCGAGCAGGGTGAGTTCGACGAGCGACCCGCCCACCTGGCGCATGTCGACGGTTTCATGCTGGCTCGCTTTCCGGTGACCAACTTGGAGTATGCGGTGTTCCTGGAGATGACAGCTGTCAGTCCGCCGCGATTCTGGAACGATGAACACTTCAACCGGCCGATGCAGCCGGTCGTCGGCATTAGCTGGTTCGAGGCAGTCGCCTACTGCGACTGGCTGACGGGAACCTTCGGCCGGCGCTTCCGTCTGCCGACGGAGCCCGAGCGCGAGTGGGCAGCGCTGGGTGGCCTGCCCTTCGCCCGTTATCCCTGGGGGGACGACGAGCCGACGCTTACTGGCCCGTGGGCGCCCGGATCCTCAGGGCAGGACCGGCCGGTGTTCGTGAGCGACGCTGCGCCAAATGGCTATGGCCTCTGTCACATGTGCGACAACGTGCATGAGTGGTGCGGTGACTGGTGGGACCCGGGCTACTACGCGGTCTCGCCTCGAGACAATCCTCAAGGACCGCCCACCGGCGAACGCCGTGCCTCGCGAGGCGGCGCCTGGCGTCACTACCTCAAGTTCAGCCGGTGCTCGGCGCGCAGCTCGCTGCCGCCGAGCTTTCAATACAACGACTACGGCTTTCGGGTGGCAGCCGCTAGCTTGATGGGCTGAGCAGCTTGACGCATGGACGACAGGCGCATAAAACTTGTCTAAGCCGCCGCCGGCCACTATCATCGGCGAAAGCAAGCGGGCTTCTTGGGCTGCGCTTGCTGTGTTTGAGCGGCCGATTACGCGGAGGACCTGATGGAATTCGGCATCTTTTCGCAATCGGGGTATCGCTTGCACCCATATTCGGCTCTCGCAGCAGCTCCCTAGGATGGGCAGCGCGCCCGAGCCACTGCTCAATCCAGACGCCGCTTTCGCGGAGTGGCAGAACCCGACGTTCTCCATGGCCGAACGCGAGCGACGCTGGGGGCGGGTTCGCGATCTGATGCGACGCGACGGCATCGATTGCATCGTCGGCCTCAACAGCACCGGCACGCACAACCGCAATCAGGCAGACGTTCGCTATTTGACGCAGATCGGCAACAACTGCGAGGAGGTCGCGGTCTGCTTCCCCGTCGAAGGGGAAGTCACGGCTATCACGAATCGCGGCGGCTACTGGCCAGCCGGCGACTGGGTCGGCGAGGCGATGCGGTCAGGCCGCGGCTGGGCGCGAAGCCTGGCTGAGTGCCTCAAAGAAGCGGGCATGGAGCAAGCGACGGTCGGGGTCTGTGGCCTCACCACGGGTCTGTACACCTACGTGCGCCAGTACGATGGATTCGCCGGCTACACCGCGGTGACGCGGATGCAAGAGGCTCTGCCGAACGCGCGGTTCGTCAGCGCCTCGGCCCTCATGGGCGAAGCGCGCCTGATCAAGAGTGAAGAAGAGATCGAGTTTCTGCGCATGGCCACGATGGTCGCGGAGCGGAGCTGGCACGCGATGCTGCAGACGGCACGCGTCGGCGTGTTCGAACCACTCATAATGGCGAACATGATTCAGGCGAGCATCGCGGCTGGCGGCAGCATGCCCATCATGCTCGGCTGGATCTCGGGCCCGTTCGGCCATGCCTTCCAGCGCATGGAACAGCCGACGCAACGGCTGATGCGCAGCGGCGACTATCTTGCCATCGAGTTCGAGGGTCGCTGGGGCGGCTACGTAGCGCAGATTGACCAGTCGGTGACCTTCGGCGCCGTTCCGTCCTGGGCCGAAGATGCGTACAAGGCAGCGGTCGAATCGTATCAGGACATCGTCGACGTGATGCGCCCCGGAACCACCTTTGGCCAGCTCAAGGAAGCTGCTGAGAAGGTTGGGCGCAACGGCAAGGCTCAGGGGATCCTGACTCTGCACGGCCGCGGGCTTGGAGACGATGGCCCGCTAATCACGATCCAGTCGGACCCGGCGGTTGCCGATACTCCCCTTCAGGCGGGGACGGTGTTCGCCGTAAAGCCGACGGTCAGGTGGAACGGCCTCGACAACACAGGCCACGTGGGCGAGACGGTCGTGGTGACCGAAACTGGGGTCGAGCGACTGGGCACCCGCCCTATGGACGCGTACTGGCATGTGGACTGACGCAGAGGCTGCCTGGGCAGCATGAGCGAATCTATATCGCTCAAATGCTACTGATTGTGTGTTCGATTAAAGGCCCGCCCATGCTAACGAGCTGGTGCGGTATCAGTGAAGCACAGCCGTCCGGCCATGACCCTCACGCTAACCCCTCGCCCAGAGGGAGAAGGAACTATCTTGGCCTACGGACCGGGCCAGGGCGTGAGACCC
>JAERMM010000004.1 GCA_016844585.1 Chloroflexota bacterium | reverse complement strand
CCCTCTTGGTGGAGACGCCATACGATCCTGCGGCAAGAGTGACGGCAGCGGTCGTCGCGCCAGCGTTCAAAACAACTTTGCCCATGCCACCGGCTACGTACGTATCGAGGATCAGGCCGAGGGCCATGCCCTCGAATGTCGCGAATGCGTACATCAACCAGAGATTGGCCGGTGTCTTCTCCTTGGCAAAGAACAGAGCGATCAATGTCCCGAAGCTGCCGATCAGCGAAATGATGAAGGCGCCCGGCCCCATTGAGCGTCCGATGAGTGCGCCGCCCGCGGTGCACAGGGCGGCTACACCCAGGAGGCGGAGGACATTCCCCATCACTTCCTGGCGTTGGGCAGTTGCCGCTGATGAATATTCAAAGGACCGAGATGCGTCGAACATAGTGCGTGTGCCTCCGAGTTCCGCTAGCCTAATGATAAGAATACGGCTAGATCTGTTCAAGAGATGCATCAACGAGGTACGCCAACGCTGACCGACGGTCGGTTCCCAGCTAGCCGCGTGTTGCGGTTAGCTGGGAACCGATGAACCGCGGCGCGCCGCGCAGGAATGCGTCCATAGGCATCGGGCGCTTTCCTTCAAGGCCAACAATGGCCGGGAGCAGCACACCGCGCCGGGTACCGATCGCCGAGCGACCTCGCTCATTCGTTGCGATCACGCGCCCGGGCTCGGCGGATGCCTCGTCCAAATACGTGGCCCTCAAAATTCGGAGCTGTTTGCCTTCCCAGAAAGTGAAAGCCTGCGGCCACTCCGCGTAGGCGCGAACTCGTCGCCACAAGTCAATCGCTGGCTCTTCCCATGTGAGGAGTCCATCCTCTTTTGTCGCACGTCGAGTCGTCGACGCCAGACTCGGCTCCTGAGGGGTTGGCTGGATGGCGCCGCGGAGCCAGGCGTCGAGCGTGTGGACTAGGAGCCGTGCCCCCGTGCCAGCGAGCTGCCGCGTTAGACTCACCTGATCGTCGTCGTCAAGGATCGGAGTCTCTTCCTGGGCCAGGATCGGCCCAGTGTCCATCCCCGCGTCCATGAGCATGATGGAGACCCCGGTCCTGGTGTCACCGGCCAGAATGGGCGCGGAGATAGGCGAGGCGCCCCGATATCTGGGGAGCAGTGACGGATGCACATTGAGAGATCCCTTCAGGGGGATCGACAGAAGCTCCGCCGGAAGAATCTGACCGTAAGCGGCGAGGACGACGGCATCTGGCGCCACGCTGGCGACGCGTAGCATGGCGCTCGGGTCTCGGGCTCGCACGGGCTGAAACAGCGGCAGTCCAAGCTGGGTGGCCATCTGCGCAACTGGTGGGTCCTTCAACTGGCGCCCGCGGCCCGCATGCCTGGCCGGCTGAGAGACCACCAGCGCCACGTGATGGTCCGCCGAGACGAGCGCCTCGAGTATCGGGACAGCGAACCCCGGCGTTCCGAAGAAGACCACTCGGTGCGCCCGCGAACTCGCTCGATCGCGGTCCGCGCCGGCCTTTTCCATCCCAGCCTCCGGGCACGGTCCTCGGGATCGTTGATGTTATACTGGCCGCACCAATGAACCCCGCTGCTCGGGGGGTCGAGATCGTCCGGGAAGCGGCGCTAGCCTACCATCCAGGCATCAAGGACCTTCCGTCCGCGATCCGACCGCGAGAGCGCCTAGAGGCTCTCGGCGCCGGGGCCCTCTCGGACGAAGAGCTCATCGCCATCATCCTGCGAACCGGCACCCATTCATCGAACGCGCTCGACGTCGCCCGCTCGCTTCTCGTGACCCAGGGGGGGCTGACGGGCCTGAACCGTGCAAGTCTGAGGGAGTTGGGCCAGACGCATGGTATGGGACAGGTCAAGGCTATCGACCTCAAGGCGGCGCTGGAGCTTGGCAAGCGCCTGGTCACGCTCGCGCCGGCCGAGCGGCCGCCGATCACCGGTCCGCAGGACGCGTACGGTCTCTTGAAAAACGAGATGGCCTTTCTCGAACAGGAGAGCGTCCGCGTGATCCTCCTCGACACTAAGAACCGCGTCATGAACGTTTGCCAGATATCGCTTGGCAGCCTGAATAGCTCGGTGATTCGAGTCGCTGAAGTTTTCAGAGAAGCGGTTCGCCAGCAAGCAGCCGCGATCGTTCTGGCCCACAATCATCCGAGTGGCGACCCCACTCCATCGACTGAGGACGTCGCTATCACCCGGAAGGTCGTACAGTCGGGTGAGCTGCTAGACATTGAAGTGCTCGACCACGTGATCATTGGCCGCCCAGGGGCTGCGTCGACGGCCGGGTGGGTGAGTCTGCGAGAGCGGCGATTGGGGTTCGATGCACGCTGAAGCGAGAAGGAGGGGACCAGGTTGCTGAATGCGCTGTTCGGTCTCCTTTCCCGCGACATCGGCATCGACCTCGGTACCGCCAATACACTGGTTCTGGTGCGCGGCAAGGGTATCGTGATCAATGAGCCATCTGTGGTTGCCATCGACCGCAAAACGAAGAAGGTGCTGAAAGTCGGCGCCGAGGCAAAGCGGATGGTCGGCCGTACTCCTGACAATATCATCGCTGTCCGCCCCCTGAAGGACGGCGTGATCTCCGACTTTGATGTGACGGAGCGCATGCTTCGTTACTTCATTGAGCGGGCACATGAGCAGGTGACAATCTTTACTCGTCCGCGCATTGTGATTGGGATCCCGTCCGGTGTCACCGAGGTCGAACGGCGGGCCGTCTATGACGCGGCAATGACCGCCGGCGCACGGGCGGCCTGGCTTATCGAAGAGCCGATGGCAGCGGCCATCGGCGCCGGCCTTCCAATAACGGAGCCGAACGGCTGCATGATCGTCGACGTGGGTGGCGGCACGACGGAGGTCGCCGTGATCTCGCTCGGTGGCATGGTTGTGAGTCGGTCAATCCGCATCGGCGGCGATGAGATGGATCAGGACATTGTCGCGTACATGCGACAACGCCACAATCTGGCTATCGGAGAGCGCATGGCTGAGGAGATCAAGATCGCCGTCGGCGCTGCCATGCCGTCCAATAATGGGCTTACGGTGGTCGTGCGTGGTCGAAATGTGAAGTCCGGGCTGCCAGAAGAGGTTACCGTCTCGTCCAATGAGATTGCGTCCGCGATTTCTGGGTCTGTGAACGCAATAGTCGAGGCGGTGCTCGACACTCTAGACGACACGCCCGCGGAGCTTGTTTCTGATTTGATGGGACGAGGAATTACGCTGGCGGGTGGCGGAGGACTACTGCCAGGGTTGTCCGAATTGCTTTCTCAGCGTACCCGCATGAGGGTGGACCTTGCGGAGGACCCGTTGGGTTGCGTGGTAAGAGGCGCCGGTAAGGTGTTGAGCGATCTCGACGTGCTGCGCCGGGTGAGCGTTGACTTGCAAACCGGCCGCAGGTCCCGGCGTTAGGGCTACAGGCCATTTCAATGCGTGCGCGTCAAACCGTGCCCGGGTGGGCGGCCGTAGGGATTGCAGCCCTGGCCGTTCTCCTGATTCTGGTCCCCGGAGCGGCGTTCCAGGCCGAATCTGCGGGCCTCCGCGTGCTTGCCCCGATCGAGGCAGCGTTAACGGGCACAGCCAACGGCGTATCGCGTCTGGTGGAGAATGTGGCGCAAGCTGGCGACCTGGCCGCGCAGAATCGCCAGTACAGAGAGGACGTGAATCGTCTTCAAGCGACGATCGTTCAGCTTCGAGAGTTGGAGCTGGAGAACCAGGACCTTCGACGACTTCTCGATCTTCGCGAGCGTGCCCCTCTGGGGAGCCTGCTGTCTGTCAATGTGATCGCGCAAGAGCCGTTGACAGGCGTACAGGCCGTCTCGATTGATCGAGGCTCAGACCAGGGTGTTGCGGTCAATCAGCCTGTGATCTCCTGGCGCGGCGTCGTAGGCCGCACCATTGAGGTTCGACCAACGACTTCCAAGGTGCTCTTGATCACCGACGTGAATAGCGCGGTGAGCGCGCGCATCCAGGATCCTGAGTCGCGAGCCACCGGAAGTATTCGCGGAACCGGCGACGGTCGCCTGTTGATGCAGTTCGTCCCACGCACGGATGCCTTGCGGGCCGGAGATACCGCGATCACTTCCGGTATCGGCGGTGTGTTCCCGCCTGGTCTGGTGATCGGTCGGGTTCTCCAGGTCAGGCAAAGGGATGTGGAGGTGTTCCAGGAGGCTCTGGTCGAGCCATCGGTTGACATGCGAAACGCAGAACGACTCTACGTCGTACTCGGACTCTCGGGGCAAGGCGTCGGTAGCGTGCTCGGTCCCGGATCTTCGCCAAACCCGAGCCGGTGACGGGCACCGTGCTGTGGGTGATGCCCTTTCTCATCGCGGCCGTTCTGTTGGAGAGCGTCGTCTTACCGGGGGTGTCTGGCGCCAGGTTCCGAGTCGATGCTGCGCTTGTCATCGTGATTGGCTGGGCGACGATTCGGGGTTGGGAGGAAGGGCTGCTGGCTGGCTTGATCGCGGGACTCACGGCCGATTTTCTGTCGGCCGCGCCGTTTGGGCTCCAGATGGTTCGGCTTGGCACGGTGGGGGTGCTTGCGGGCGTCTTGATGCCGCGCCTGGCTCGGTCCAGTTCGGTGTTCCCCATTGCGGCCGCTGTCGCTGGCAGCCTGGTCGCGTTCTTCGTGGGCGTCCTCGGACTGCAGGCCGCCGGTTGGGCCGTGTCCTGGGAACAAACCCTGTTGCGGGAGGTGATCCCCAGCGCCCTGCTCGCTGGCGCGTGTATGGCGGTGGTCTTCCCTTTGATTCGGGCCCTGGTGCGAAGGACGCTCACTCCGTCTGAGGATGCTGTGCCGTGAGGGACCACTGGGTTGGTATTCGGTGGCGCCAGGTGGATCCTGTTCTCATCGCTGCGGCAGTGTCGCTGACTTTCTATGGGATTGTCCTCGTCACGAGTGCCACCTGGCAGTACATTGACCAGCCGAGCCTCCTCACGAATACGTGGTTCCTCAAGCAGGTTGGGTTCGCCATCGTGGGCATCCTTCTGATGGTCGCGTGCGCGTCAGTTCACCCGCGTGTTGTCAGCACCTTTGCGTACATTTTTTATGCTGGCTCCCTTCTCGCGCTGGCGACCGTGCTCGTGCTCGGGCACGGGTCGGCCGACTACGGTGCGCAGCGCTGGATCGAAGTGGCCGGAATTCCCTTGCAGCCCTCTGAGCCGGCAAAGCTCGCGGTCATTCTGGTCCTCGCGCGGATTCTCTCTCTCGGTCCACTCGACCTGAAGCTGCTGCTTGTCAGCGCAGCTACGACGATTGCGCCCGTAATGCTCATCTATGCGCAGCCCGATCTTGGGACGGCGCTCTCTCTGGCGGTCATCTGGGTGGGCATGATTGTGCTCGGTGGGGCCTCCGCTCGATTGTTGGCGACCCTGGGCGTCGGCGCCCTGGTTGTCACTCCGCTTGCATGGCTCGGTTTGAAGGACTACATGCGAGATCGCATCCTGATCTTTCTCGATCCCAGCGCAGATGCACTGGGACAGGGTTACAACATCCTTCAGGCGCAGATCAGCATTGGCTCGGGCGGGATGTTCGGCAAGGGGCTGTTCGAGGGAACGCAGACGCAGCTCCGATACCTTCGCGTCTCGCACAGCGACTTCATCTTTTCGGTGCTCGGCGAGGAGATGGGATTCGTGGGCGCTCTCCTTCTATTCGCTTTGCTGGCTACGCTGCTGTTCCGTTTGCTTCGCGCCTTCGATACGGCCGACGATCGCTTTGGCGCGCTCTTATGCGCGGGTGCGGTGTCGATGATTGGCTTTCAGGCCATTGCAAACCTTGGCGCCAACGTGGGTCTGATTCCGGTCGTCGGGATCCCTCTTCCGTTTGTCAGCTACGGTGGGAGCGCGCTCGTGACTCAGCTTGCGGCACTCGGGCTCGTACAGGCCACGCTCATTCGGCGACGGATGTACCAGTTCGAGGCGTAGAGACCCGGCAACGGTTGCTGTCCCATCGGGGACAGATGCTATAATCACGCGTGCAGTCGCCGCGCGTCGGTCCAAGCACCACCCGGCTGTTCGTTGCAACGGGGCAAGCGGGCGAATCGAGGGGAAGCCAGCAGGCTATCCCCTCTTTGCCGTCAGTACCTCGCTCATCGGTTCTCACGGCTGCGTTTGTCACGGGCGACTATTCCCGTTCTCCCTACGTCTAACGGAGGTTACCTCTCCATGGTCCTTGCTCCCCGTGCTACTTCGCCCATCGCTCGCCGCCAGGGGGCGAATCGCGTTTCATTCGCGAGGATCTCTGACGTCCTGCCGATGCCCAACCTCATCGACATCCAGCGTCGATCATTCCGCTGGTTCCTGGATGACGGTCTGGGAGAGCTGTTCACCGAGATCTCGCCGATTCAGGACTTCACCGGCAAAAACATGGATCTCGAGTTGGCCGTGCCCGGTCCGAATGGCGAGCCCGGCTATGCGTTTGGCGAACCGAAGTACTCAGAGGAGGAGTGCCGTGAGACCGATTCAACCTACGCGGCGCCGCTCCGCGTCCGGATGCGGCTGACGATCAAGGGCGAGATCGGTGAGATCAAGGAAATGGACATCTTCATGGGGGACTTCCCCATGATGACCACGAACGGCACGTTTATCATCAATGGCGCCGAGCGTGTTGTGGTGAGCCAGCTCGTAAGGTCTCCGGGGGTGTACTTCACGCTGAACGAGGACCCGACGAGCGGCCGCGCTTTGTGCATGGGCAAGCTCATCCCCAGCCGCGGCGCCTGGCTGGAGTTTGAGTCCTCAAACAAGGATGTGCTTTCCGTAAAGGTTGACCGCAAGCGCAAGATTCCGTTGACCACCCTGCTTCGCGCAGTGGCTGCTGTCTTACCTATACCGGAGTTGTCGAAGGGTACAGACGAAGAGCTTCTTGAACTCTTCTCCGACGTTGACGATAGCCCGGATCGGCACTACGTCCAGTCGACGATCGATCGCGATCCGGCGAAGAACGCCAAAGACGCCGTTGGGGACTTCTACAAGCGCCTTCGTCCCGGCGATCCACCAACGGACGAGAATGCTCGGTCGCTGCTCAGTTCCCTGCTGTTCAACTACCGGCGCTATGACCTGGGAAGGGTCGGTCGTTACAAGGTCAATCGCCGGCTCGACGTTTCGACGCCGCTCTCCGAACGAATTCTGACGCCGCATGACCTTATCGCCATCGTCCGGGAGATGATTCGGATCAATACGGGTCGCGGCGAGCCGGACGACATTGACCACCTGGGGAATCGCAGAGTCCGAGCCGTCGGCGAGCTTATCCAGAATCAATTCCGTGTCGGGCTGTTGCGTATGGAACGCGTTGTCAAGGAGCGGATGAGCATCATCGACCCGACGACCGCGACACCGTCAACGCTCATTAACATTCGTCCGGTTGTGGCTGCGATGCGCGAGTTCTTCGGTGGCAGCCAGCTCTCGCAATTCATGGACCAGACCAACCCCCTCGCCGAGTTGACGCACAAGCGACGATTGTCGGCCCTGGGTCCAGGCGGGTTATCCGAGACGCCAGAGGGCCCGAACATCGGCCTTATCGGATCGCTCGCAACCTACGGGCAGATTAATGAATATGGGTTTATCGAGACCCCCTACCGTGTGGTTCTGCGCCAGGTCGACAACGATCCGTCGCAAACCGTCGGCAAGACGTTGCTACGCCCGATCGTCGATGCAAAGCGCCAGCAAATTGCAGCCGTGGGGGCGCTGATAGATCAGGCACTTGCGAAGAAGCTGGCCGGTCTGAAAGACTCGCATCCGCGCATCGACGTGCGGCCGTTCGTGACCGACGAAATCCGCTTGCTACCTGCGGATCAGGAAGAGCGATTCACCATTGCGCAGGCCAACGTTCGCTTGAACGAGGACGGAACCTTCGCCGATGAGCACGTCTCGGTGCGGCATGGCCCACGCTTCCTGATGGAAGTACCTGATCGGGTCGACTTTGTAGACGTGTCGCCCCACCAAATCGTCAGCGTGGCGACCGCGCTTATTCCGTTCCTTGAGCATGACGATGCAAACCGGGCGCTCATGGGCGCCAACATGCAGCGGCAGGCCGTGCCGCTCATCGCTCCCGATGCTCCCCTGGTGGGAACCGGAATGGAGGTGCAGACTGCCCTCGACTCCGGTCACGTCGTGCTGGCGCCCTTCGACGGGGTGATCGAAAGCGTTGACGCGAGCCGCATCACGGTGCGCGAGCTTGAGGGTCAGGACGACGCAGAGCCGCGGCGGTTCTCGGTCAAGCTCCGTAAGTACCGCCGATCCAACCAGGGAACCTGTATGAACCAGCGCCCTATTGTGGCGCGGGGTCAACGCGTACATGCCGGTCAGCCGCTGGCGGACAGTTCGTCCACCTCCGGTGGGGAATTGGCGCTCGGCCAGAATGTGCTGGTTTCCTTCATGTCCTGGGAGGGCTGCAACTTCGAGGACGCCATTATCATCAGCGAAACCATCGTGCGGGACGACAAGTTCACCTCCGTGCACATCGAGAAGCACGAGGTTGAGGCGCGCGACACAAAACTGGGTCCCGAAGAGATCACTCGCGACATCCCGAACGTGGGTGAAGACATGCTTCGGGACCTGGACGAGAATGGGATCATCCGTGTTGGAGCGGAGGTCGGCCCGGGTGACATCCTGGTAGGCAAGATCACCCCGAAGGGCGAGACCGAGCTCACTGCAGAAGAGCGGCTGCTGCGGGCGATCTTCGGCGAGAAGGCGCGCGAGGTGAAGGACACCTCTTTGCGCGTGCCGCATGGTGAGCGCGGCCGCATAGTCGACGTTCGGGTCTTCAACCGAGACGACCACGCTGAGCTGCCCGCCGGCGTGCATCAGATGGTGCAGGTGGTCATCGCCCAGAAGCGGAAGGTCTCCGAGGGCGACAAGATGGCTGGGCGTCACGGCAACAAGGGCGTGATCGCGAAAATCCTGCCCATTCAAGATATGCCCTTCCTGCCTGATGGACGCCCGGTCGAGATCATTCTGAACCCACTCGGTGTGCCGTCCCGCATGAACGTCGGTCAGATCCTGGAGACACATCTCGGCTGGGCGGCGGCGGCGCTCGGGATCTCATTCGCCACGCCGGTCTTCGATGGCGCGAAGGAAGACGACATCCGTGAGCAGTTGCGCGCGGCGGGTCTCCCAGAAGATGGCAAGGAGTACTTGTACGACGGCCGGACTGGTGAGTTGTTCAACCAGCGCGTCACTGTCGGTCAGATCTACATGCTGAAGCTGATCCACCTCGTCGAGGATAAGATCCACGCTCGCTCGACTGGTCCATATTCGCTGATCACCCAGCAGCCCTTGGGTGGAAAAGCGCAGTTTGGCGGCCAGCGCTTCGGTGAGATGGAGGTATGGGCGTTGGAGGCCTACGGCGCAGCGCACACACTCCAGGAGATGCTGACGGTGAAGTCCGACGACGTGGCCGGGCGCGTAAAGACGTACGAAGCGATCGTCAAGGGCGAAGACGTCTTCCAGCCGGGAGTGCCGGAATCGTTCAAGGTCCTTGTGAAGGAGTTGCAGAGCCTCGGGCTTGCCGTCGAAGTGCTGAACGAAGACGACGAAGGTGTGCCGCTGCTCGAGGACTCGAGCTCTGACTACATCCCGACGATGAACATCAATCTCACCGGCTTCGAGCGTGGCGGTGATATCGAGTGAGCGGCGTGTCATGCAGGGCGAATCGAGGCATCGGCGCCTCGTGGTGATGGGTCCCTCGCGATTCGTACTCGGAATGGCAGGGCTCGGTTTGAAGGGTGGTGCCTAGGTGCAGAATTTCAACGCGGTCCGCATTAAGTTGGCTTCTCCGGAACAGGTGCGGCAGTGGTCGCGCGGTGAGGTCAAGAAGCCGGAGACCATCAACTATCGCACGCTGAAGCCGGAGCGGGACGGCCTGTTCTGTGAGCGCATTTTCGGCCCGACGAAGGACTGGGAGTGTTCGTGCGGCAAATACAAGCGCGTCCGCTACAAGGGGATCATCTGCGACAAATGCGGCGTTGAGGTCACGCGCGCCAAGGTGCGGCGCGAGCGCATGGGTCACATCGAGTTAGCCTCACCCGTCAGCCACATCTGGTTCGTGAAGGGCACGCCGAGTCGCATTGGCCTGCTCCTGGACGTGACGCCTCGCACGCTCGAGCAGGTGTTGTACTTCGCGAAGTACATGGTTACCGAAGTCAGCGAGCCGGCGCGCGAGCGGCAGATCCAGCAGGTCCAAGCTGAGACGGACGCCAAGGTACAGCGGGCCCGCAAGGCGGGAGATGACCACGCCGAAGAGCTACGCCTTGCGCGCGACGAGAAGGTCGGCGAGATTGAGGGCCGCGCGAAGCAGCAGGCAGCAGAGTTGGACGCGAGAAAAGAATCCGAGCTCAACCGGGTGACTGAGGCCGGCAAGAATCTCGATGAGATGCTCAGTGCATTTGTTGATCAGGCCGCTCCCGAGGACTTCGTTTTTGAGCCCACGGCCACCGTGCTGGTTCAGTGTGACGCCATGGTTCGGCTTGATCACCAGACCGAGCTGCGCCGCTTACTCGAAGAAGAGGTCAACCGGATTGAGGGCATTATCGAGAACGAGCGGGCCAACGTACAGGCGCTAGCCGGCGGGGAGATCGATCTCGTCAAGGCGCAGGCCCAGGCGACACTGGAGGAAATCCTATCGAAGGTGTTGGGGCTCGAAGACAAAGAGAAGACGGCCACTGAAGCGCGGATAAAAAAGATTGAGTCAGTCAAGGTTCTTCAGACGCTCACGGAGACCGAGTACCGCGAGCTCCAGGAAACCTGCGGCCGCATCTTCCGTGCCGGTATGGGCGCCGAGTCCGTTCGTGAGCTGTTGCGGAACATCAATCTGGACGAGCTTGCGATCTTCTTGCGGGGAGAGACGCATTCCTCATCCGGCCAGCGTCGCAAGAAGGCGACGAAGCGCCTGCGTATCCTGGAAGCATTCCGGAAGTCTGGTAATCGCCCGGACTGGATGGTCTTGACGATCCTTCCGGTTCTGCCGCCCGACCTGCGGCCTATGGTGCAGCTGGACGGCGGCCGATTTGCCACAAGCGATTTGAATGACCTCTATCGTCGCGTGATCAACCGCAACAACCGCTTGAAGCGGCTGCAGGAGCTTGGGGCACCGGAGATCATTGTGCGCAACGAGAAGCGCATGCTCCAGGAGGCTGTAGACTCGCTTATTGACAACGGGCGACATGGTCGGGCCGTCGCCGGTTCGAGCAACCACAAGCTGAAGAGCCTGTCGGACATGCTCAAAGGAAAGCAGGGGCGGTTCCGCCAGAACCTTCTGGGGAAGCGAGTCGACTACTCGGGGCGGTCGGTCATCGTCGTCGGACCGAATCTGAAACTCGGTCAGTGCGGGCTGCCAAAGCGAATGGCGCTTGAATTGTTCAAGCCCTTTGTCATGGAGAAGCTCGTAGAACGTGGCATTGTCCACAACATCAAGAGCGCCAAACGCCTGGTAGAGCGAGTGCGTCCTGAGGTGTGGGACGTGCTCGAGGAGGTCATTCAGGACCATCCGGTCTTGCTGAACCGCGCGCCCACGCTCCACCGCCTGGGCATCCAGGCGTTCCAGCCGGTGCTGATCGAGGGCAGTGCCATCCAGATTCACCCACTTGTGTGCGCAGCATTCAACGCGGACTTCGATGGCGACCAGATGGCGGTACACGTCCCGCTGTCCGCGGCGGCGAAGGACGAAGCGCGCAATCTGATGCTGTCTGTGCGCAATCTCGTTCAGCCATCCAATGGGGAGCCTGTCACGGCTCCCACCCTGGACATGGTGCTCGGCTGCTACTACCTCACCATGATCCGGCCAGGGGGGAAAGGGGAGCATGGGCTCTTTGCGAGCCTAGACGATGCTCGCCTTGCCTACGATCTCGAAGAGGTAGACCTGAAGAGCGAGATTGAGGTCCGAGTCCCAGCCGCCGATGGCAACGGGACGGAGCGAATCAAGACAAGCGTCGGTCGGATCATCTTCAATGAGGCCGTGTCATCGACGCTCAAAAGCGCGGGCGCCGAGCCCATCGAGTTCCAGAATCAGACCATGGATAAGGGCAGCCTGAAAACGCTGGTCGCCCGTATGATTCGGGCGTATGGGAACAATGCGACGGCCGCGGTACTGGACGAGATCAAGACGATCGGGTTCCATTACGCCACGGTGTCGGGCATCACGATTGCCATCAGCGACATCAAGATCCCACCGGAAAAGCCGGAGATCCTCGCCCGTGCGGAGTCCGAGGTTACGCGCATCGAGCGCGACTACCGCAGAGGTCTTATCACCGACGAGGAGCGCTACAACGAGGTCATCGAGGTCTGGACGCGCGCGAAGGAGGAGATCACTCACGCCGTCGAACGCGCCCTCGATCCGTTCGACTCCGTCCACATGATGGCGCAGTCGGGAGCTAAGGGTAATGTCCAGCAGATCGCGCAGATGTCCGGCATGCGTGGATTGATGGCCGATCCATCGGGGCGAATCATCGAGTTGCCCATTCGGGCAAGCTTCCGCGATGGGCTGTCGGTGTTGGAGTACTTCCTATCGACGCACGGCGCCCGCAAGGGGCTTGCCGACACGGCCATCAAGACGTCAGACTCGGGATACCTCACGCGGCGACTCATCGACGTTTCGCAGAGCCTCATCGTCTACGACGAGGATTGTGGTACTGAGGGCGGCGTGTGGATCGACGATTTCGGCGATCCGTCGCGGCGTCAGCATCGCGTTGATCAGCTTGTCGGGCGCATTCCCGCCTTACCAATCATCGATCCAGAGACCGGTGAAGTGCTGGTGGACCGCAACGAGGAAATCGACGAGGACAAACGGGATCTGATCGCGGCCGCCACGAAGATCGACAGGGTGCAGCTACGCTCGCCTCTGGTGTGCGAATCACGTCACGGAATGTGCCAGAAGTGTTATGGCTGGCATATGGGCACGCGCTCTACGGTGAAGATCGGCGACCCGGTTGGAATCGTCGCGGCTCAGTCCATCGGCGAGCCGGGCACGCAGTTGACGATGCGCACGTTCCACACCGGTGGTGTCGCGGGTGGTCTGGACATCACCACCGGTCTGCCACGCGTCGAGGAGTTGTTCGAGGCGCGCCAGCCCAAGGGGAAGGCCGTGCTCTCGGAGATCGATGGCATTGTGGAGTTGCAGCGGCTGGAAGATGCACGCCTGGTTCGCGTCATCTCACGCGAAACCTATCGGGACGATCACGAAGTACCCCCTGGCTACCAGGTCGAAGTGACGGACGGGCAGTGGATCGACGCCGGCCACCCGCTTGCGACCCCACCGAGTCCCGAGGTGGGGAGCCCGATCTTGGCCCAGCTCTCAGGAACCGTAGAGGTGCGGACTCCGGACGGCGTCTCAGCGGAGGATGGCAGCCCGTTGCCCATCGCTCTGGTGGCAGTGATCGCGGAAGACAAAGACGAGCGAGAGTACCGCGTACCGGCACAGGCGCGAGTTCGCGTCGAGGAGGGCCAGGTTGTCGCGGCAGGCGAACAGTTGACCGACGGATCCCGCGACCCGCAGGAGATCCTGAGCATTCAGGGTCGAGAGGCGGCGTACCGGTACCTGGTCGACGAGGTTCAGGCTGTGTACCGTTCGCAGGGTGTGACGATCAATGACAAGCACGTCGAGGTGATCGTTCGCATGATGCTGCGCAAGCTGCGGGTAGACGATCCGGGCGACAGCGCGCTGTTGCGCGACGAGTTGGTCGACCGATTCGAGTATGAGGAGATCAACCGTGAGGTGCTCGCGGAGGGCGGCGAGCCAGCCACGGCGCGCCCGGTGCTGCTCGGAGTAACGAAGGCTTCGCTGAACACGGAGAGCTTCCTTGCAGCTGCATCCTTCCAGGAAACGACACGCGTTTTGACCGACGCAGCGCTCATGGGGAAGGTCGATCATCTCATGGGGCTCAAGGAGAACGTCATTATTGGCAAGCTGATTCCCGCGGGCTCTGGGTTGGTGGCGCGCCTCGAGGCGCGCCGGCAGCGGCAGCTGGCCTCCGAGGCGATGTCGGCGTTCTTCGAACCTACGCCGCAGCTTGACACCTCCGTACTCGAAGAATAGAATGCGTGCTTGCTTGGTCTGCATGCGGGGTCTGCCCCGAATGCCGCGGGTGAGCGGAGAGGCGAGGAACGTGCGTGCCGACGATTAACCAGCTGATCCGGAAGGGTCGGGAGAAGATTCACAAGAAGACGACTGCTCCGGCTCTGCGGTTCCAGTTGAACTCCTTGCGTGGCAAGGTTCGACGGGGCAGGGGCTCACCTCAGAAGCGTGGCGTGTGCCTGCAGGTTCGCACGACCACACCGAAAAAACCGAACTCGGCACTTCGCAAGATCGCGCGAGTCCGGTTGTCCAACGGGATGGAGGTCACCGCCTACATCCCGGGCGAGGGCCACAACCTGCAGGAGCACTCGGTGGTGCTCATTCGAGGCGGACGCGTTAAGGACCTGCCCGGCGTCCGCTATCATGTCATAAGGGGTGCCCTCGACGCGCAGGGTGTGCGCGAAAGGAAAAAGGGCCGGTCCAAGTACGGAACGAAGGCGAAAGAAACCCCGGGCACCCGCCGCTAGCCAGAATAGGCTAGCTCAGCGGCCGAACAGCCGGTTTCGTGAGCGTGCGAGCCGGTTCAGCCTGCCCGTTGGTATCGCGTCCACCTCGCGGTAGACGTGGGCCCGTTCACTCATGCCGGACCCCTCGGGCCTTGCCTGTGGATTCCGCAGATCGATGTCCATGACGACAGTCGCGAACTACTCCGATTGCGCGAGGAGGCGCTCATATGCCGAGACGAGCCCACGTAGTCCGACGCGAGGTCCCTCCAGACCCGAAATACGGAAGCCGAACGCTCTCAAAGTTCATCAATAAGATGATGCTGGGCGGGAAGAAGAGTCTCGCTGAGCGCATCATCTACCGCGCCCTCGACAACGTGGAGCGGCAGGCCCATCAGAACCCGGTCGACGTGTTCGACCAGGCGATGCGCAACGCAACTCCTGTGCTCGAGGTCAAGCCACGCCGCGTGGGCGGCGCCACGTATCAGGTGCCGGTGGAAATCCGTGGTGATCGGCGCATCTCACTCGCAATGCGCTGGCTTATCGGCTCGGCTCGAAGCCGCCCCGGCAAGACGATGGCGGACAAGCTCTCAGCGGAAATACTGGATGCTTCGCGCGGCCAGGGCGCCACTGTCAAACGGCGGGACGATACCCACCGTATGGCAGAGGCGAATAAGGCTTTTGCGCACTATCGCTGGTAAGGAGAACAATGGCCTCGGACCTCGAACGCACTCGGAACATTGGCATCATTGCCCACATCGACGCGGGCAAGACTACAACAACCGAGCGCATCCTTTATTACACAGGGCGGATTTACAAGATCGGTGAGGTCCACGAGGGTACGGCGGTCATGGACTGGATGGATCAGGAGCGCGAGCGCGGCATAACGATCACCGCGGCTGCGACAACCGCTGAGTGGCGCGACCATCGCATCAACATTATCGATACGCCTGGACACGTGGACTTCACCGTGGAGGTCGAGCGGTCCCTGCGCGTGCTCGACGGCGGCGTGGTGGTCCTGGATGCGGTGGCAGGCGTTGAGCCGCAGTCCGAGACCGTCTGGCGGCAGGCCGACAAGTACGATGTTCCTCGAATCTGCTTCATCAACAAGATGGATCGAGTTGGCGCCGATTTTTGGCGGACTGTAGAGATGCTTAAGGACCGCCTCGGGGCGAACCCAGTGCCCATTCAGTTGCCCATCGGCGCAGAGGCTGGATTCGTGGGCGCCGTCGACCTGCTGAGGCGGCGAGCGCTCATCTGGTCCGACGATCCGGACGAGCCACCGGAAGAGGCGGACGTGCCGGTCGACATGCGTGAGCAGGTCCAGCACTCGCGTGAGGAGCTGGTGGCGAAGATTGCCGAACACGATGAGGCTCTCGCGCACCTGTATATGGACGGTCAGGAAATCGGTGTCGAAGCGCTGGAACAGGGGCTTCGCCACGCGACAATCCACGCCAACGTCGTGCCTGTTCTGTGCGGAAGCGCCTTGCGCAACAAGGGCGTGCAGTCACTGCTCGATGGCGTCGTGGCTTACCTGCCCTCGCCGATGGATATCCCGCCCGTCCTGGGCACGAACCCGCGGACAGGGGAAGCCGAGTCGCGGGGCGCATCGTCCGAGGAGCCTCTCGCTGCGCTGGCATTCAAGATTGTGTCTGACCCGTTCGTAGGAAAGCTCACTTACGTGCGTGTCTATTCCGGCGAGGTCAAAGCTGGCTCCTACGTCTACAACTCGTCGAAGGACGAGCGGGAACGCGTGGGCAGATTGCTGCGGATGCACGCCAATCGTCGTGAAGACGTCGATGCCATCACCGCGGGCGACATTGCGGCGGTTGTTGGCCTGAAATTCACAGGGACCGGGGACACGCTCTGCGATACGTCACGTCCGCTGGTACTGGAATCGATCCGGTTCCCTGAACCGGTGATCTCGGTAGCCATTGAACCACGGACGAAGGTCGACCAGGATCGCATGGGCCTGGCGCTGAACCGTCTGAGTGAGGAGGACCCGACCTTCCGTGTGCGTACCGACCCTGACTCTGGGCAGACCCTGATCTCCGGAATGGGCGAGCTGCACCTCGAGGTCATCGTCGACCGTATGCTCCGCGAGTTCAAGGTGGACGCGAGCGTTGGTCGACCTCAGGTTGCCTATCGGGAGACGATTACGCAGAAGGCTCGCGAGCAGGGTCGCTGGGTGAAACAATCTGGCGGCAAGGGCCAGTACGGCGATGTGTGGCTCGAGGTGGAGCCCCTGGAGCCGGGATCTGGCTTTGAGTTCAAAGATCGCACGGTCGGCGGCTCGGTTCCCAAGGAGTACGTGCCTGCTGTTGAAGCCGGCGTGCGAGAGGCTCTCGACACAGGGGTTGTGGCCGGTTATCCGTTGGTCGACCTGCGGGTGTCTCTGGTCGACGGGTCCTACCACGAGGTCGACTCATCCGAAATGGCGTTCAAGATTGCCGGTTCCATCGGACTGAAGGAAGCTGTTAGGCGGGCAAAGCCCCAGCTGCTCGAGCCGATAATGCGCGTCGAGGTTACAACCCCAGACGCCTTCCTCGGGGACATTGTCGGGAACCTGAACGCGCGACGGGCGCAGATCGAGGTGATCGAGCCGAGGTCGGCTGCTCAGATCATCCGCGCGTTGGTGCCGCTCGCAGAAATGTTCGGGTACGCCACCGAAGTTCGCTCGATGAGCCAGGGGCGGGCGACGTACTCGATGGAGTTCTCGCATTACCAGGCCGTGTCCGTTGAAAACGCTCGCGCGGTCGCTACGCGCGCCGCCAGGCGGTAGGACTGTTTGCGAGCGCTGACGGAAAATTCGGCCGGCGCGTCTGGCGTAGGCGTCCGGCGTTGTGATACACTGCCCTTTGCGCTGTCCGCGTTGTCCCTGTGCTGAGTATGCGCTCCGCGCACTTGTAAAAGAACGTCTGGGTTAGCGCTGCGACTCGCGCGCTGCCTCCCCTGTGTCGGCTGCTTCGTGCTTGACGTACAGGATAGATCGTGCGCCCTCCGCATCGCGGCGGGCGCACGTGGGACTCAATTGACACTCGAGAAGACGGAGGTCTTTGTCACATGGCGAAGAAGAAATTCGAGCGGACGAAGCCGCATGTCAACGTTGGCACAATCGGGCACGTGGACCACGGCAAGACGACACTGACGGCTGCGATCACCAAGACGCTGGCGCTCAAGGGCGGGTCGTCGTTCCGCAGCTTCGACTCGATCGACAATGCTCCTGAAGAGCGAGCGCGAGGCATTACTATTGCCATCGCCCACGTTGAATACGAGACGGAGAAGCGGCACTACGCCCACGTCGACTGCCCGGGCCATGCCGACTACATCAAGAACATGATCACCGGCGCCGCCCAGATGGACGGGGCGATCCTGGTGGTTTCCGCGCCCGATGGCCCGATGCCTCAGACGCGCGAGCACATCCTACTGGCGCGACAGGTTGAAGTGCCGGCCATGGTCGTCTTTCTGAATAAGGTGGACGCGATGGACGACGAAGAGCTTCTCGAGCTGGTCGAGATGGAGCTTCGCGAGCTCCTGGTCAAGCACGGCTTCCCGGGCGACGATCTTCCGATCGTTCGAGGGAGCGCGTTGGGCGCTCTGAGCAGCCAGTCAACCGACCCGACCGCTCCTGAGTTCCAGTGCATCTGGGATCTCATGGACGCCGTCGACAGTTACATCCCGACGCCGGTTCGTGCAATTGATAAGACCTTCCTCATGCCGATCGAAGATGTGTTCGGAATCAAGGGCCGCGGTACTGTCGTGACCGGACGAATCGAGCGCGGCGTCGTAAAGGTCGGCGAAGAGGTTGAGATCGTCGGCATTCGCGATACTCGCAAGACGGTCGTCACTGGCGTTGAGATGTTCAAGAAGCTCCTCGACCAGGGCGAGGCCGGCGACAACGTCGGGTGCCTGCTCCGCGGGGTGGAGCGCGATGATGTCGAGCGCGGAATGGTCCTGGCGAAGCCCGCCAGCGTACGACCACTCAAGAAGTTCGCCGCCGAGGTCTACGTCCTCAGCAAGGAAGAAGGTGGTCGTCACACGCCGTTCTTCAACGGCTACCGTCCGCAGATTTATCTGCGGACGACAGATGTAACAGGCAACGTGAAGCTCCCAGAAGGGACTGAGATGGTCATGCCTGGTGACAACGTCCGCATGGATGTCGAGTTGATAACCCCTGTCGCCATCGAAGAGGGGTTGCGGTTCGCCATCCGCGAGGGTGGGCGCACAGTCGGCGCCGGAGTCATTACAGCGGTACAGGCGTAAACAGTGGCTCGACTTCGTCAGCGGATTCGGATTCGGCTCAAGGCGTTTGACCATAAGAGTCTGGACCAGGCCGCGCAGCAGATCGTTGATACGGCGGAACGCACGGGGGCCCAGGTTGCGGGGCCGATTCCTCTCCCGACGAGGATCGAGAAGTTCTGCGTGATTCGGTCACCGTTCATCGACAAGGACTCACGAGAGCAGTTTGAGATGCGGACTCATAAGCGGCTGATCGACGTCTTGGAGCCAAGCCCCAGGACGGTTGACGCGCTGATGCGTCTGAATCTCGCGTCCGGCGTTGACATCGAGATCAAGCTCTAAAGCGGTTATCGAGCGAAGGGCAGCCGAGTTAGTCGGAGGGCTGTTCGAAGAATTGGCGAGTGCAAAGGCTCCCGAATGATTCGTGCACTGCTCGGAAAGAAGTTGCGAATGGGCCGTCTGGTCGATTCGGCCGGTGCCGTGGTGGGCACCACGCTCGTGTCGGTCGGCCCCTGCTACGTGACTCAGATCAAGTCCGTGGATAGGGACGGGTACCGTGCCGTCCAAATCGGTTTCGACGAGACGAAAAGGCTGACCAAGCCCGAGGCCGGGCATCTGCGCGGGGTTCCGAAACTGAAGCACCTCCGCGAGGTCCCGTTCGACGCCGAGGCGGAGTTGGCTGTTGGTCAGAAGTTCGATGTGTCGGTGTTTGAGGCGGGCGACATCGTCGACGTGGTGGGAACGTCGAAAGGGCATGGGTTCGCAGGCGTCGTAAAGCGGCATGGATTCCATGGTGGGCCGAAGACGCATGGTCAGTCGGATCGGTGGCGGGCGGCTGGCTCGTCGGGCGCCGGCACGACCCCCGGGCGCGTGCTCAAGGGAACGCGGATGGCCGGGCGTATGGGCGGCGAGCGCGTGACGGTGAAGAATCTGGTCGTGCTCGCAATCGACGCCGAGCGGAATTTGCTGGCTGTCAAAGGCGCCATTCCGGGTCCGTCGGGGGCCATCGTAACGATCAAGAAGGTCGCCGGACGGACGACGGAGTAACGAATGGACGTGGACGTACGAGACCTGTCTGGTGGAAACGTTGGTTCACTAACACTCGACGAGCGGGTCTTTGGGATCGAGCCAAATCGTGCGGTGCTGCATCAGGCCGTCGTGGCGCACCTGGCGAATATGCGGCAAGGTACGTCGGAAACGAAGACCCGTGGTCGGGTGGCCGGAGGCGGCAGGAAGCCATGGAGACAGAAGGGCACGGGCAGAGCGCGGCAGGGATCAACGCGAGCTCCCCATTGGCGCGGGGGTGGTGTGGTTTTCGGGCCGCATCCTCGCAGCTACCATCAGCGGCTGCCGCGGAAGATGCGACGTCTGGCGTTGCGGTCGGCGCTGTCGGACAAGGTGGCGTCCGGGGCCGTTATGGTCGTCGACAGCTTCACGCTGGCGGCGCCCCGAACGAAAGATTTGTTGGGCGTCCTGAAGGTGCTTGGGGTCGCCGACGTCGACGCGATTCTGGTGCTGTCCTCGGTGGACGATTCGATGCGAAAGGCGTCGGGGAATCTGGCGAACGTTCATGTCGCTCTTCCTAACGGTCTGAGTCTTCTGGATGTCTTGCAGGCTGGGGCCGTGGTATTTGCCAGGGATGCCGTTGAGCCGGTTACAAAGCTGCTGCTGGGCGAAGAATATCAGCCGGTCGCGGCGGCGTAAGGCGGATCACCATGAATGCGCGAGAGATACTTCGCCGACCGGTGATCACCGAAAAAAGCACCATGCTCGGAGAAGGCGGACAGTACGTGTTTGAAGTTGCGCGCGCGTCCAATAAGATCGAAGTGAAGCGGGCTGTCGAAGAGATCTTTAAGGTGAACGTGCGAGCGGTGAACATCGTTCACGTGCATCCCAAGATGCGGCGAATGGGTAAGAGCCGTGGGATGACGACCGCGTGGAAGAAGGCCATCGTGAGCCTCAAAGAGGGTCAGCGCATCGAGTTGTTCCAGGGAGTGTAGGCGCCGGGTAGATGCTCCGAGCGATCTCGGAGCATCACTCTTGTACGGCCGCCGTCAGGGAAAGCAATGCCGACGAAAATCTTTAAGCCAACCTCACCAGGGCGACGAGGCATGGTGGGCTCCACGTTCGAGGAGGTCACCAAGACCAAGCCGGAGAAGCATCTGCTCGAACCCCTTCGCAAGCGTGGGGGGCGCAACAACCAGGGGCGCATTTCCGTCCGGCATCAAGGCGGAGGACACAAGCGGCAGTACCGCATCATCGATTGGAAGCGAGACAAGCTGGGTGTGGCCGGAGCGGTTTTGGCTGTTGAGTACGACCCAAATAGGTCGGCCCGCATCGCGCTGATCGAGTATGAGGACGGCGAGAAGCGGTACATGCTCGCTCCGCACGAAATAAAGATCGGCGCGCGTGTTATGAGCGGGCCAACGGCGGAGATCGCCTTGGGCAACGCGCTTCCGTTGCGAAACATTCCGACGGGGACTGCAATTCACAACCTCGAGCTGCGCCCGGGCCAGGGAGGGCGTCTGGTTCGAGGCGCCGGGAATGCCGCGCAGCTGATGGCCAAAGACGGGGACTGGGCGCAGGTCCGGCTTCCTTCAGGAGAGGTGCATCGCATTCATTGCGCGTGCATGGCCACGATCGGACAGGTTGGCAACCGCGAGCACTCCGGAATGAAACTCGGCAAGGCAGGGCGAAGTCGTTGGCTCGGCATTCGTCCAACTGTTCGTGGCTCGGCCATGAACCCGAACGACCACCCACATGGTGGTGGCGAGGGTAAAGCGCCGCGGGGCGGGCAGCCGCAGACTCCCTGGGGTAAGCCGGCAATGGGGTATCGAACGCGACGGCGCAAAGCCACCGACAAATACATTGTGCGCCGGCGCGGCTCGAAGTAGGAGGTCCTGAATGAGTCGTTCTCTCAAGAAGGGTCCGTATGTTGACGTCAAACTGCTCCGGAAGGTGGAGTTGCTGAATCAGACCGGCCGAAAGGTCGTCCTGAAGACCTGGTCGCGAGCCTCCACGATTTTTCCGCAGATGGTGGGGCACACGCTGGCTATCCATGACGGGAGACGGCACATTCCGATCTATATGACCGAGAACATGGTTGGACACAAGCTCGGGGAGTTTGCGCCCACGCGACATTTTCGTGGGCATACCGCACGCGGCGAGAAGGCAACCCGTGTTAGGTGACAGGTTGCAGGTCACGAGTCAGGTGACAGGTGACAGGTTACAGGTTACAGAGCGGGGTGTGGGGACGAGCCGTCCCCTGTCCCCTGTCCCCTGTCCCCTGTAACCTCGGAGAAGAAATGGCTGGGATCGAGATACAGGCAGTGGCCAGGAATGTGCGAATGACGGCGCGCAAGGTGCGGCTCGTCGGAGCCGCGGTGAAGGGCAAGCCACTCGGCGTGGCAATGTCCATGCTGCGCTTCATGCCACAGCGTGCGTCCACGCCGATTCTCAAGGCGGTGAAATCTGCGGCTGCAAACGCCGAGAATAACTTCGATCTTGACCCCAACAACCTTGTTGTGGTTCGTGTGATTGCCGACGAGGGGCGGACCCTTCGTCGCTTCCGACCTAAGGCTCGAGGGCGGGCCGGCTCATTGCACAAGCGATCGAGCCACATCACGGTGGTCGTCTCGGAAAAGGAGGCTTAGGCCTTGGGCCAGAAAGTCCACCCCATCGGTTTCCGTCTCGGTATTAATAGAGAGCGTGACGCGCGCTGGTACGCTGATGACAGGACCTTCGCGACCCTGCTCAACGAGGATTTGAAGATCCGTTCGACGATCAAGAAGCGGCTCATGGATGCCGGCGTGCCACGCGTCGAGATCGAGCGCTCGGCGAACCAGGTCGGAGTGACCATCCACGCCGCGAAACCAGGAATCGTCATCGGCAAAGGCGGGGCTAAGGTTGAAGACCTTCGCAAGAGTCTCGAGGCTTCCACCGGGAAAAAGGTGCGGATCACGATTTCCGAGATTCGCCAGCCAGAGTTGAACGCGACGCTGCTTGCGCAAAGCGTCGCAGATCAATTGTTGCGTCGAGTTGCCTTCCGCCGTGCCATGAAGCAGATTGTGGGGCGGGCTATGCGCTTTGGCGCAAAGGGCGTTCGCGTGCAGGTTGCCGGGCGCCTGGGTGGATCGGAGATGTCGCGCCGCGAGTGGGATCGTGAGGGTCGTGTGCCTTTGCATACGCTTCGCGCGGACATCGATTACGGCCAGGCAGAGGCCCACACCACGTACGGCGTCATAGGCGTGAAGGTGTGGATCTACAAGGGTGAGATCGTGCCCGGCCAGATGGCGCAGGAGCTGGTGGCCGGACGGCCGCCGGCTCGCGATGCGCGACCCCAGAGGCCGGTGCCAGTAGCCATTGCTCAACCAGAGGAAGACGAAGAGGATCTCCCAATTCCTGAGGGACCGGCGATCTTCGAGCCAGACGACCCAGACGAGGATGAGGGCGATGCTTCAACCGAAGCGAGTTAAGTACCGCAAGCCCCACCGGGGGCGGATGAAGGGTCCGGCCACGTCCGGAAACACGATCGCATTCGGGGAGATCGGGCTACAGGCTCTTGAGCCCGCCTGGATCACCGCAAGGCAGATTGAGGCCGCGCGGCGGACAATTACTCACCACCTCAAGCGCGGGGGAAAAGTGTGGATTCGCATCTTCCCCGACCGCGCAGCCACCGCGAAACCAGCAGAGACCCGCATGGGTGGCGGTAAGGGCGCACCGGATCACTGGGTGGCCGTTGTGCGACCGGGCCGGATCATGTTCGAAGTTGCTGGAGTGCATCCCGACCTCGCGCGGGAGGCCCTGCATCTTGCAGCCCACAAGATGCCAATTGGGACGCGGCTTGTTGAGAGGGAGACCGTCGTGGTGACGATGACACAATGAAGATGTCTGAGCTGCGGGGATTGAACCCGACGGAGTTGGATCGGCGCCTGGCGGACATGCTTGAAGAGATGTTCAACTTGCGCTTTCAGTATGCGACTCGCCAGTTGACAAATCACTCCCGCATGCGGGACGTGCGACACGATATGGCTCGCATCCATACGTTAGTGCGGGAGCGCGAGTTGATGGAGGTTGAGGAATAGATGGCCGATGAGCGAGGCCGTCGGCGCGTGCTCACGGGGCGCGTGACCAGCGACAAAATGGAAAAGACCATCGTGGTCGCGGTAGAGGTCGTGCACAAGCATGCGCTCTATGGCCGACCGATCCGTCGCACGCATAAGTTCAAAGCGCACGATCCGACCAATCGGTGCCACGTCGGCGACGTGGTCGAGATCCGCGAGAATCGGCCACTCAGTCGAGAGAAGCGATGGGTCGTGTCGTCGCTCGTCAAGAGCGGACACGCGGACATCCCCATCATCGATGAGACCGCGACTGCTCAGGCGGCATCGTGATTCGTCCTTACACGGTCTGTCGCGTCGCGGACAACACCGGAGCTCGCGCGCTCCTTTGCATTCGCGTGATGGATGCAAACAAGGAGTACGCCCAGATTGGCGACGTGATCGTTGGCACCGTCAAGCAGGCGACTCCCGGCGGCTCAGTGAAGAAAAGCGACGTGGTAAAAGCCGTCGTCGTACGAACGTCGAAGGGCTTCGGCCGTCCTGACGGCTCCACGATCAAGTTCGACGACAACGCGGTTGTTATCTTGTCCGACAAGCAGAACCCGAAAGGGACGCGTATCTTCGGGCCCGTGGCCCGCGAGTTGCGCGAGAAGAACTACATGAAAATCGTCTCTCTCGCTCCAGAGGTGATCTGAGTTGTTTCGCATAAAGCGTGACGACACCGTTGAGCTGCAGAAGGGTCGTGACCGCGGAAAGCGCGGAAAGGTGCGCCGCCTTATCCCCAAAGAGGGGCGGGCAATTGTCGTCGACGTCAATGTGATGAAGAAGCACATGAAGCCGGGGCAGCAAGCGCGCCAAGCCGGAATCATCGATATCGAGGCGCCGATCCGACTCGCGAATCTGGCTCTGGTGTGCGACAAGTGTGGAATGGCGACGCGTGTCGGCTTTCGGATGCTTGAAGATGGCACAAAGGGGCGGTTCTGCAAGTCTTGCGGCGAGTTGACGTAGGAGAGGGATGTAGGGTGCCGACTCGTCTTCAGGAACGATACGTGGCGGAGGTTCTTCCGACCCTGCGCCGAGAGTTTAGCTACAAGAGCATCATGCAAATTCCACGCGTCCATAAGGTGGTTGTCAATATCGGAATGGGCGAGGGGCTGAAGAACGAAAAGGCGATGGAAGCCGCGGTCAACGATGTGACCGTCATTACTGGGCAACACCCTGTTGTCACTAAAGCCAGAAAGTCCATTGCTCAGTTCCGTCTTCGCGAAGGGAACAAGATCGGCGTCATGGTGACGTTGCGTGGCGAACGTATGTATGAGTTCCTGGATCGTCTGATCAACCTGGCACTTCCGCGGATGCGGGACTTCCGCGGAGTCTCGAACAAGGCATTCGACGGAAGAGGAAACTACACGCTTGGCTTGCGCGAGCAGCTGGTATTCCCGGAGATCGACTACGACAAGGTCGATCGGGTTCGTGGGATGGAAGTAACCATCGTGACAAGCGCGAGGACCGATCAGGAGTCACGGCGGCTCCTCGAGTTGTTGGGGGTTCCCTTCCAGCGAGCGGCTGCGTAAAGTTGTGGCTGTGCCGTACTTCGCAAGAAGGCGGTAGACGCACACAGGAGGATAGGGTTGGCGAAGAAGTCTTCGATCGCGAAGGCGTTGCGAGTGCCAAAGTGGCCGGTGCGGCAACATAACCGCTGCGGGCGCTGCGGTCGGCCGCGCGCCTTCATCCGGAAGTTCGGACTGTGCCGGATTTGTTTTCGCGAGTTGGCGTTGCGTGGGGAAATCCCAGGCATCACAAAGTCGAGCTGGTAGGTAGGGAAGTCATGCTGACTGATCCCATCGCCGACATGCTCACTCGTATTCGAAACGCGGTTCGCGCTCACCATCCGCTGGTGGAGATGCCGTCTTCCCGCATGAAGGTCTCCATCGCGCAGGTGCTGCGCGAAGAGGGCTTCATCCGAGGATTCGACATTGTGGGCGCCGGGCCCAAGAAAAAGCTGCGCGTACTTCTGTCTTATTCGCCAACGAAGGAGCCGCGGTTGATCGGGTTGCGGCGAATGAGCAAACCAGGTCTGCGGGTCTACGTGGGCCGGGACAAGATTCCACGGGTGTACGGTGGGACCGGAGTCGCGGTGCTGTCCACACCGCGGGGGGTCATGACAGGTGATCGTGCAAAGCGCGAAAACGTGGGCGGCGAGCTGCTCGCGTACGTCTGGTAGGGCGGGGGTAGGAGATGTCGCGAATTGGGCGCATGCCAATCCCGCTTCCCGATGGGGTAAAGATCGAGGTCATCGAGGGTCTGGTCACGGTGACTGGGCCCAGGGGCACGCTGTCACAGCCGCTTTGCAATGGGATCACGCTCAACCTCGGCGACAAGCAGATGTTGGTCGAGCGATCGTCAGATGATCGCACGCAGCGGTCACTGCATGGCTTGATGCGCACGCTCATGAATAACATGGTGGTTGGGGTCACACAGGGATTCGAGAAGCGTCTCGAAATCATTGGCACTGGATATCGCGCCCAAGCAACGCCGAAGGGCCTATCCATCGCCGTTGGCTATTCTCACCCGGTCGTGTTCAACGCGCCGGATGGGATCACGCTCGGCGTGGATGGGCCGAGGGTTCTCGTCGGAGGTATCGACAAGCAACTCGTAGGCGAGATCGCTGCGCAGATTCGGCGAATCCGTCCACCCGAGCCATATAAGGGCAAAGGGATCCGGTACTTGGGCGAGTACGTCCGACGCAAGGCTGGCAAATCAGGCGGCAAGAAGAGGTAGCACCCATGTATAAACCAGCCAACTCGCGCGCGGCGCGCCGCCGCCGACATCTGCGAATCCGCAAGCGGGTCAATGGGACTACCGCTCGGCCGCGCCTGTCTGTGTTTCGTAGCCTCAACAACATCTTCGTTCAGGTGGTGGACGATACGCGCGGCACAACGGTCGCGGCCGCTTCGACATTGGACAGCTCCCTGCGCAATCAGTCGGGCGGCAAGTCCGAGCGGGCTAAGGCCGTTGGGCTAGCGATTGCGGAGAGAGCCCGCGCGGTGGGCGTGACGAGCGTTGTGTTCGATCGGGGTGGATACCTCTATCACGGTCGGGTGAAGGCGCTCGCGGACGGCGCGCGCGAAGGCGGGCTGGAGTTTTGATGAAGCGATTCGCGAGAGGATCTCATGCCGAACGTTGAAGCCGCGGGACTTGTGCTCGAAGAAAAGGTCGTCCGGGTGAACCGCGTTTCCAAGGTTGTGAAGGGCGGCCGGCGATTCAGCTTCAGTGCGGTCGTTGTGGTCGGGGATGGGCATGGTGTCGTCGGTGTCGGACTGGGCAAGGCGAACGAAGTTCCCGACTCGATTCGCAAGGGCGTGGAGAACGCGAAAAAGAGTCTGATCCGCGTTCCCATGAAGGGTGCGACCATTCCGCACGAAACGGTTTCGGACTTCGGGGCGGCTAAGGTGATGCTGAAGCCTGCCTCGGCGGGCACCGGCGTGATTGCTGGTGGGGCAGTACGAGCCGTCGTCGAGGCCGCTGGCATCAAGGACATACTCACAAAGTCGTTGGGAAGCTCAAACCCGATCAATGTGGTGAAGGCAACGGTTCGTGGTCTGGCGGGGCTGCGCGATCCGGAGGAGGCTCGTCGCGCGCGCCGGGGCGAGCCTCGATCGCCCGTTCAGTTGGAGACTCGCAAAGAGACGCAGCCGGTGGGACCTACGGAGTCAAGCGGAATCGCGCCTGCCGTGACCGTGGCCGTCATCGAGGGTGCGTCTGTCCTGGAGCCGACGTTGGCTGTGGCAGACAATCTGGACCTGCCCGCGCTTGGCGAGGGCGAGCCGGTCGCGCCAACAGCGGTGGGCCAAGACCTGTCTGTTACCACCGCGGCGGTCAGCGAGGGTGCGGCTGCAATGAGCGCATCGACGCCTGAGGCCAGTGCGCCCGATGCCCCTCCGCCGGTCGCTGCGGCGGAGGGCGAGGGCAGTGCTGCTAAGCCAGAGGGACAATGAAATGGCAGTGACGCTGAGCGTTGTGCTGGTTCGAAGTGTGATCGGCCGTCCAGAGGATCAAAGAGCGACGGTGCGAAGTCTCGGCCTGCGCAGAATTAACCAGCGGGTTGACCTTCCCGATACGCCGGTTACCCGCGGAATGTTGCACAAGGTACGGCATCTGGTACGCGTCGACGAGAGTGAGAGTACGGAATGAAAATTCATGAGTTGGCGCCTCCAAAGGGCGCGCGTACCGATCGGCGTCGCGTTGGGCGCGGGATGGGCTCGGGACGTGGCAAGACCTCCGGGAAGGGCGTCAAAGGCCAGAAGGCCCGAGCGGGTGGCGGCGTTCCACCGTACTTTGAAGGTGGGCAGCTCCCCCTGGTTCGCAAGCTGCCCTACCGGCGCGGATTCAAGAATCCATTCCGTGTTGCGTATGAAGTGGTCAACCTTGATGAGTTGGACCTTCTCGCGGATGTCGTGGAGGTTACGCCAACGGTGATGCGGGCAGCCGGTCTGGTTCGGCGAGGAAAGGATCCGGTCAAAGTGCTGGCTCGCGGGAGCTTGAGCCGGGCCCTGAACGTTCACGCGGATGCATTCTCGGCTGCGGCGCGGCGAGCGATCGAAGCCGCGGGTGGAACGGCCGTGGCCCTCGGCAGTGATTGATTCTCTCCTCAATTCCTTTCGCATCGCGGATGTCCGCACCAAACTGATCTTCACCTTCGCCATGCTCGTGATCTTTCGCTTCATGGCACACATTCCAGTGCCTGGTGTGAACGCGACGGCATTGCAGGAATTGTTCGCGTCGAATCAGTTGCTCGGAATGCTGAACCTGTTCTCTGGCGGTGGCCTGGAGCAGTTCTCGGTGGTGGCAATGGGCGTCTACCCGTACATCACGGCGACGATCATCTTGCAGGTGCTCATTCCTACCGTTCCGGCACTGGAGGCCCTATCTAAAGAAGGGGACTCTGGCCGGGCCAAGCTGAATCAGTACATGCACCTGGCGACCGTCCCACTCGCAGCTCTGCAGTCTTTCGGAACGGTCCAGTTCATCAACAGCTCCTCCGGCGGCGCCATTCTGCAGAATTTTGATTTGGCGCTATACCCCATTGAGACGCTCGCCATCATTTCGTCGATGGTGGCAGGCACGATGCTGCTCGTGTGGATCGGCGAGCTGATCACCGAGAACGGGATCGGCAACGGAGTCTCGATCATCATCTTCGCGGGAATCGTCGCAGCGTTGCCGCAGGTGATCGTGCAGGCCTTCGCGGGACAGGTATCGCTCGGGCCGCTGATTCTCATCGCGGCGGTCGCCATCGCCACCGTTGCCGCTGTCGTGATGATTTATGAAGGCCAGCGCCGCATCCCCGTTCAATACGCGCGACGAATTCGCGGAAACCGCTGGTACGGAGGGGGCAGCACGCACATCCCAATGAAGGTCAACTCGGCTGGAATGATCCCGTTGATCTTTGCCTCGTCCGTGATGATCTTCCCCGGCACGTTGGCGAGCTACTTCACCGGTGTAGACAACGAGACCACTGCCAGTATCGCGAAGCTGGTCTACGACACCTTCTACGTTGGGTCGAGTTGGCTTTACTGGGTGCTGTACTTCGCGATGGTCGTGGGCTTCACGTTCATGTACACACTGGTCATCTTCCAGCAGCAGAACATTGGCGAGAACCTGCAGAAGAGCGGCGCGTTTATTCCAGGGATTCGGCCCGGCCGGCCAACGGCTGACTACTTGTTCAAGATCCTCATTCGTGTCACCTGGGCGGGCGCTGTCTTCCTCGGGCTTGTGGCCGTGCTGCCCTTCGTGCTGCAGCAGTTCACCAGCGTTCAAACCCTGGCACTCTCCAGCACCGGAATCTTGATCGTCGTCGGCGTAGTGCTTGACACGATCAAGCAGCTGGAAGCTCAGCTCCTGATGCGAAACTATCGAGGCTTCATTCACTAATGTTGACGTGCGTGATTCTGATCGGAGCGCCTGGAGCTGGGAAAGGGACGCAGGCCCTCACGATGGCCCAGACAGCAAACTTGGTGCACGTTGCCAGTGGCGACATGTTCCGGGAGGCGATGGGAAAGCGAACCCTTCGCGGGCTTCAGGCAAAGGTATACGTGGATCGGGGCGAGCTCGTACCGGACAACGTCACTGTGGCAATGGTGCTGGATCGGCTCAGTCAGAAGGACGCCGAGCAGGGGGTGGTCCTGGACGGGTTCCCTCGTACCGTGGCTCAGGCGGAAGCGCTCGACCGCGTGCTCGATGCCGAGGGCACGAAGGTCGACCTGGCGTTGAACCTGTCGGTTCCTGGTGATGAGCTGCTGCGGCGGCTGTCGGGTCGCTGGCTTTGTCGGCAGTGTCAAGCGTCCTATCACGAGGTTTTTAATCCTTCCGCGCAACCAGGTAAGTGCGATCGTTGTGGTGGGGATTTGTACCAGCGAGACGACGATAGAGTCGAGACTGCGCGCCATCGGCTGGAGGTCTACTTCGAGCAGACCACTCCCGTCATCGAGTACTACCGGCGTCGCGGTGTTCTCGACGAGGTGGATGGTTCGAAGGACATCTCGGAAGTAGGCGCGGCGATTCGTCAGGTGGTCAAGCGGCGAGTGGTCAGTATTTGATAAAATATGCAGCACCCGTTGAGAGCAGGAGAAGTCTGCTCTTTTCTCTGCGTGTTACCGCTTGTTGTGTGATCTCAGGGAGTTGCAGATGAAGGTACAGGCGTCGGTGAAACCGCGCTGCGAGAAGTGCAAGGTCATTCGCCGCCACGGTGTGGTACGGGTCATCTGCGAGAATCCTCGCCACAAGCAGCGGCAAGGGTAGGAGGCAGCGAGAAGTGGCGCGAATCTCAGGGGTTGATATTCCCAATGACAAGCAGGTGCAGATTGCCCTGACCTACATCCACGGCATCGGGCGAACGAAAAGTCGTGAGGCTGTAGCGGCCGTGGGTGTCACTCCGGAGACGCGTGTAAAGCAACTCACCGAAGACGAGATCTCGAGGATCCGCGACTATATCGATCGGCATTTTACGGTGGAGGGCGACCTTCGACGCGAGGTCAATCTCAACATTAAACGCCTGATGGAAATCGGGTGTTATCGGGGGTTGCGCCATCGCCGCGGCCTGCCGGTACACGGTCAGCGCACGCGAACCAACGCACGAACGCGTCGAGGCCCACGGCGGACAGTGGCTGGACGTCGGCGTGCTGCGGCCAAGAAGTAAGCAAGGACGGGTAGGGGAGAGCAGGAGTGGCAGACCGGCGTAGGGGCGCGAGGCCGAGGCGGCGCGAGCGGAAGCAGATACCGCGTGGCAACGCCTACATCCAGTCGACGTTCAACAATACCCTGGTCACGATTACCGATCCTGATGGGGCCGTTTTATCGTGGAGCAGTTCGGGGGTGGTTGGGTTCAAGGGCTCGCGAAAGAGCACGCCATACGCAGCCAGTCAGGCGGCGGAAGACGCGGCGAAGAAGGCCATGGAGCACGGGCTACGAACGGTCGACGTCTACGTGAAGGGCCCGGGCTCGGGACGCGAGGCGGCCATCCGCCAGCTCCAGGCTACTGGTTTGACGATCAGTGCAATCATTGACGTGACGCCGATTCCCCACAATGGGTGTCGGCCGCCCAAAAAGCGGCGCGTCTAGCGGCAAATCTGGCCGTCGGTTGGGAGCGCCGTGGGATGCTCCGGCGGCGGATGTACAAAGCGACTAGGTTCCTACTTTTGGTAGTCACGCGAAGGGCGCACGGTAATTCGTGCTGTGACCGAAGCGCAGGTGCGTAAGGAGCTTGAATGGCACGTTACACGGGCCCGGTGTGCCGCATCTGTCGGCGTCAAGGACTGAAGCTGTTCCTGAAGGGTGAGCGCTGCTTCGGGCCCAAGTGCGCCGTTGAACGCCGCCGGTACCCTCCGGGAGAACATGGGCAGGGTCGACGCAAGGTTTCGGAGTACGGACTGCAGCTCGCGGAGAAGCAGAAAGTGCGTTCGATCTATGGAGTGCTGGAGCGCCAGTTCAGGAAGCACTTCGAGGAGGCAGAGCGGCGCCCCGGCATGACTGGAGCGAACCTGCTGTCGATCCTCGAGCGGCGGTTTGACAACGTCGTCTACCGGCTTGGCTTCGCGTCGTCGCGCAGCCAGGCGCGCCAGCTGGTACGCCATGGGCATTTCTCACTCAGCGGAAAGAGAACCAACATTCCCTCCGCGTTGGTTTCTGAAGGCGACGTCATCACTGTCCGCCCGCGGAGCAGCGGCAACGAGTATTTCGGCGCCCTGAAAGGCGAGATGTCGCAAAAGTCGGTACCTCGGTGGCTTGTGCTGGACGCGGCGGAACTCACGGGCCGTGTGACGCAAATTCCAGTGAGGGAGGACATCGACACGGCGGTAAACGAACAGTTGGTCGTTGAGTACTACTCGCGCTAGAAGCCGCGATCACGGTCGCCAGGGCCGCGGATTTGCAGAGCGAACGGGTTCGGGAATGCGCGGCGCGGCCGCGCACGGAAGGTCAGCCGCGGTTGCAGCTTCGCTTAGGCCGAGGCAAGGGAGAATTCGAGGTTGCAGGACGAGATTTCCTCCACGAACGTGGAGACGATTCACCTTTCGGGCGAGTTGGGACAGTTCGAGATCGAGCCGCTCGATAATGGATTCGGTTTAACAGTCGGCAACGCGCTTCGCCGCGTCCTGTTGTCGTCGCTGACCGGAGCGGCTGTGACGGCCATACGGATAGAAAACGTGTTTCACGAGTTCTCGACGATTCCTGGGGTTCGCGAGGACACGACGGAGCTCATCCTCAATCTGAAGCAGATTCGATTGAAGTCGTACACGGACGAGCCGATCAACGTCCGATTGGACGCAACCGGACCCGGTGCCGTGACTGCTGGTGACATTCAGGTGCCGCCGGAGATCGAGATAGTGAACCCCGAGTTGCTTATCGCCACGCTTGACAGCGGTGACGCGCGACTCGAGATGCTGCTCACGATCGAGAAGGGGCAGGGTTACAGGACTGCCGAGGGGCGCGACTCGACCACGATAGGCGTGATCCCCATCGATGCCGTTTTCACGCCTATTAGACGTGTGAATTACCGGGTCGAGAAAACGCGCGTTGGTGCGCGCACCGACTACGACAAGCTGATGATCGAGATCCAGACGGACGGAACGATCGGACCAAAGCAGGCGCTAGCTCAGGCGTCGCAAATCCTTATCAAGCACTTCTCGATCTTTGCTGAAAGCGGCCCGACGTACTTCAAACCCGGGCCCGGTCCCACGCCAATCCCCCCCGGTACGGACGCCATGCCGATTGAGGTGCTGGACCTGTCATCGAGGACGTACAACTGCCTGAAGCGTTCTCAGATCACCACTGTGGGTCAACTGCTGCAGATGAGCGAGGACGAACTCCTTGGGCTGCGCAATTTCGGGCAGAAGTCGCTACAGGAGTTGCACGAAAAGCTCGCGGAGCGCGGCATTGCGACGTCCGGTGAGGGTTCGACATTCCGTGCATCCGTCGAGTACGACGAGGATGAAATCGCCGACGAGGATGAGTTCGAAGACGACGACGAAGCGTACACCAAGTCGCGTGGGCGGGCTCGGCGGGGCGGTCACAGCCGCGCCGAAGCGGACGACTAGAGAGAGGCAAAGCGTTGCGCCATCTGCACGGTAAGAGAAAGCTTGGGCGGCCTTCGGGACATCGAACGGCACTGCTCCGCAACCAGGCAACGGACCTGTTCCGTTACGAGAGGCTACGGACGACGGAGCCGAAAGCCAAAGAGCTTCGCGCGGTCGCGGAGCACCTGATTACGCTGGCAAAGCGAGGTGATCTGCATGCACGGCGGCAGATCATCGCACGCTTGTATGACGTCAACATCGCGAACAAACTGGTTGACGAGTTGGCGCCGCGGTTCGCCGATAAGACCGGGGGCTACGTTCGACTGCTGCATCTTGGTTCACGGCGCGGCGACAGCGCGCCGATGGCCCAGATCGAGCTTGCGTTCTAGCGCGCGTTACTGGTGGCCAAAGGGGCTGCGCGTGCGAGTGATTCGCACAGACCTGGAGTATGAAGGCACAGATTTCTACGGGTTCGCGCCGCAACCTGGGGCGCGAACGATCGGTGGCGAGCTAGAGGTGGCCCTGACGCGAGTCACTGGTGAGGCGATTCGGGTGACGCCCGCGGGACGAACGGATTCCGGCGTGCATGCCACCGGGCAAGTCGTAAGCTTTCGTATCGAATCGACGATTTGTCTGGCGGACTTGAAGAGAGCGCTGAATGCGCTGACAGGGGCAGACGTCTTAGTGCGAGCGATGGCAGAGGCTGATGAGACCTTCGATGCTCGACGAAGCGCACAGACAAGGCGCTATGAGTACTCGGTCTGGAACGGCGAAGATCGAAACATATGGGAGCGGCGGCGTACGGCCCATGTGGACGACCCGCTAGACGTGGAGGCTATGGACGAGGCTTGTAGAGCGGTCGTTGGGACTCACGACTTCGCGTCTTTTCGCACCCACCGAACCCAGGACGATCCGGACAAGAGCACGGTGCGTCGCGTCTTTCGCGCGGCGTGGAGTCGAGATCTCAATGATGGGCGTATCCTTCGGTTCGACATTGAGGCCGATGCGTTCTTGCGCCACATGGTACGCTCAATCGTGGGGTCGGCTCTGCTGGTCGGGCACGGAAAGCGTCCGACGACCTCGATTGGTGACATGTTACGGCTGGCCAACCGGGCGGCCGCGGGCCCAACCGCTCCGGCAAGCGGCCTGACACTTCGTGAAGTAACCTACTGAACCGACCCAACGGAGGGAACAATGGCAGATCAGGCACGAACATACACCCCGAAGTTGGGTGATATTACCCGGTCGTGGCACGTGATCGACGCGACAGGGAAACCGCTGGGCCGCCTTGCGACCGATGTGGCTCGCCTGCTCAGTGGGAAGCACAAGCCGATCTATGCGCCGCACATGGACGTGGGAGATCACGTTATTGTCGTGAACGCCGCGCGGGTCGGTATCACCGGCAAGAACAAGCCGCAGCAAAAAATGTACTACAGACACTCCGGATATCTGGGGTCGCTCCGGGCCGAAAGCCTCGAACACCTCTTACGTCGGTTGCCGCAGCGTGTGATCGAACATGCCATCAGGGGTATGCTGCCGAAGTCGTCCCTGGGACGATCTATGTTCCGTAAGCTGCGCGTCTATCCAGGTCCGACGCATCCACACTCCGCGCAGGTAGGCGCCCAGACCGGAGGGTCTCAAGAATGATTCGATCCGCCCGAACGCCGCGAACCGGGATGACAGGTCTTGGTGGCCGCAAGACGGCCGTAGCTCGGGTCCTGCTGCAGCCGGGCACCGGCAACGTCATCATTGATGGGAAGACGCTCGAGGAGCGCTTTCCCCGGTTGGCCTGGCAAGCGCAAATCACATTGCCGCTCCGCGTTACCAACACGCATCGGTCGTTCAACGTCCTGGCGAAGGTGAACGGAGGCGGTCTCTCAGGTCAGGCCGGCGCCATCACCCATGGAATCGCTCGGGCCCTGGTGAAGGTTGACGAGGAGCATCGGCGGGCGCTCAGACAGGCGGGACTCTTGACCCGAGACCCGCGGGCCAAGGAGCGCAAGAAGCCCGGCCTCAAGCGCGCGCGAAAGGCGCCTCAGTACACAAAGCGCTGACGCGGAGAGCGTTGCGCTGGGGCGACTGTCGTTCCTACCGGTCCCCGTCAGCGCGGGCTGAGGTAGAGAATGCCTGCGCTGAGGACCAGGAATAGAACCACCGATGCTGCCAGGCTGCGGTCCCGCAGCAATAGCTCGTCGGGGCTTCCGCCCTGGCGGTGCACCTGAACCAGAAACAGGTAGCGGAAGACGCCGTACAGCACGACCGGTATTGTGATCATCATGGATTGGTTTCGCGGCACGTTCTCTGCTGAGAAGGTGTACAGCGAGTAGGCCATGACGCTGGCCGTCGCGGCAACCACGATCAGATTGTCTAGAAACCCTACGGTGTAGTCCTCGAGAGCGGGACGGTGCAGTTCGCCTGATACCTGAGCCTCGAGGAGCTCTGCGCGACGCTTCCCGAGGGCGATGAGCAGGGAGCCCAGGATAGTGCATACGTAGAGCCACGGCGAGATCGGCACGTCGACTGCGACTGCCCCCGCCACGGCGCGCAGCACGAAGCCGGACGAGACGCAGAAGATGTCGACGAGGACAACGTGCTTCCACCACAACGAATAGGCCGTGGTCAGGAGCAGGTAGGTCACAATGATGGCGATGAACATGCCGCCCAGCGGGATTGCCAGAGCAAGTCCGGCCACAAGCAGAAACGTCGCCAACGGAGCGGCGAGCCTGACGGGAAGCGCTCCCGAAGCGAGTGGCCTCCACCGCTTGGTTGGATGCTTACGATCAAGGTCGATGTCTCGGAGGTCATTGACCACGTAGGCAGCGCTGGAGACGAGGCAAAAGCTCGCGAACGCCAGGAGCGCGTTCAACACGAGGGGCAGGTTGGCGAGTTGTAGGGCGTAGACCAGCCCGAAGAAGATCAGGCCGTTCTTCAACCATTGTTTCGGCCGCAGCTCGCGGAGGATTGCAAGCGGCAGGCCTTCCGCGGGGGTCGAAATGCCGTCGGTAGCTAGCCGCACCGGCCCTCCGGATCGTTCCAACGCCTCTCCAATGGCTGAACTATAGCGGCTTTCCGCGGCTAGCCCTGCCCGGCGCTGCAATCCGTCTGGGCTGACGAGCGCGGTCCCACGTGAATCGGGTGAAGCCTGGAAAACGCGCGAGTATACTTGCCGAGATGGCCCCTCCAGCGCCGCGGGTCCGACTCGACGAGCTCCTCGTGCGTCGTGGCCACGCGCCCAGTCGCGAGAAAGCCCGAGCGCTGGTTCTCGCCGGGGATGTCGCGGTGCAGGGATCGCCTGGCGCCAAGCCCGGGCAGTTGGTCCGCGACGATGTGCCAGTCGAAGTCCGCCAAATGGCGCCGTACGTCAGTCGCGGCGGAATCAAGCTCGCTCACGGATTGGACCGCTTTGGCGTCGACCCTAACGGCCGCGTTTGTGCAGACGTCGGCGCCTCGACCGGGGGCTTTACGGATTGCTTGCTGCAGCGCGGCGCCGAGCGCGTTTACGCGATCGACGTTGGTTATGGACAACTGGATTGGCGACTTCGGATTGATCCGCGTGTCGTACTAATGGAACGCGTGAATGCCCGCTACCTCGAGACCCTGCCCCAGGCCCCAGGGCTTGTGACGGTCGATGCCTCCTTCATCTCGCTGGAGATCCTGTGGCCGGCTCTGGTCCGGATCGCAAGCGCCGAGGCCGACTTTGTGGCACTTGTTAAGCCACAGTTCGAAGCGGGGCGGGACCGTGTCGGTAAGGGCGGGGTCGTGCGCGATCCGACAGTTCACCGCGACGTGTTGCTCAGGCTGGCCTCCTGGCTCGATGCGAGTTCGAACCAGTTGTTAGACGTTACGGCTTCGCCGATTCGGGGGCCCGCCGGCAACGTCGAGTTCCTGGCGTGGATTCGCCGACGTTCGGAAGTGGCGGAATTGTCCTGCCGCTCCGTCGACGATCTCATACAACGCGCCCTTGCTGAACAAGATGTCTGATGTTGTGCTCGTGTACCAGCCCATGGTCGAAGGCGCTCTCGGTCTTGCCAAGCGATGCGCGGCATACCTGGAAGAGCGTGCTTATCGGGCGACGCTGATATCCGCCTGGAACCTGGAAACCGCTGATCCTCCGGTGGACGCCCGTCTCGTGGCAACGTTTGGCGGCGATGGGACGATTCTTCGTACGGCACGCTGGCTCGCCGAGTGCGATGTCCCCATCCTGGGCATACAAATGGGACGTCTGGGATTCCTTGCAGAATTGATGCCTTCGGACCTCCCAAGTGGATTAGACCCTTACCTGGGTGGTGGCTACTGGGTGGACCGCCGTGCGATGCTTCGAGCAGATCCGGGCTCGTTCCTGGCGCTGAACGACATCGTGGTTGGCCGGGGACAGTCGCTGCGAACCGTAACCGTCGAGCTTTCAACAGATGGCCACCCTCTCCACCGCTTCCGCTGCGATGGCCTGATTGTTGCTACCGCGACGGGCTCGACCGCGTACTCGTTCGCCGCGGGTGGACCCATCCTGGCGCCCGATTCAACTGAGCTCGTTGTGACTGCTATCTGCCCGCACATTTCCGCCGTGCGCAGCCTCGTGGTGCCCGGCGACATCCCCCTCCGACTACAAGTATGGACATCGCAGCCCGCAGTCATGACCGTTGATGGGGTTGATGGCCAGATCGACAAGACCCTGTGGAACAGCGGTGTGGTCGAAGCGCGGCTCAGCGAGCGCACGACGACGTTCGCGAGGCGCGGCTCGCGTGCAGAGTTCTACAGTCGGATCCTGGCGAAGCTGGACTGATGCGAGCCGAGGTCCCCACTGACGCTCACGGCGACGATGAAGCGGGCCACGTTGCAACTGATCGACAGCGCGCGCCAACGCCGCGTTGCCAGCTTGTAGAGCTGTCGATCCGTGATTTCGCGATTGTTGAGGCCCTGCGCATTGAGTGGGCCCCTGGCCTGGTGGTGCTTAGTGGCGAGACGGGCGCCGGCAAATCGATCATCATCGATGCGCTTGGCGCGGCGATCGGCGATCGTGCGGATCCGTTGTGGATTCGCACTGGATCGGAGCGAGCCTCGGTGGAGGCGATGTTTGATGTTCCACCTGAGGCGGCGCGTGATCTCGCTGGGTTTCTCCTCGAGAACGATCTACCGGTCGACGAGGGGCTGATCCTTGCGCGCGAGGTCATGAGTGGTCGCAGTGTGAGCCGGGTGAACGGCCGGGCGGTGGCCGTAGGCCTGGTTCAGCGACTCGCTGAGCAACTCGTTGACATTCACTCGCAGGCTTCCCACGTGTCACTCACGCGATCGCGGGGGCACCTCGGGGTCTTGGATCGGTACGCGCGCACCGGAACGCTTCGAGATGCGATGGCGTCGGCGGCGAGATCGCTGACCGCGCTCCGTCGCGAGATCCGGAGCATCGAAGAGGGGGATCGCGAGGTGCAGCGCGAGGCAACGCTGCTGAGGCATGAGGTTGCCGACATTGATTCGGCGGGGGTCCAGGCCGGCGAGGAAGAAGAGCTTTTCGCGCGTCGCTCTCGCCTGAAGAACACGCTGCGTCTGCGCCAGCTCACCACCGCCGCCCACGACGCGCTCCATGGTGGGGACGAATCTCCGGGGGGCGTGGGCCTGCTCGAATCGGCAGCCATCCACCTTGCCGAGATCAGGTCGCTCGATCCGCGGTTCGAGGGTCGGGAGGAGCGGCTGACCGAGCTGATCGAGGAAGCCGAGGATCTCTCCCGGGCACTGTCCAGTTATGCCGAGTCGCTGGACGACGATCCGGCGGCCCTCGACACCATTGAGGAGCGACTGCTGCGACTGGCCGAGCTCAAGCGAAAGTACGGGAACACGCTGGCCGATGTACTGGCGTACTCCGAGGGCGCCAGGAGACGCCTCGACCAGATCGAACACCGCGATGAGCGCTTGGACGACCTGCGGTCGGCCGCGCACGAGCAGATCGACGAGGCTGCTCGCGCGGCTGTTGTACTGTCCGCAACGAGGTCGAGCGCGGCGCGGGATCTCGAGGTGCTTGTGGAGAATGAGCTTGACGGTCTGGGAATGGCTGGCTCGCGCTTCGCTGTGTCGATGGTCCAGACGGACGATTCTAAGGGCTTGCCGCTTTCCGACGGCCGAGTTGTCGCTTTCGACGAGGGGGGCATCGACCAGGTCGAGTTCCTAATCTCGGTGAACCCAGGGGAGGACCCGCGATCGCTTGCACGAATCGCGAGCGGCGGCGAGTTGGCTCGCTTCATGCTTGCCCTCAAGTCAGTGCTGTCTGAAGTGGACGAGACGCCGGTTCTGGTCTTCGATGAGCTGGATCAGGGCGTCGGTGGGAGGATGGGACACGTGATTGGCGAGAAGCTCTGGCGTCTTGCGCGGAGCCACCACGTCATCTGCGTCACCCACCTTCCTCAGGTGGCGGCCTATGCCGATGCGCATTATGTGGTTGCGAAGAGTGTCAAGGACGGTCGGACCGTGACCTCAGTAAACCGCGTCGACGGCGAGGCACGAGCTGACGAGATCGCTGCTATGCTCGCGGGCGCCAGTGCAGGCCCTGCGGCCCGACGGAGTGCCGATGAGTTGCTTCGGCGAGCATCGGACTGGAAGGCCACTTCGAGTTGAGCACCGGTCGTGCGCTACACGCTTCGGCGCCGAGAGCCGTGAAACTGCCACCCATGTTCGCGGCGCTTGGCGTCCGAGACTTTCGAAATCTCTGGTTCGGGACCTTCGCCGGACACCTTGGCTTCTGGGTGTACGTCACCGCGCAGTCCTGGCTAGCCTGGGAGCTGACGCAGTCCGCGACGTTCCTGGGGGTCACGAACGTCGCGGCGGCCCTCCCCGGGCTCGTATTGATGCTTCCTGGTGGCGTCATCGCCGATCGGTGGAACCGGCGCAAGATGCTCCTCTACTCCAACGTGTTCCAGTTGCTCGGCGGAATGGTGACGGTTTCCCTCATCGCTGCCGACTCGATCGAACCCTGGCAGCTCCTCGCCCTGATGACCGTGATTGCGGCGGCGGCGGCGATCAACCTGCCTGCCCGCCAGTCTCTGGGTCCGGAGGTCGCGGGACCATCGCTGGTCGCCAACACCGTAGCGCTCAATGCGATCTCCTTCAACTTGTCACGCGTGCTGGGACCGATGATAGCGGGGCTGCTGATCGCCGCCGGGGGAAACACCGGCTCGTTCGTGGTTGCCGCGGTGCTCTTCGTGCTGGCGGTCGTGCTGACGCTCCTGCTGCGACCGGATACGTCACGCGCTGGCGTCGCCCCTCAACGCTCCGTGATCGGCAACTTCACCGAAGGTCTGCGGTTTGTGCGCGACGAGAGGACGGTGCGAGCCAGCACAATCGTTTGCGTCATCGAGAACGCTCTGGGAATGGCGTATGTTCCACTGATGCCCGCTCTTGCGGCCGACGTCTTTCGCGTCGGTGGTGGCGGGCTGGGTCTGTTGATGGCTGGCCTGGGGTTCGGCTCTTTGCTCGGTGCGATCGGTTCGGCTTCGATCCACAGGATGCAGATGAAAGGCAGAGTCGTTATCGTCTCTGGAGCGATCTACGGTGCCGCGATTGTCGCGTTCGCGGCGACCGGCTCTCTCGTGATCGCGATGGTGACGCTCGTGGTCCTGGGGGTGTCGCAGGCGCTGTCGCTGATCACCGGCCAGACCATCCTCAACCTCGCGACGCCAAACGAGCTTCGCGGCCGGACCATGAGCGTCTACATGATGAGCTGGAGCATCGCCCCGCTATCAGCTCTGCCCGCCGGTTGGGCGGCTGACACGGTGGGAGCCATGACCACA
>JAERMM010000282.1 GCA_016844585.1 Chloroflexota bacterium | reverse complement strand
ATAGAAGCAGCGCAGGTCTTCGCCCTCGACCCAGCCCGTCGAGAGCTGCGTGCCCCGGTGCGCGCAGCGGAACGCCAGGAGGTGCGGGCGTCCTGTTCCATCTCCCTCTGGGAGGAGGAAGGCAGCGGCCTCGCCCCGATACAGCGTGAAGTCCTCGCTCATCACGCGGACCGGGATGGCGCGGCCGGGCGCCAAATCCTGCGCGCGATAGATCGGATGCCAGAACCGACGCATGTAGCGACCTGACGGCGTGCCCGGGCCGGTATGGACGAAATCGATCGGCTCGGCTGGCCTCAGCGCGGCGGATTGAACTTGCTCAGTCGCTGATATGTTCGTTCCTCTCGCTGAGTTGACGTATCGCCGGCCGGGTCAACGTCTCAGTCGCGGGTTACGGCGATGGCGGTTGCACCCGGATCGCGGATTTGCCTGCTTCGCTTCGCAAGGACGGACCTCGGCTACACGGCCGTTGCCAACGAAGCGACGCGCGCTGCCTCGACCAGCGGACGATACCTCGCGCACAATTCATTCCAGGCCTCGGCCCGCTTCCGAGCCCCGGCGTCCACCGACTCGGGAACGTTTACAAACGGCGGGCGCAGTGGGCCCGGCTGGCAATAGCCCGCGTAGGCCATGGCGACCTTCCCGGCCGTTTCTCGCCAACGCAGGTCGAAGCCGCCGCCGCCACCTCGGTTTGGCGATAGGTCGAAGATGATCTTCTGCGCTGCCTCGTCGTCTCCACGATCGACAGCGTCTCGCAGTGCCAGGAACGGCCACGGACCCATCCAGGCGTCGATGGACCAGCAACCCGCGGCGCCCATACGGCCGTACGGATAGTACTGGACCTGGTTGACGAAAACGCTGATCTTGCCTCGTATGACTTCCATAAGCTTCATGAACTGCAGCGTGTCGCGATGGCCGTCCTTCATGCCGACGACGTTCGGGCTTTGCGTGATCTTGTGGAAGGCCTCGACGGGGATCGTCACGTGGTGCAGCGTCGGGTTGTGGTAGATCATCACGCCGAGGTCGGGAAACATCTCTGCGATGTCGTGGTAGAACTGCACCACATTCTCAACGCTCGATGGGAAGTAGTACGGCATGCCGACGAGCACCCCGTCGGCCCCGGCCTCACGCACCGCCTGCATCTTGCGCACGACTTCGCGGCTGTTCGGCGACGTGCACCCGATGAAAAGCGGCACCCGCTTCTTGACGGCCGCAACCGTCTCGTGGGCGAGCGTCACGAATTCCTCGAAAAGCAGTGTGTGACACTCTCCGAAGCTCCCCGTGGTTGCGATGACGTTGATTCCGTCGCCAATGATCCGATCCACGCCCTCACGCAGATGTTCGACGTCAATCGTGGACGTGGTGTGGATGTCCCAGCCATCCGAGGTGGCGAACGCGGGCATCATGCCCATGACGCCGTGCAGATCCTGCGCAGTAATCACCGGTTCCCTCCTCAAGCCGCGACGAATCAACTCGCCGCAGTCAGCGCGCCCCCATGCAGACGAGGCGTTGCGATCATATCATCCGTTCGGAGGTCGCACAATTCGCGATTCTCCTTCGGGTGAGCAATGGAGCGTCCGTCGGGCTCACTGTCTACGTCGTGGTCTACGTCACGGGCGCTTGACATGCGGGCCCACCGGCTACAGAATGCGTGGACTTTTCGCCGAACGGAGGGAACGCTTGAGAGAAGACGAACTACGGCCCCGAGGGGGCCCTGCTGGCTCATCTGCACCGGTCGTCACACGTTCACGAGTGGTTCTGGAGATTGCCTGCGAGCTGGTTGCGGAGGGCCCATGGCCACGCCAGGCGCAGGTGAGGCTGCGTCAACAGGGTGGTACCTCGTGGGAGCGGTGCCTCTTTGGGAGCGACGCGCCTGGGGCAATTGAAGAGGTCGCTAGCGGAGCGGTTGACCTGGCTATCGCCAACCCGTCGGCCCCGGTTGAAGTTGCCTACCGGGGGAAGGGGCCATTCGAGCGGCCGCTCCCGCTGCGAACGATCTCGGTTATCCCATCGGCCGACATGTTCCTTTTCGCCGTCGCCGAGCGGACCGGATTGACTTCGCTCGCTGAGATTGGCGAAAAGCGCTATCCGCTCCGCATATCCATGCGTGGGCAACCGGATCACGCGATCTACTTCCTGGCGAACACCGTCCTGGGCGCCCTCGGCTTTACCCTGGACGACATCGCGTCCTGGGGTGGAGCGGTCACGCACCACCGATTCCCGCCTGATGTCGCGGCCGTGGGACGCGGCGAGATCGACGCGATCTTCGACGAGGCTGCCTATAACTGGGGCAATCGTGCTTTGGAAGGCGGCATGCGCGTGCTTCCGGTCGAGGAGCCGCTGCTCGGCACGGTGGAAGACATGGGATTCCGCCGAGCCGTCATGAGCGCCGCGGAGTTTCCGGCATTACGTGGAGAGATCACCACGCTCGACTTCAGTGGCTGGCCCATCTATACCCGCGAGGACGTGTCGGCCGAGTTCATCCGTTCCTGCTGCGCCGCCCTCGAGGCTAGGAAGCACTCGATCCCCTGGCAAGAGCCGGGGCCGTTGCCGCTCGAGCGCATGTGCCGCGACGCCCGCGACACGCCACTCCCGGCGCCGCTCCATCCTGCTGCGGAGGCTTACTGGCGTGAGCGCGGCTACCTCTAGAAGCCCGGACGCTCAGCATTTCAGCGCTGGCGCGCGTCCGCTAGTCCCGGTCCCAGCGTTGCGCATTCCTGGAGACGAGACCGGCACCGCTGGCCGCTGGGCCGATGGTCGGATAGTCGTCGACGAACGCGTGCACCCCTTTGACGACGGCGGCAAACCCGATCGTGAAATGGGAGGGCAGCGCCGGAAGGTCTGCGCCCAGGATCTCGCCAGCCTCCCGCAGGCGTCGACCGCGCTCCGTGTCGTCGAGGGCCCCGTACATGCTGTCAATTAGGCGGTCCAATGACCCGTTGGTGTAGTGGCTGCGGTTCGCACCGGTGAAGCGGTTCTCAGGGGTCGAGAGAAGCCGCCCGTCGAAGTCCGGAAAGATCTCTTCACCCGAGGCACGGCCGGTCAGCTCGATCCCGGGGAACGTGGCCTGATACTCGGGATCGCGTGCTAATGCTGGAGAGGTGATGGACTCCGCCACATCCAGGCCCGCCTGGCGCCAGTAGTCCGCAACAGCAGCGAGCTCGAGCGTGTCCGTTGACGAGCCACGGAACTGAAACTGCACCTGGGCGCCCTCGTGGCGCCGAAGCGCTTCATCGCGCACGAAGAGCAGAGCTTCGCGTGGTTCCCACGGTCGCTCTGGCTCGACACTGCCCACGACGAGATCGGTATCGGCGACTCGAAGCGAAACGAGATCCGCATCTTTCCGCGTGAGTGGTGACCCCATTTCGCAGCGTAATGGGAGTTACCAGACGCGCGGGAAGACGCGTACCTCGTTGGTCTTTGAATCGCCCGTGGCGATCTCGTCGTGGATCGGGTCAAGCCACATGGCTCGTGGGTGAAGGACGCCGCTATGCTCCACGTGCTGGATGAACCGCTTCGGCTCGACCAGGCCGTCCGCCAGACGGTCAAAGACGACGACTCCGCCATAGACCGGCGGGTCGACATCGCGATCCGCGCTATGCACGCCGACGATCTCGTCGTGCTCCAGGTCAAGGGCGATTTGCTCGACAGCCCGCACGACCGACGCAATCTCGATCAACCGCTTGGGCTCCACAACCCCTGTCGCGAGCCGATCGAACACAAAGATGCCATTGGACCCGATGATGATCTCGTCATTCACAGGGTCGGCCCATATACCGATGCTATTCCCGCCCAGCAACGCGTTGCTGAACTCCCGTTTAGGCG
>JAERMM010000281.1 GCA_016844585.1 Chloroflexota bacterium | reverse complement strand
GATCGGCCAGCACGTTGGTCGGGGCACGGCCGGTCGAATACACGACGAAAACGCCTGCCGATCGAGCATTCTCGAGCAGGCTGGCCACGGCCGGAACGGTCGCGATGCACGTCGGGCGGGGCCCGCAAGTCGCTTCTGTCATGTCGAGAACCAGGTAGGCAGTCGTCGCCGCATCGAGTTCGACTGGCACTGCGTCAGGAATAATAGGCACCGCCTGCGCGCTAGCTGTGGTGGGCCACAGAATCGTAGTCCCCAGCAGCATGCCCGCTGCGACCCGCGAGATGTGACCGTACCAAGATGGGCTGAAGCGTCCCAACATCGACCCTCCTGCGCTGGCGGCTAGCGCCGCCGAATCGACGGCTATTCTAGCGGCTCCCCCTCTGATCGGACCCGTTTGGTGATCGAATAGCCCGTTTCGGCAATCCCCTACTCTGTGGGCGCCACGTCAGGGGTCAACGTCGAAGGACATGTCCTCAATGCCACGGACGATCTCGACACCAAGAGCTTGGCTCACCTCCGCAAGCTCGCGGGTGATCTCGTCCCGCTGTGAGAACCCTACGTGCACCGCGACGATCCTTGGGAGTGAGAGCCGTCGTTCCATGGCCGCGTCCAGCTCTGCCTTCAGCAATGCGGGCGTCAGGTGGCCGCTGAGCCTGGCCCGCCACTCCAGGCGGTTGGGGAGCGTCATCTCAACGAACAGGATTCGTGGCTGCCAGGCGTCCTCAAAGAATGGAAGCAGGCCGCCACCGGTGTCGCCCGAGTAAGCAACGCTCTCGCCCGATGGCGACCGAATGATGTATCCGACGGCTGGGATGCTGTGCTGGGCCGGCACGGCGCCTACGTCGTAGCCGGCGACCTGAAAGGTAGCCCCCACCTCATGCGGATGGATGCTGCAGATCGGAGGAGCGCCCCCGACCGGCCGAGTGAAGTCCGGGTAGATCCGCCCGTCCATCAGGTGCGCGTGGACGCTGTCGAGAGTAGCGGCGAGGCCATGGACGTCCATGGCCCGGTCGTCGTCGAGTGCAACGAGGCCGAGGGTTGGGAGATCGCGAATGTGGTCGTAGTGTGCGTGAGTAACCAGGATGGCGGCGAGGTTGTGCTGCTCGGCGGCGGTGAGGGCGCTCGCCGTGCTGCCAGCATCGACGCCGAGGACGCCGTCGATCAGAAAACAGGTGTGGCGTGTATCGTGAGTCTCCAGGTTGTGGGCGCCGAGGATACGGACGTGCATGGTTCACCAGCCAGAGACGAAGCGGAGCGGTGGATTATAGTGGCCGCTGCCCGGCCGGCTGGTTGCTCGCGTGAGACTCGGACGGTAGACTGCTATGCGCCGCGGGCCGTTTCTCCAGGCCAACTAACCTGCGCGCGGAGCGATGGACGTAGAAAGGAGCTGACGAGCATGCTCAAAAGTATCCTGGTGCCAACCGATGGGTCTGCCGAGAGCGAGAAGGCGCTGCAGGTTGCCGAACAGCTTGCCCGCGCTCAGGACGCGGAGATCATCCTCGCGCAGGTTATCGAAAGCCCCGCCTGGCTCGTGGCCGAAAGCGAGTTTGGCGCTTCGCCGGACATCTACCAGCAGATCGCCGACAGCGCCGAGGCCGAGGCGAAAGCCGGTCTGTCGGCGCTGGAGCAGGAGCTGCTTGCGAAAGGCATCAAAGCGTCGACCGTGACGCGGCAGGGCCACGCGGCCGGTTCGCTGCTCGATTGCGTCGCGGAAATCCGCCCGGATCTGGTAGTCATGGCGACGCATGGCCGCGGCGGGCTCGCCCGATTCGCCATGGGCAGCGTTGCAGACCGAATGGTTCGTGAGGGCGACGCACCCGTCCTGGTGGTTCGGACGTGGAGTGACGAGCCGGGCTCGCTCAACCGCGCCCTGGTCACGCTCGATGGATCGGACGTCGCGGAGGAGGCGCTTCCCATGGCTGAGGCGCTCGCAGGGAAGCCGCTGCAGACCCTGCTTCTGGTACGCGCCCTCAAGGATGAGTCGGAGCGTGCCGGCGCCGAGGCTTACTTTGCCAGAATCGGCGCCCGGATAGCGAAAACAGGGCTGAAGGTCGAGACACTTGCCCAGGTCGGCAAGCCGCCAGACGTCATCGAGGCCGCGGCGGAGACTGTTGACATGGTTATCGTCTGTACCCACGGGCATGGAGGCTTTCACCGCCTGAGGCACGGGGGCGTAGCCGAGCACGTGATGCAGCACGTCGACAAGCCGTCGCTACTCGTGCGCGCCTCGCATGAGCCGGACAAGCACTAACCGAGGTTAACCGCTGGACCTGGTGCTGCGCCTCGGCCTGAGAGCCTCGCTCGCTCTGTTGCTGGTTTCGGCCCTGATCGTGGCTGCAGGTGTTGTCGCGGACTTCGGCCGGCGTTCAGATGCCCCGGAGGCCGTCGCTCGCCGCTATTTCGCCGCCCTGGAATCAGGCGATGGCCCGACCGCGCTCGAGGCGATTGCTCCTGAGGCACGACCCAGCGCCGGGTCGTTCGTGGCACAGAGCTTGAACAACGAGTACCGCGTAACGGGTGTGGCCGTTCGTCAGCCGTCGATCCTCGACCGACTCCGAGGTTCGCCAGGCCAGCCGCAAGAACTCACCATCTTCATCGACATAACGGAGTGGGGCACAGGGGCGCGATGGCAGGCGGGACCACGCGTGCCGCTGGTGCAGATCGAAGGCCGTTGGTACCTGGCCCGAGCGCCGCTGGAGCCTTGAGGGGTCGTGCCCGACCCCCCATCTACTCGTCGCCGCGACCGCGGAAGACCGTGCGGATGCCGGTTCCATCAAAGCCAAAGGCACGGCGGATCTGGTTCTCCAGGTAACGGCGATACGAAAAGTGGACCAGTTCCGGGTCGTTGACGAAGAACACGAACGTTGGTGGGTTCGTTGAAGCCTGGGTGACGTAGAGGACCTTCAAGAGCTTCCCACGCTCGGTGTGGGGATGGGCAGCAAGGGCCTGCCGTACCAGCTCATTGACCTGGGCTGTGGGGATGCGCCGCTTGCGCTCTTCGGCTACCGCAAGGACGCGGTCCAGCATCTTCCCGACGTTGAGACCGCTCTTGGCGGAGATGAACACGACAGGCGCGTAATCCAGAAACGCCAGGTCGCGGCGCGTCGCGGCGAGATACTTGGCTCCGGCGTCGGGGCTGCGCGGTACCAGGTCCCACTTGTTGACCGCGATGATGCATCCCTTCGCTGCTTCATGGACGTACCCCGCGACATGTGTATCCTGAGCGGTGACGCCGTCGTCGGCGTCGATGACCACAACAGCCACCTCTGCGCGCTCAATGGCCCGCATCGCCCGCAACACGCTGTAGGTTTCGACGCCCCTGCTGACCCGCCCGCGGCGACGGATGCCAGCCGTATCAATCAGCAACAGCCGTTTGCCATCGCGCTCCATCGGCGTATCGACGGCGTCGCGCGTTGTTCCGGCCATCTCGTTCACGATGGCTCGCTCCTCGCCGACGATGGCGTTCAGCAGGGAGCTTTTGCCCACGTTGGGACGGCCGACGATCGCGACGCTCACTTCGTCCTCGTCCACGGCTTCCGTCTCAACCGGGGGTGGGAGCCGCTCCGCGACGAGGTCGAGCAGGTCGCCGATGCCGGTGCCCTGCGTTGACGAGATGCAATGTGGCTCGTCGAGGCCAAGCTCCCAGAAGTCCGTGGCGCGCAAGCGGTCGCCTGGGCTGTCGGCCTTGTTGACGGTAAGAAGCACCGGCTTTTCGGAGCGGCGCAGTTGGTCGGAGATTGATACCTCTGGCCCAAGCGGTCCGTCTCTGGCGCTGGTCACGAAAATCACGACGTCGGCCTGGCGGATCGCTGCCTCCGCCTGG
>JAERMM010000280.1 GCA_016844585.1 Chloroflexota bacterium | reverse complement strand
CCGCAAGCGCATGCAAACTCCGGGCGGGCGGGCGGTGTTGTCTCGCCGTCGCAAGCGCGGGCGCAAGCGCATCGCCGTCTGAAGGAAGCGTGGAGTCCGAGCCCACGGGATGCCGTGGACGAAGGGCCATCTGGTCTGGGTCCGCGTCGGCCGCGAGTCCACCGGTGTCATCCTTGTCCTGCGCAAGTCGCTGGGCTCCGCCGTCGTGCGGAACCGGTTGAAGCGGCGACTGCGACACATCTGCCGTGATCTTCCGCGTCGCTCCCCCACAGTGAGTCTCGTCGTCTTTGCGCAGCCTGCTGCTGCGTCGGTGGCCTTCGGGCAGTTGCGCGACGAGTTGACCCACCTCTTCTCTACCCTCGAAGCGTGCTCCGGTGAGGCCAAGTGAAGAGAGTGGTCATCGTCTCGATCCGCGCCTACCAGGTGGTTGTGTCGCCGCTACTGCCGGCTTGCTGTCGCTACCAGCCGACGTGTTCGCAGTATGCCCTGGGAGCGGTCGAGCTTCATGGCGTTGTGCGCGGTCTATGGCGAGCCGCCGGACGGGTGTGCCGATGTCATCCCTTCGGGGGTTGCGGGTACGACCCAGTAGAATGAGTCCCCCGGATCATCTGCATGGATGACAAGCGCACCCTGATGGCCTTCCTGTTGGTTGGCGTCATCTTTCTCCTGATGCCGTTCTACTATGAGTGGATGGGCATATCGACGTCAGCCCCTGAGCCGGAGTTGGCCGCGCAGGCCAAGAAAGCAGAAGCGGACAGCGCTCAGTGGAGTGTGAGTGGGCGGATGGCTACGCGCGACGAAGCGGTCGCCATCGCGCCGCCGCTGGCAAGCGAGACCTCTCAGACAAGGTCGGGGCCGGAGCCCGAACGCTTCGTGGAAGTCGTCACGGCTCGGCAGCGCCTGCGCTTTTCCACTGTCGGGGGTACCCTGGTATCGAGCGAGTTGAGCCAGTATTCCAGGGCAAAGGGAGGGCTGGTGCAGCTCGTCGTGCCAGGCAGCCATTGTCTGGGCCTGCAGCTGGAATCAGAGGACGGAGGTGGGGCTGTCCAGGACTTAAGGAACGTCCACTTCGAGCCCGACGTGGACCGTCTGGATCTCTCAGAGGGACAGGAAGGCTGGCTGCGGCTGCGCACGAGCCTTCCCGACGGACACTCCGTGGAGCGGACCTACCACATCCTCGGCGGCGAGTATGGTCTGGAGGCGAGCGTGCGCCTCACGGGCTTCAGCGACGACACGGTCGCACGCCTCACATGGGAGAGGGGCATCGCGTTGGCCGAGCGTGACGCCGAGCTGGACGTGCAGCCGATGCGGGCCCTGGCGTACTGGAACGAGACGTTGAAGACAGTCCAGGTCGACGACGACGAGAGTGACAGTTGGACGGAGCGGGGTGATGTTCGTTGGGCCGGCGTGCGCAACAAGTACTTCCTCGTGGCGGTCGCACCGCTGGCCGAGAGCCGGCACCGTGTGTCTCTGACCGGTCGGCCGATCGTCGAAGAGCCCTTTAGGGCGTACGAATTCTCGGTCGCAACGCGGTGGGGAGACCTCCCGGACCGCGAGTGGCGCGTCCTGCTGTATTCGGGGCCCCTGGATCTGGAGGAGATCGCGCAATACGAGCGCGATTTCGCTCGAGCGATGGATCTGGGATTCCCAGTGGTGCGCGACATCGCCAAAATTCTTCTGCGGTTGTTTGTCGCCGCTTACGAAGTGATCCCTAACTACGGCTGGATCATCGTCGTCTTCGGGCTCATCGTGAAGCTCCTCGTCTATCCGCTCACGCATAAGTCCTACGAGTCAGCTGCGAAAATGCAGGACCTGCAGCCGAAGCTGGTGGCGTTGCGTGAGAAGCATAAGAACAACAACCAGCGCCTCAGCCAAGAGACGATGAAGCTGTACCGGGAGGAAGGCGTCAACCCCCTCGGAGGGTGTCTCCCGCTGGTTCTCCAGATGCCGATCTTCATAGCCATGTACCAGGTCTTCTCGAGTGCGATTCAGCTGCGCCAAACGCCTTGGATCTTGTGGGTCCGGGACCTGTCGCTTCCTGACGACATCGCTGTCGCGGGATACACCATGCATGCCCTTCCGCTGCTGATGGCGGCGTCCATGTTCTTCCAGTCGAAGATGACGATGAAGGACCCCAAGCAGGCTGCTCTGGTCTACGTGATGCCGGTCGTCATGGTCTTCGTCATGTGGAGCTTTTCGTCTGGCCTGGTCCTCTACTGGACAGTGTTCAACATTCTGCAGATCGGTCAGCAGCAACTCACCAACTGCCTCAAACAAAGGGCGCAGCCGGCGCTCGCACCCGCGCGGAAGTAGGGCGAGGTCTTCGGAATTTCGCGACATACTTCTGGTTCTGCCGTAGTGTCTTCCCCGGACCCAACGACGATCGTGGCTATCGCTACGCCCAGGGGTGCCGGGGGGATCGGTCTGGTGCGGATCAGCGGTCCGCGCGCTGTTTGGGTGGCGTCCGGCGTGTTCGCGTCCCGTCCCCCCATTGGGTCACGTCCGCGGAGGGTTCAGTACGGAAAAGTACTTGGTCCCGATGGGCTTCCTGTCGACATGGCCCTTGCGTGGTACCTGCGTGGCCCCCGCTCCTACACAGGAGAGGATACTGTCGAGATCAGCACGCATGGCAACGATGCCCTCCTGGAACTGGTCGTTGAGAGCGCGCGATGCAGGGGAGCGCGGCTGGCAGAGCGCGGTGAGTTCACGCGACGTGCCTTCGTGAACGGCCGGCTCGACCTGGTGCAAGCCGAGGCCGTCATCGACTTGGTTCGGGCAGAGAGCCGACAGGGCTTGTCCGATGCCTATGGGGCGATGTCCGGTGGGCTTAGTGCGAGAGCGGGGGAGCTTCGCCGGAGCGTGGTCGAGGCGCTTGCGCACACGGAGGTGCGCCTGGAGTTCGTCGAGGAGGTGGCGACAGGATGTGGAGACGACTTGGTTGGGCGCATCAGGCGAGCGGAGGCACTGGCGACGACGCTGGTGGAGAGCTTCGAAGGCGCGCGCCGGCGCAGAGGGGGCTGGGGGGTGGTTCTGGCGGGAGCACCGAACGCCGGCAAGTCCACGCTGTTCAACGCGTTGCTGGGGGAAGACAGGTCGATCGTGGCCTCGGAACCAGGCACGACGCGTGACTGGGTCGAGGGGCGGGTGGTCTGGGACGGAGGGATTGTGCGCCTCATGGATACGGCCGGCCTGCGAGCGTCGGCGTCTGGGGTGGAGATGGCGGGGATAGAGCGGACACACGACCTCTTGAGGTCGGCGGATGTCGTCGTCCACGTCATCGACGGCTCGGGGAGTTGCCCTGCGCACACCAGTGTGGACATCGTGCACCCGCGCACGATCCTCACGCTGAGCAAAGGCGACCTGCCAGCCCATGTGGTTCTTCCGGAGGCGCTCCGCGTGAGCGCGGTGAGTGGTGAAGGGCTGGGCGAGCTGAGGCGGCGCATTCTCTCCCTGCTACCCGGCCGGGATGCGGTCGATGGGGAGGGCCTGTTTCGGGAGCGGCATCACGACGCGCTTCGGAGGGCACAAATGCTCTGTGAGGAAGCGCGAGAGCACGCAGAGGCCGGCAATGCCGAGCTTGCGGCCGCAGCGCTGCAGGAGGCTCTTCGAGCCGTGGGCGATCTTCTGGGCGAGGGTGTGGATGGTGACGTGCTCGATCGCATCTTCTCCGAGTTCTGCATAGGCAAGTGAGCAGAAGTGTGCGACGCGAACGGTCAGGACGGCGGTGTTCCACGTGGAACACCGCGTTGGGTGGGGGGGCGCAGAAGGCCGAGCGGCAGTAGGCGTGTTCCACGTGGAACACACTGCCAGGTTCACCTCGGCTCCGATGAGGTCCG
>JAERMM010000065.1 GCA_016844585.1 Chloroflexota bacterium | reverse complement strand
GCCAGGAGCGTGATGGTGCCGTCGTCCAGCGACGGAATGCGCGCCGCTATCCGCCCCTGGCGCTTCCCTTGGTCGTCCTGCGCCACCAGGCTGGTCGTGTGCACCTCGCCGAGCGCCGCGGCGCCGCCGGAAGTGCTGGAGAACTCCCATGGACCATACCCCTTGATGGGTACCGTCACGGCGACGGTGAGCGTCTTGTTCACCGCCGGGCTGGCATTCATCGAATCCACTGACCATGATGCCGGCGCTCCGACTGATGGCCCAGTCTGCGCACAGCCGACCAGTGCGAGCGCGAACAACAGCCGGGCTGTCCGCGGCGGACGACTCGTGCTCACTGCGCCATTCGTAGGTCAGACCTCTTTCATCGCTGCCTGGATTGTAGGCAAGGCCCCACGGACCATCAACTTGGGTGGCAATTCCTTCACGCGTTGGTCATTCGTCCGCATCCAACTGCCACCGGCCTGATAGCCCACCGACTGGCCCGTTTGCCTTGCGCCGTCTGGACGGCCGGTGTAGTCTTGGCCGCCGACTCAAAGGCCCGGACGGAGTGATGTATGCAAGAAGCCCGCGTGACCGCAGCGCCCACGACCCACCGATTTGACGACACGACCTACGCTCGTTGGCAGCGCGCCGAGGGCGTGCCTATCTATACGGGATCCTTCGTCGAGGACCTGCACACCGCCGAGGTCGCGGTCTGGCCACGCGTCGGCCAGAAGGGCGCGCTCGTCAGCCTCGCCGAGCAGCAGCAGGACGATGGCTGGCTCATCGAGATCGCGCCTGGGGGCAAGACCGAGGTGCTGCACCACATCTTCGAGGCTTGCGTCTACGTGGTTGAAGGGCGCGGCGCCACCACGTTCTGGCAGGAGGGAGGCGCCAAACAGACGGTCGAGTGGGAGACTGGCAGTCTGTTCTCACCGCCACTCAACTGCTTTTACCAGCACTTCAATCTGGACGGCGCCCGACCGACTCGGGTCTATCACGCCACAACCGCGTCGATGATGATGAACATCTTCAAGAGCGAGAAAGCGGTCTTCAACAGTCCCCAGGTGTTCGACGATCGGTACGACGGCGCCGAGGACTACTGGAGCGCCAACCAGCGTCTGACGACTCGTTTGTGGGAGACGAATCTCGTCCCCGACCTCCGGACCTTTCAGCTTGACGACGCGCCCGGTCGCGGTGCTGCCAACCGCAGCATGGCATTCTCGATGGCGGGGAACGGCATGGGCGCTCACATGAGTGAGTTCGAGTCCGGCACCTACAAGAAGGCGCATCGCCACGGTCCGGGCGCGCACCTGATCATCCTGACTGGCAGTGGCTTTTCACTGATATGGCGTGAGGGCCAGCCACGAACCAAGGTGGACTGGCACGAGGGTACGCTCTTCTCTCCCACCGACCAGGCATACCACCAGCATTTCAACACCGGGCCGGAGCCCGCTCGCTATCTCGCATTCACGTTCAGCCACATGATCGTGAAGAGTCGGAGCGCGCTGTATGGCTCGGACGTCAGCGAGCGGGAGGGCGGCTGGCAGATCGAGTACGTAGATGAGGACCCGGAGATTTACGACATCTGGGCGTCCGAGTGCGCCAGAAACGGCGCCGCGGTCAAACAACCCCGAGGATATCGGGCGGCAGCAGCCGTATAGCAGCGGCCCTATGTAATTACATCGGATATCCTTGTCCACGGACACACAGGCAGAGTGCGACGAGCAACGCTTCGTGTGCGGGTGGGGTGATTCCAATGCGCGCGCGCATTGTTCAGATCGGAAATTCCCGGGGGCTGCGCATTCCAAAGACGCTGCTCGAGGAGTGCGGGATCACGGAGTCCGTTGACTTGACCGTGGATAAGGGACGACTCATTGTCGAACCAGTACGAAACCCCCGCGAGGGTTGGGCCGAAGCTGCCCGACTCATGGCCGACAGAGGTGAGGACCACCTCCTTGACGCGGAGACGCCAACAGACTTCGACGAGACTGAGTGGAAGTGGTAGAGGCCGCACGCTTCGACGAGACTGAGTGGAAGTGGTAGAGGCCGCACGCTTCGACGTGGTGCTCGTGGCACTCGACCCGACCGTGGGGAGTGAGATTCAGAAGACGCGCCCTTGCGTCGTGATCTCGCCAGACGAGATGAATCAGAGCATGAGGACCAGAGTGGTTGCGCCCATGACTACGCAGGGACATCTGTACCCCTGGCGGGTGCCAATCTCCTTCGAGGGACGGAGCGGGCGAATTGCGCTGGATCAGGTTCGGACCGTCGACCAGCTGAGAATCCTGAAACACCTCGGCAATCTTGACGAGCGTACCTCCCACGCAGCCTTGAAAACGCTCTCCGAAATGTTTGCTCCCTGAGCCACCTTCTTCGTCACCTCTCTCCCCAGCCGGCCTCTCGAGAATGGGCGCGGATGTAGCCCGGGGCATACAACTCGTCCTGCATGTGGTTCTCGACGCCGTTGCGCTCGAGCGCATCGCGGAAGCGCTGGCGAACGACGGTGTCCTCGTCCTCGTAGGCCAGAAGCGTGCCACCCTCCCCGGTGTCGACTGAGGCGACGCGAGTTTCCTGGGCATCCTGGCCAAGAGGTGCGCCCGAAAAGGCATTCCCACCGCGAACGGCGAGATGCCGCGCCGGCTCCTTGCCGGTGTTGAAGTGCTGGTGGAACCACTCGTTTGGCGGGGAGTACACACTTCCGCGACCCCAGGGCACCTCCACCACATCATCCTCGTGGCCCGTCGTGTACGGCTTGCCACCGGCGCGACTCGGCCACAGGAGCACGTAGCCCTCGGACCGCAGCCCGAGGAGCATCGCGCCGGCGCCGTGGTAGTGCGCTTTGTGGTAGCGGCCCACAGGCCACTGCGACAGGTGTGCGAGGAGGGTGTTCCCAGCCATGTGGAACGCGGTCACTGTCCCGGCTGCGACCTTGTTGTCGGCCGGGTCCAGGTCGGTCGCAAGGGCGTCCGCGATGAGGTTGGTCTCCCAGATATTTCGACTGTCCCTCTGAGACATCGGGGCCACATTGAAGTAGCCGTCCTCGCCATTGAAGCGGTCTCTGAACGGGTAGGGACAATTGAAGACGAACTCGGCGTTGTGGAACTCGTTCATCGCCGCCGGCGCACGATTGATGGCCGCGAACTTGGCAGGCAGGTTGGACAGGTTGTACATGCGGTACCAGGTGTTGAGCGGCGGCGAGAAGATGCTCCCCCGGCCCCACTCGAACACGTGTTTGCGGTCGTCGCCCTCCTGCCACAGCTCCGTCGTGCCGTGCCCTTCGAGCACCATGATGATCTGCTCGTACAAGTGGTGGATCGGCTCCAGCTTCGCCCCCGGGTCCATGTCAACGACGTACATGCCGCGCTGGCCTTCCATCATCGGGTAGATCGTCACGAAGCAAGCACGAGCGCCGAGTCGCGGCCAGGGCGCGGTCTCGAGCTTCCAGACGTCCTCGACGAACCAGCCTTCGTAGGTCGCCACCCCTTCGTCGCGTACCCATTTTCCGTAGGTGGTTCGTTCCCAACCCGCTTTGATCGTTCGTGCGTAGTCGTCTTTCAGCACAAGCTCACTCCTTCAACGCACCGAGACCGCTGTTGCCCGGCGCGCGGCAGCGAACCCGGCGGTGAACAACTCTTCACCCATCTGGGATTCGACGCCGCTGGCGCGCAAGGCCTCTCGAAAGCGCCGGCGGACTTCAGGATCTTCCTCTTCGTAGGCGAGCATCGTGCCGCCCTCATCAGACTCGCGCATGGATGGGTTCGTGGCCTCCGCCGCCTGTCCGAGCGGCGCGGCCGAGTAGGTATTGCCGCCATGGATGGCGAAATGGCGCGCCGGCTCCGCGCCCGTGTTGAAGTGCTGGTGATACCACTCGCTGGGCGGAGCATAGACACTCCCGCGCCCCCACGGCACCTCCACAACCTGGTCCCCGTAGCCATTGCTGTACGGCTCCTTGCCGGCGTCCTTGGGCCAGATCAGCACATAGCCGGAAGAGGCAAGCCCAAAGATAATGGCGCCTGCCGCGTGATAGTGCGCCTTGTGGTAGCGGCCGACCGGCCATTCGGAGATGTGGCCTGCCATCAAATTGCCGGCCATGTGAAAACTCGTTAACGTCCCCGCGGCGACCTTGTGATCGGCCGGGTCGAGGTCGGCCCCGAATGCGTTCGGGAGGAAATTCGTCTCCCACACCGCGCGCTCGCCGTGCTGCGTGCGCTCGGCCACGCCGAAGTAGTTTTCCTCACCGTTGAAGCGGTTGCGGAACGAGTACAGGCACTCGAACAGGAACTCAGGCTCAGCAAGCTCGTTCATTATCGAAGGCGCTCTGTTGATCGCGATGAACTTCACGGCCTCGCTGCTGATGTTGTACATGCGGTACCAGGTGTTGAGCGGCGGCGAGAAGATCGCTCCCGGTCCCCACTCGAAGACGTGCTTGCGCGTGTCGCCCTGCTGCCAAACCTCTGTCGTGCCGTGTCCATCGAGGACGAGAATGGTCTGTTCATAGAGGTGGTGGATCGGCTCAGTGGCCTTTCCCGGGGGGATGTCCGCGACGAACATGCCCCGACGTCCCTCCATCAAGGGATACATGGTGATGAAGCACGCGTTCACGCCCATGCGTGGCCAGGGCGCCTGCTCCAGCTGCCACACATCCGAGACCGCCCAATCCTCGTGCACCAGGACGCCTTCGCTCTGCAGCCAACGTCCATATGCCGTGCGCTTGAACGCCCGCGAGTAGGCGTTGGCGTATTCGTCCTTCAGCAAGGGTCACACTCCTGTGCGTTACGCTCTGGGTTTCGCACCGCGCACCATGATATCCCCCAGGCGCTGGGGCGCTCGGCGAAAATTGACCACCGCACGGGGCGGTGTTACGATGCCAATTGAACACGAGCACGCATGTATCCCGCGCGGCAGAGGAGTGAGACTCAACGATGATTGGCGCATTAGCGACCCGGTTTCCTCGAATCACACCGCGCGCGTCGCGACGGCCGTTCCTCCTTCTACTCGCGCTGGCGGCGCTCGTAGGATGTGCATCGCCTGCGTCGGCCCCCGGCCTCTCTGCTCCGACGGTTGCGCCAGCGCCGCCCCGCGAGAGCCGCACGCTATCCGTCGCCATTCGTGTGGAGCCCTCGTCGATCGCCTCTCGGCCGTTCGTACAGGCAGGCGTTGGTCTTTACCTTCCAAGCCGCATGTTCAACGCGCAAATGGCGCAGCTCGACGATAAAGCCGCCACCAAACCCTATCTGATCGAGTCGCTCCCACAGCTCGGGACCGACAGCTGGCAGGTCACCCCCGACGGCCGCATGGTGACGACTTACAAGCTGCGAGAGACGCGCTGGCACGACGGCACGGCGTTCACAGCCGATGACTTCGCATTCTCCTACCGTGCCTACTCCACGCAGGCATTGGGCCACTCCAGCCTGGCGCCCATCCGATTCATCGAGGCCGTGGAGGCGCCCGACCCGCGAACGGTGGTCATCCGCTGGCGGCAGTCGTATCCAGACGTGGCTTTCGTAGCCGGCCTGAACGCCGAGTTTCCTCCATTGCCAGGCCACATCCTCGAGAATTCGCTCCAGCCGGACCAACCGGATCTCTTTATCAACAGCCCCTACTGGACTCGCGAATACGTGGGGGTTGGGCCATACCAGCTCGCCCGCTGGGAACCGGGCGCCTTCCTGGAGGGAGTCGCATACGACGGCCACCTGGGAGGCCGAGCCAAGATTGATCGCATCAAGCTCAGCTTCATCGGCGACGCCCGCACCGTCCTGGCGAGCGTGCTAGCGGGAGAGACCCACCTCACCGACGGTTCCTCGGCTAGCCTGATCGAGATGATCGTGCTGAAGCGAGAGTGGGTTTCGAAAGGACTCGGCGGCATCTTCAACCACCCGAACCAGTGGCGGGCGATCCATTTCCAGCACCGTCCCGACTACGTCAGTCCCGCGGCGTTGCTGAACCCCGTGATGCGCCGCGCGCTGGCTCACTCCGTCGACCGCCAGCCCTTGAACGACGCCCTCTACGACGGCGACGGCGGCGCAGCGGACAGCCCCTTCCCTCCACAATCCTTGTGGGGACCTGCGGTTGAGCGCGGGGTGGCGAAATACCCGTACGACCCCCAACGCAGCGAACAGCTCATGCGCGAGCTGGGATACGCGAAAGGGCCGGACGGCTTCTATGCGAATCCGACGCAGGGCCGTTTTACGTTTGAGGTGAAGACGAACGCGGCATCCGACAACGAATCGGAGATCGCAATCCTGGGGAGCACCTGGCGACAAGCAGGCTTCGATGCGACGGAGGCCATTCTTCCCGCCGCTCTGGCGCAGAATCCCGAGGCAAGAGCGACGTTCCCGGGCGTCTACACCAATAGCCAGCAATGCTGTGAATCCGCCATGCTGGGCCTCGTGTCTTTGGCGGCGCCGAGCGCGGAAAATCGGTGGGCTGGCGGCAATCGCAGCGGTTATTCGAACCCGCAGTACGACCGACTCACAGACACGTTCACGCGGGCCCTAAACCCGGCCGAGCGAAACACCCAGATGGCTGAGCTGGTGCGCATCCTCACCGAAGACGTGCAGTCGATCACGTTGTTCATCCGCGCGCAGCCATGGGCCTACGTCTCCGAGCTGAAGGGCCTGACCCTGGCCCCGCCCGAGGGAAACATGGCCTGGGACCTGCAGAACTGGGAATTCCGATAATTTCCCTCTCCCCGAATTCTCGTCATGCGGAGACGTTATGAAAGTCTGGCTGTTCGACATCATGCCCTGGCCCTACAAGCAGTGGGAGATCCCCACGCCCTTCCCCGGAAGCATGTACGACCGTCAGCTCGGCAAGGAGCTGTACGACGGACACATGGCCCTCTACAGGCGGGCCGACGAGCTGGGATACGATGGCGTCTGTTTTGCCGAGCACCACTACGGGACCAATAGCGTCAGCCCATCACCCAACCTGATGGCGGCCGCCATGGCGACACAGACGACAAACTGCAAAATCATCATGCTGGGCAACTGCCTCCCGATGCACGCCAATCCGGTGCGCCTGGCCGAAGAGCTGGCCATGATTGACGTTATGTCGAACGGCCGACTCGTCAGTGGCTTCATCCGCGGCGGCGCCCGTGAGTACTACGCCTACAGCGTGGACCCAGCCGAGGGCCGGGTCATGTTCAACGAGGCCTGGGACCTCATCGTGAAAGCCTGGACCGAGGACGAGCCGTTCTCCTGGCACAGCCAGTACTACAACTACGACGTCGTGTCGATCCTGCCACGCCCAATGCAGCGGCCGCATCCGCCGATCATCTGCGCTGCCAATTCAGCGGAGAGCATCGAGTGGGCGGCCCAGCATCACTCGCCCTTGATGACCAGCTTTTCGACGACCGCCCAGATCGCCCAGACGTTTGACTATTACCGCAAGTACGCAAGGGAAGAATGTGGGTGGACGCCCCAGCCCGAAGACATGGGCGTCAGCCGGCAGTGCTACGTGGCGACGACCGACGCGAAGGCGCGCGAAGAGGTCGGAGAGCACGCCCACCATTTCTACAACGAGCTTGCCTCGCCACACCTGCGCGACGACCTGGCGCAGCTCAACAAACGCCGCTACACGGACCGCAGCTTCTCTTACAAGACCGAAGCGCACCGTGGCATGCCCATCGGCGATTCCGCCACCTGGGAGAAGGTGCAGGATGACGGCTACCTGGTCACCGGCAGCCCGGACACCGTGATCCGCAAGATTCGCGAGCAGGAAAAAGCACTCGGCGTCGGCGTGTTCCTGACCTACCTGCCGTTCGGCACGCTAGAGCCCAAAGATGCCATGAACAGTCTGGAGCTGTTCGCTAAGGAAGTCCTGCCGAACATCAGGGATTGACTCTCAAGTAGCGACCTGGCGACGATCTTTCGGACGGGGGCCCTCACCTAACCTCTCCCACTACCGTGGGAGAGGGACAGATGGTTGCCGCCAAATTGAGGTGCCGAGCAGTGAGCGGAGTGAGCATTGGAAGCTGAATACAACGTCGCCGACTTTCGACGGCCCGAGCCCAGCGACCCGATCGGGTCATTGGCGCGCGCCGACATCCAGCCGGCGCTGCGAGTCGGCGCGCCGGCGCCCGACTTCGACCTGGCGTCGGTGGACGGCGGACGTGTCCGGCTGCACGACGTGCTGCGAGAGCGGCACGCCGTCCTGATCTTTGGCGCAATTACCAGTCCGGTCACCGCTACGAACCTCCCGGAGCTGAACCGACTCTGGGAGTATTACAAGTGGCGCGACGTCCAATTCCTCTTCATCTACGTGCGCGAACCGCACCCCGGCGAGGTTTACCCACACCACACGTCGATGGATCAAAAGATCGCTGTGGCGAAGGAGCTGCAGCGACTCGAAGAGATTCGATTCCCGGTGCTGGTCGACGAGCTAGACGGGCAGGTCCATCGCGCCTACGGTCCCCGACCCAACCCGATCGCCGTTGTGAGCCGCAACGGCCGCCTCATGTACCGCGCAGGCCACGCCGAATCCGGGCCGCTGGCCGATTACCTCGAGCACCTATTGCTGTGGGACCAGGTCGAGGCGCAGGGCCTTCCGACACACAACATGTACGTCGAAGCGATCCGCTTCATCATTCCCGACGGCCCGCTCCACAAGAAGATCGTGCAGCGAGCCGGCCCGAAGGCGGTGCGAGAGATGCAAGGATCATTTGGGGAGAGCAGCCACCTGACGTAGGTTTTACGAGTCCCCGTCGCCTCTAGACGAACACCGCGGGCGACACGTGGAAGCGCTCCGCCAGAAGACGAACCTGGCGAATATTCAGGTCGCGCTTGCCGCGGAGAATTTCCGAGACCACGCCCTGCGAACCGACCTCCGGGAGGTCCGACTGCGTCAGGCCATGCTCGTCCATGAGGAAACGGAGGACATCTGCGCCACGGCAATCCGGGAGGGGATAGTGCTCTTCTTCGTAGGCCCGGATGAGCGTCCCCAAGGTGTCTAACAGGGTGTACAACGGGTGACCCTCGTCGGCTCCGACTTCGTCCAAGAGATTAGCGGACCCGAATCCAAGATGACCAGCATTTCAGGCGAGCTAGCCGACTCTTGAAAAAAGCGGCCGATCCGAGAGGCGATCCTCATCCAGCGCGGTCTTGAGATAGTCCCAGGTTGCTTCCTGCTCTCCAGTGTCGCCCGCCAACCAACCCTCAATTAGGTCGATGGCAGCCCGGGCTCGTGCGGTTGCTGCCTCTGCCCAGGCGCGCGCCTCAAGTTCTTCTCGAGGAGTGTCGCCGGGTGGGAAAACCTCCGCTGGCTTTCGTGTTGTCATTGGTTCCGGCCCTCCATCCACTCAATGATAGTCGCACCGGTGCCCACACCTTCAGCCCGTCTTCCTCGGCCCGGGTCGCTGGCCGAAGCCTTCCAGCAGATCGCGCCATTTGGTCTCGACCTGGCGTCGCTCATCAGCGGCGAAAACGTTGGGCTTCGGGAACCGGTCGCGCCAGGCAAACGGGCGGCAGGCGTCGATCATCATGCGACCCATGGTCAGGTCGCCCGACTCTCGCTGCGCCGGCGTGAGGCGCGGGTCCAGGTCGGCAGTCCAGGCTTTGTGGATCACATCCACGTCGCTTGATGGGTCCACCCGCGTGCACATCGCCCACACGACCTCGTCGATGTTCGACGGATCGATGTCTTCGTCCACCGCCACGTAGAAACACTTCATGCCGCCGGCGCGCAGGCTCGCCAACGTCAGAAGTGCCTGCTTCGCGTGGCCTGCGTGGCGTTGCTTCAACGCCACCACCAACATGAGCTGGTGGCTGAAGGCCCAGACGCCGGCAATGTCCGTGATGCCCGTCCGATCGAGGTGCTCCCAGGCCTGAACCGCTATCGAAGGCACGGCTGTCGGCCCCGTGACGAGCGGGCGATTCGGCGGGGCGCCGAGCAAGATCGGACGCGCGCGGTGGTAGATGCGCTTGATGCGGAGGACCGCTTCGTTGCCTTCGTGGGAATAGTAGCCCGGCCATTCGCCAAATGGTCCCTCGTGGGCGCTCTCCTCCGATGGCGGCGGAATCTCACCCTCGAGCACGATCTCCGCGGTGGCCGGCACCGGCAACCCGGTGTCTGGAAGGGGCACAAGCTCCACCGGACTACCGCGGTAGGCGCCGGCAACGTCGTACTCCGAGACACCGAACGGCGGCGACATCGACGCCGTCATCCATGTCAGCGGGTCGCACCCGAGGACGACCGCCGCCGGCGCTGCCCGCCCCTGCGCCCAGTAGCGCTCGGCAATGATGCGACCGTGATTCCCGTCGTTTATCCACAGGCTGATGCGGTCGCGTGCCTGGATCATGCCTCGGTAGACGCCGACGTTGATCCAATCCGCTTCCGGGTCTCGCATGACGACCATGTCGGCAGTACCGATGTAGCGGCCGCCGTCATCGGAGTGCCATTTCGGTGTCGGGAAGCTATTCACGTCAACGTCATCACCGGACTGAAGGCGGTCGAAGATGGGCCCCTCGGTCACCATCGTCGGCGGGATGGGCGCGTTGGTTCGACGCCGTTCTTTCCAGAGCCGCACCAGCTCGACCGGGTGCGCATCGAACGGAAACCCCATCGCGAGCGCCAGTCGGCGGGGCGTCTGCAGCGCGTTCGAGCACACCCTATAACCCCGAGGATATTCGGCGAAATTGTCGAAGACGAGCATGGGGCCTTTGCGCTCGGTGGACAGCTCGGCCAAACAGCCGACGTCCACGTCGAGATCCGCGCTGTCGACAAAGCGCGCCTCGCCGATCTCGTCGGCAGCCTTGATAAATGCGCCCAGGGAGTCAAAGGCCATTCGTTCCTCCAAACGTCACGTCCTGGAAACGTGCGCCCCATTTACGTGCTTGAAGCGCTCGTTGTGCTGGCGAAGCAGGTCCTTGCCGTAGTCGTTGCCGT
>JAERMM010000279.1 GCA_016844585.1 Chloroflexota bacterium | reverse complement strand
GGCTGAGGCCAACAGCAGTATAGCCCCGAAAGGGGCTAGAAATTGACGGAGGAGGAGAGCGGCGTCGCGCGTCGGAAGGCCAAAAAATCCCAACAAGCCCAGGTTGCAGCACGAAGGCCGACTCTAAGAGGCACCTCTCCCGTCCCGTCATGCTCAATGTCGCGATCGTTTGGCCGTCAAGCAGGCTGCCCAGCGTTCGCCTTCCCCTCCCGCCACGAGGGACGATGTTCCTCGCGGGGGGGGGCTGCTACTGAGCTGCACAGCCGCCGTCTACTCACGGCCACTAAACCGCCGTATGATGACGAGAGGGGGACCGGCGTGCGAATTGCTTACTACGGAGCAGCGATTCAGTGAGTTGGTCAGTCCGATGGATAACGAGGTTGGGCAGGGCCTGGTCCGATTCAGGCTTGACGGTGACGCCAGAGTCTAGGTCTCTAATCGTCCAATCACCATTTTGCCAATTCGTATGGAACAGGCCGACGGCAGTGTTGCTGAAGCAACGTGGCACAGAGCGCCGACTGCAAATCGTTGACGTCACGCGCATCGCCGAGTGGAGCCTTCTCGGCGCGGCTCTCGTCGCTATGGTCGCTGGGCGACATTTCGTTCGGAATCAGGTCAGGAGAGGAGTTGGCGATGGATGAGGCGCCTGGGTGGATTGAGCGTGTACCAGAGCAGGCTACAGCGATGGCCGACCGAATCTTCTCGGCGGCCCAGGCGAGCGCCGTGTGGAACCAACCGGTCCAGAGTGACGGATACACGGTGATCACGGCGTCCGAAATGACAGCTGGCGGCGGGTTTGGGTTTGGCTTCGGCACCGGCCCCAATTCTGGTGAATCAGTGGACCCAGGGCAGCACGCCCCGGAGTCAAGCGGTGGAGGTAGTGGGGGCGGAGGAGGATCCATGGGGCGACCCGTTGCGATCGTCGTCATTGGGCCGGACGGGGTAGCCGTGCGTCCGATCGTTGACGTGACCAAGATCGCGCTGGCTGCTCTCACTGCCTGGGGTGCAGTGCTGCTGATGCTCATCAAGCTCCGACGAGGTCGGCAGTGATCACAACGATGCCTCCGTGTGCTGGTCCCCCGAACCAGGCGTAGATCGCCGGCCGCGGCTCAAGGGCATCTAGCCCTGCCAGATTCCCCACAATTCGATCGATCCGTCGCGTAACCGACGCCGGCCGTTCACCTGCCGGCTGTCCTGCACGCCCCCCCGATCATAGTATTTTCGCAGACACATGTCGGTAAGCAGACATTTGTCGCCATCTTTCCCGATTGGGAAAGGAGTTCAAAATGACCGAAACTCACGTATGAGAATCGCCCGTCGCAAGCAAAGCGCGGGCCCGGAAGATCGTCCATCGGACCCGTGGGAGCCGCAGCGGCCCGATCACGCGGCTGATGAGCCCAGGTGACCTGGGTCACATGCTAAAACCGTTCGTCTTCCTGGACCTCTTCGACATCGAGAAGGCAGCGTTCCCGGGGATCGGCCTTCATCCCCACTCCGGCATCGCGACGGTAACCCACTTGTTCGAGGGGAGCGCCCACTACGAGGACACGACCGGCAGGACCGGAATCGTGCCGGAAGGCGGCGTTGAATGGTTCAAGGCAGGTCACGGGGCCTGGCACGGCGGGGGACCAGGCGACACCGGCCGATCTAGAGGTTTTCAACTCTGGCTCGCCTTGCCACCCGACTGGAGCTTGGACCAGTAGCGAGCGTCTATCTGCCGCCTGACGCGGTCGCCCGCGGCGGTCCGGCGCGTGTTATCGTCGGGTCCCATAGTGGGGTGGCGAGTTCGCTCAATGCCCGAGCTCGCTAACTTACCTGGCTGTACGGTTGACGGCCGGCGACTCCTGGCGCTACCAACCCGCTATCGACCATACCGTCGGTTGGATCGCGCTAGGGAAGGGGAGCCTTCTAACTCCCGAGCGGGCCGAAGCCGGCGAGCTTGTTGTCTTCGAGCCGTCGAATGACACGATCGACCTTCATGCAGAGGCCGATACGGAATTCGTTCTTGGGTCGGCGGCTCCTCACGCTCACGACCTTGTGCTCGGACGATACTCGGTTCATACCAGCCCTGCGACCCTGCAAGCGGGTGACCAGCGCATCATCGAGATCCAGCGACGCCTGCAGGACGACGGCCAACTCTAGGAGGGTTCCTTTTCACAGCCGGCGCCTCGCGGCGCACTACGGGCGAGCACCAGGCGCACGCATACGATGGTGGGCCTACGCGAACGGTGCACGCTACCAGCTTGCGAACCGCTGCTTGGACGCAGGGCTATCCTCTTCATGCGCTCCCCGGCTGAGCAAAGGTGATCTTGTTGCCCTCGGGATCGACGAACGCCGCCTTTCGCCCGCCATCTGACAGCGTCTCGGTCTCGTCGGGAGCAAGCCCGCGTTCCGCGAGGGCAGCGACCTGCTCGTCCAGGTTGTCCACGAGGAGCGTGAGCAAGGCCTTACCGGCGCGGTCGGCGTCACCGACGAGGTAGATCCATCCCGTGTCGGTGAGCTCCCAGGCGGCTTTCTCGTCCTGTGGGAGCATGTCCGGCGGGCGCCCGAAGAGGCGCTCGTACCAGGGGAGCGTTGAAGCGTAGTTTGCTGTGGGAATACCGGCGAAGACGTAGGTGATGGCCATTACCGTTGCACCTTCCTTGTCTTGTTCTACTCCCCGGTCATCGGCGGCGTCACGTCCGCGACGCGTGGCAAAGCGGATTTTAAGGCCATCGGTCAGACGCTGTCGCGCGTGTCCCGGAGTCTGCTAATGTTTGGAGATGAGCTTGACCCGTGTCGGTCGCGGCGTGAACGCTCCCCCCGAGATGGTCTATCGTGCGCTTCTCGATGAGAGCGCTGTCGCGACTCGGATGGTGCCGAATGGCATGACAAGCTATGTGCACGCGTTCGACCCTCGCGAAGGGGGCTCGTTCCGTATCTCGCTCACCTATAGAGAGCCGACGGGGACTAGCAAGACGACGGCATACACCGACACCTAACACGGCCGATTTACGAAGCTGGTGCCGAACGAGCAGGTTGTCGAAGTGGTCGAGTTCGAGACGACAGACCCAACGCTGCTCGGGGAGATGACGATCACCATCTCGCTTGCCAATGCAGACGGCGGCACCGATGTCCTGGCCGTGCACGACGGACTACCGCGCGGCGTGCCGACCGACGACAACGAGGCAGGGTGGCGGGAGTCGCTCGAGAAGCTGGCTGTGCTGGTCGAGGCGGGTTAGTTGGCGGCCGAGAGAGTGACAGTGGAGCTGGATGTCCTGCGAAGACTGCGCACCATTTGCCTTAGTCTGCCCGAGACGACGGAGCGCCTGAGCCACGGCGAGCCCGCATGGTTTGTGCAAGGCAAAAAAACGTTCGTGACCTACGCCAACCATCATCATGACGACCGCCTGGCGTTCTGGTGCGCCGCCCCGCCTGGCGCCCAGGAGTTTTTGGTGGCTTCTGACGCCGAGCGATACTTTCGGCCGCCCTATGTCGGAGGCCGAGGCTGGATCGGCGTCTACCTGGACGTGCCGCGGGATTGGGACGAGATCGGCGATCTCGTTGCTGGCGCCTTTCGAACGGTCGCTCCGAAGGCGCTCCTGTCGAGGCTCGACGATACGGGGTGAAGACCGCCGTGTCGAAAGAGAATGCCGCGGCTCCGGGCTATGAAGCCAGTGAGCGTCGACCGATGACGGTTGTGGCGCCGAGCGTCAAGACGAAGAGGCCTGCCGCGACGAGCACGATTGTGGCGCCCGATGCGATGTCGAGATAGTAGCTGGCGTATACCCCCGCCAGTCTACACAGCGCTCCGATAAGCGTCGCCCGCCACAGCATACCCGCGAAGCTATCCGTGAGCAGCC
>JAERMM010000064.1 GCA_016844585.1 Chloroflexota bacterium | reverse complement strand
CATCGCGCTCGTCGGATCGATGGCAGAGCGAGAGCTTACCGCTGGCATCGGACAGCGCATGCGTGCTGAGGCGCGCGTACTCGCCGGCGAGACCTCGATTACTGAGCTGGCTGTCCTTCTCAAGGGCGCCGCACTGGTGGTGGCCGGAGATACCGGGCCCCTGCACCTGGCTGCCGCCCTGGGCACGCCTACCGTCGGCATTTTCGGACCGACAGACCCGACGAATACTGGTCCCCTGGGCCCGGCGTCTCGGGTCCTGCGCCTCGGGCTGCCGTGCAGCCCCTGTTACGATCTGCGCAGCCCGGCTGACTGCAAGCTGCCCGACCGCAGCATCGCCTGCATGTGGGGCATTGAACCGCCGCGAGTGCTGGCCGCCTCGCTGGAGCTACTGGACGTCGCGGTCGATGAACCGGGCGGCATTTCGCCAGAGGCGGCGTGATGGTCGAGTTGGGACGTATCCTGGTCGTCAAGCTCGCGGATCTGGGAGACCTCCTCACCGCGACGCCTGCCCTCCGAGCGTTGCGCACCCGCTTCGCCAGCGCCGAGATCACTGCCCTTGTGACTCCGCACACTGCGGCACTGCTTGATGGCAACGATGCGGTGAACCACGTGATCACCTTCCCGAAAGGGTTATTCGACAGTCCTCAGTCCTGGCTATCTCCAGTGTCTGGTGCGCACGCGCTGCAGCTCGCCAGTCGGCTCGCCGTCCAGCTGCGTCGCGGCCATTTCGACGGGGCGGTGCTGCTGCATCACTTCACGACCCGATGGGGCTCCGCCAAGTACCGCGCACTCATAGGGGCAGCCCATGTGCCAGTGCGAGCCGGCCTGGACGGCGGCGGAGCGCGGTTCCTCACCCACCGCGCGCCCGATCGCGGCTTCGGCGCCCGACATGAAGCCGACTACTGGCTGGACGTTGTCGCGACGCTAGGCGCTCGTCACGCCGACGCGGTCCCGTCGATGGAGCTGCACCTCGCAGCGTCTGAGATCGCCGGCGCGGCTCTGCGCTGGTCACAGCTCAGGGCCTCTCCACAGAACGTTGCCGTGCTTCATCCTGGTTCCGGCACGTTCAGCGTCGCTCGTCGCTGGCCAGCGGATCGTTTCGCCGCGGTCGGTGATTCGTTGGCTTCGCAGGGGTTGCTCGTCGCCATCGTGGCGGGACCCGGCGAGGACGACGTTGCTGCTAGTGTGCGCTCGGCCATGCGCTCGCCATCGATCTTCCTTCATGGCATCAGCTCGCCACGCGACTTGGCGGCTGTGCTCAAGGGCTGTCGTCTGTTCGTTGGCAACGATAGCGGTGTGATGCACGTTGCCGCCACGGTCGGCGTTCCGGTCGTCGCGGTCTTCGGGCTATCCAACCACCGCGCCTGGGGGCCGTATCCCCCGCTGCGACATCGAGTGCTCCGTCTTGACCTTCCCTGCAGCCCGTGCATGTACGTGGGCCACGGGCTTGGAACTCCGCGGGGGTGCCCGCCGCGCACCTGTCTGGAGGAGCTTTCTCCCGATCTCGTGACGCGCGCGACCAGCGATCTCCTCGCTTTGAGCGTTCCACACGCCACATCGGTTGGCGGGTCAAACGATGGCGCCTGAGCGTGTAGGCGCTGAGCCAGCGGCGTGCAGCAGGCATCGCACCGTGCAGACCTATCTGCGCTGCAGCCGTTGTGGCACGCCGATCTGTCCGAGGTGCCTGGTTCACACGGCAGTCGGCGCGCGATGTCCCTCCTGTGGCTCCGAGCGCCAAGTGCGACCCGCGGTTGGGTTCGTGCGTCTGATGGGAGCGACGGGCGCTGGGTTGGGGATAGGCATGCTGGCCGGAATGGCGCTCGCCATTATTCCCTTTGGTGGGCTCGCCATCATCCCGCTGCTGTTGACGGGCCTTCTCGTCGGCGAGGCGATGTCGGCCGCGGCCCGGCGTCGCGGGAGCTGGCTCCTAGCGCTGCTTGCGTTCGCCTGCACGGTGATCGGCCCGATCCTCGGCCGTGGTCTGCTGGTCATCCTTCTGTCGCCTGGCGTCGACGTTGCGGTCCGCGCGGCGGTGGCGGTCGAGGTAGCGCTGCGCTCGTTCGGCCTTCTGGGCATTGTGCTGCTGCTCGGAGCAGGGGTGCTCGCATCCACGCGGGTGCAGAACCGGTAGCGGCGAACCTGCACTCAGGCGACGGGATCCTGGTCGAACACTCGCGAATCGAGGCCGTGGCTCCTTTGGGAGCCGCCAGTTACGAGCCAGCGCCCACCGGACGCCGCTTGCGGGCCCTCGGTTCTCCCCCCGTGGGACCAAGGCGCCAGCAACCACTGATCGTGCACATGCAGCGCGCCTGCTCGTCGGCGCTTAGCGGAGGGGTGTCCATCAAACAGAATATCTGGTAGAGCAGAACGCTTCCGTCGGCGTCTTTCTCGTCGAGTGCGGTCCACCGTTCGCGGTAGTTGGCGCAGGCCCCCTTGTGGCGTCTCCAGTCGGGGTTGTCCTTAATCGTTGGGGTTCCTCAGGCGGGGTTTTGGGGATTGTAGCACAGCGCCTTTTCCAGGGCCTAGGACCTAGACCTAGAAGCTAGAGGACAACGTTGACAAGGTGACAACGTTGCGGAGTGCTCGACACGGCGGATGGTGGAGACGGCGGAAGCAGACACAATATCTGCCCTCCCGTGGGCGGGGCCCGCGGCGAGTCATTCGCGATCCTGGACAGAGCCTCATCGTGTGCGTACGCGGAGAGGACGCGACCGAGTTGGCGGGAGTACGCTTTGCGCCACGCGAATACGTGACGCCTGGCGTCACTGGGCGAGCGCAGCGCCCCTCAATCGACGCGCCGCAAAATCGAGAATGCGCTCGTGCTTCTGGCTATCACGCGCCATCAGGTCGAGGAGAAGCCCAAACATTCCCTCACAAAGGGTGCCCTGTTCGCGGGCTAGCTGCAAGAGCCGTTCAGCGCCCTCACGCTCCTCACGCGCGGCATCTTCCAGAATTGAGGCAACGGAAGGGTCGGCTGGTACCTCGGGCGACGGCGTCCGGCTGAGTCCGGAGAGCATGTCTTCCAGGATGGCGAACATACTCTGAAAGACGGCGTGGTGGCGCCGCTCGTCCTCCAGCACCATACGCATCAGGGTGGCGACTAGCGAGTCCGGCGCGGTGCGGGCGATCTGCTCGTATGCCTGGATGGAGTCGGCTTCGGCTCGAACGTGTCGTTCGACGACGTCGCGCAAGCGCTCTATTGGATTGTCCGTTGTGCCTGCCATCGAATCTCCTCGACTACCGCGCGCTTTGCGAAACGCTTCGCCCCCAGGGGATGTGAGTTCAGTTTGCTGCGAGCGAATGCAGCTGGACTCCTCGCTCCGGTGAGGCTCCGTCGAGCAACAACTGATAAACCCGCTCGTATCCGTCCGCCATGGTCGAACCCGAAAAGTTGCGTTCCACATGCTCGCGACAATCGGCGCGGCTCAGCGTCGGAACTCGTCTCACCGACTCAACCATCTCGCTGACGCTGCCGCAGATGAAACCCGTCACTTCGTCGAGGACGATCTCCGGAACCGAGCCGGCCCCATAAGCGATCACCGGCGTCCCCGTTGCCATGGATTCGACCATTGTGAGCCCGAATGGCTCTGGCCAATCAATCGGAAAGAGATAAGCGAACGCGCCTCCGAGAAGCGCGTCCTTCTCTTGCTCGGTCACCTCACCCACATAGTCGATCAGCGTCGAGCTGCGAATGAGCGGCTCTATCGCTTGCTCATAGTAGGCTTGATCAGCCGGATCGATTTTGGCCGCGATCACCAGCCGGATTCCCACCTCGCGCGCGATCTCGATAGCTCGGTCAGGCCGCTTCTCGGGGTGGATCCGTCCGAGGAAGACGAGGTAATCGCCTCCTGACGGATTGAAGTGAAAATGAGAGACATCGATGCCGTTGTAAACGGTGGCGAGCCAGTTCTGGCCCGGAATGGGCAGCCGCTGCACATCGCTAATTGAAACGAGAGGCTGCTCTGGGAAGGTGCCGTAGAGTTGACGTACTTCCTCTCGATCCAAACGACCATGCGTCGTGGTTACTGTTGGAGTCCCGCAGAGCCGCGCGAATGGGAAGGCAAGGTAGTCGACGTGATTGTGAATGACGTCAAAGCGGGGGGCCTGACGATACACCTCGGCGAGCTGAAGCATCGTGTACGCAACGGTGTCGGTGACCTGCGGCCGCAGACGAAGCCCGGTAGGCGCGTTGGCGACCAACTGTGCCGTGGTATGCGAATCGCCGCTCGCAAAGAGCGTGACCTCATGCCCGCGCTCGACTAGCTCTTCGGTCAGGACCGATACCACCCGCTCGGTCCCCCCGTACAGGGGTGGAGGAACCGACTCGACCAGCGGGGCCACTATTGCGATTCGCATCGTCACCTCAAGGGTGCCTGGATATCCGGTCTCGATTACTCCTTACCGTCAAGGATACCGTCGTGTGATCAGCGTCGCACCGTGGGCTCGGCAACCCTTGGGCCCGCACTGTGCGGGGTTGCATGCGAGAATTCGGCGATTCGGTCTTCGAGGCTCATGTTGAATAGGCGCATGGCCTCATCGAAGCCGAGGTGGAACTGCGCCGCCGGGACGCGAATCAGCTCCTCCGCGGCGTGGCCACGGATGATGCCAATCGGGTCGAGCCCTTCGCGGACGCGGTCGATCTGCTCGCGCCATAGCTGGTGATTGAGCATCATTCCGCGGTCCGACGTGCCCAGATGCCATCGCTCCCAGTCCGGGAAGCCGTCGTGCGCTGGATCCCCCTGGGTGCCCATCGCAACCTCGTCCTCCCATATTTGACCCTGCCGCCAGGGGTGGCCGAGGTTCCACCATCGTCCTACCTGCTCAACCCAATCGTCCGGCAGGTTTGCGTGCCCATCCATCGGCCGCGGGTCCAGAAGAGACTGGGCGACATCCGTCTGGGGATGGCTGTCCACCGTCGGATGGAACGAGACGCTGAACCAGCGGGTCGTGTGGTCGTCGATGGGCACTGCCCAATGGAGGCCCTTGCCGCTGCCACCGACGTGGCGGACGCAGGGGAATACGGCGTGAGTCTCGTGATAATGGTAGACGCCTGCCTTTGGCGTGTTCGCAATGTAAATGTAGTACGCGCCCCATGGTGAGCGCTCGTATTTCAATGGCGACGCTGGCTCGCCGTTCTGGCCCCAATGGAGCGTCGTGCGCGGCGGCATCCCCTTGAACCAACCATGGAGGATGTCCCTGTGCCAAACGTCCAGGACGTTGTCGAGCGTCTGAAGAAAGGCCGGGCTCTTCTGAATCCGCCCGCCATTCCCCGTTAGTCGAACCCCATCCTCGCGGAACAGTTCCTCGTATCTTGGAAATGGCGGGATTTTGTCTTGCGGTCCGAGGTAAGCAAAGATGAGCCCGGCTACCTCGAAGCATGGATACGACGGGTGACGGACGGTGTGCTTCAGGTTGCTGCCTGGCGGCTCTGCTGGAGTATCGATGACGTTCCCCTCGCCGTCGTAAGCCCAACCGTGATACAGGCAACGCAGGCAGTTCTCCTCGACACGGCCGTACAGGAGCGACGTGCCCCGGTGGCTACAGTGCTCGGCCAGGAGCGACGGCTTTCCACTGCCGTCTCTGAAGAGGACGAGGTCCTCGCTGAGCACGCGGACGCGGAGCGGGTTGTTAAACCCGGGGAAGGATCCGGGCTTGCCGCCAAGATTCGCGGAAACCTCAACTGGCAGCCAATACCTGCGGAACACCTCGCCGGACGGCGTGGCCGGCCCGATCTGGATCAGCTCTTTTTCCTCTTCGTTCATGAAAACCGGCATTTGTTGTCTCCGTCAGTTAGTTTGAAGCCACGCCGTGTCTTTCATTGAGCCTCATTGGGGACTTCATTGGATTTCCCCCATTGGCTAAGGACGCCGTGATGCAAGCCCGTCTTCGGCGTCTACCCGCAACGCACGAATCGACGGAAACTGCCTGAGCTTGTCGAATGCGGCTACCTCGATCTGACGCACGCGTTCTCGGCTGAGCCCGAGCGTCCGAGCAACCTCGGCAAGTTTTGCCGGCTTGTCTCCGTCGAGGCCGAAGTGGCGTGCAATCACATGCTGTTCGCGTGGAGGCATAGATTGCAGTGCAGCATGCAAAGCCTTGGAGTTGATTTGCTCGGCCACCTCATCCTCTACGTCGAGAGCCCCCGCATCTGGAATGAACTCGCCTTCTCCTGGTCCGTCATCCAGTGACGCCGGAAATGCCCACGCGCGCAGGATCATCTCCACCTTCTCCGGCTTGTTCCCCGTCCGAGCGGCAAGCGCAGGGACCGTCGGCTCCAATCCCTCCGTTGCGAGCGCGCTGCGAGCGCGTTCAATATCTCGAAGCGTGTCACCCACGTGCGGAGGGAGACGAATGAGCCGTCCTCGCTCTGCAACGGCCCTTGACAGGGCCTGGCGGATCCACCAGAAGGCGTACGTGGAAAAGTGGTTGCCGAGCGTATGATCGAATCGGTCGACCGCGGTGAAGAGGCCCATGTTCGCCTCCTGAACGAGGTCGGCCAACGGAAGCCCCCGATTCTGGAATTGCCGCGCGAGGTGCAGGGCGAGACGGAGATTGGCGAGGAACAACTCTTCACGCGCGGCACAGCCCGCTTCGATTTCCTCTGAGAGAAGGGTGCGTTCCGCCGAATCGATGCCCGCTTCATCCAAGCGGGCGTGCGCCAGCCGGCCGGCCGCGATCGCCGCGGCAAGCGCCATTTGCTCCTCGTGTGAGCGCCGTGGAATGCGCCCCATCTCGGCGAAGTAGGCATTCTCAGAGGTCCACTCGCTGGTTCGTTGCGGAGTGTCCTGGTGCCACTGTGGCGATTTCATTCTGCGCTTCACCTACCTTCCGCGTGTGGGTGGGCAGCCCGTCGGACCGGAAGCAAAGGTACGCGGTGCCGCGTTGGGCGAACCATGGTCGTGTGGGTGGTTCTCAAACGCACATTGGGCGGGGTGGAGCCCCACCTGTAGAAGCAACGTCCTCCTACCCAGAAGGGTAGGCGGGATCATTGAGCGCGCGTTGGCAGCCCACGCGAGGCCAAATCTGACACCGAAAACCGAATGCGCACTGGCTACCCTCAGGGGTGGCCTTGAAAGCTGCCCCAAGGGGTATCGTGCGCCTGGCGCTCCTCGTGCCATCCTTGGGGCATGCTTCATTCCGTCCTCGTTGCGACCTATGGCTCCTGCTCGTCCGAGTCATCCCCGCCGAGAGATGCTTGCCTTTCGGCTCAATTACAGGCTGCTGCATGCACAACAAAAAGCGACGCTGGCGCCCCTGGATGCTCTCCGAACGCTCGGCCAGGCGGGCGGCGGTCTTTTCGCGCCACTGATTCATCGTTGCCCCACCGAAGGAGGACCCGTGAGGACGCTGACCATCGCCACTCTCGCGATCTCGCTATTGGCTGTCGTCATCGCTGGGGTGGGTCTTGCCAAATGGAGCGAGGCGGAGTCCGCGATCGCCGCGCGGCAACTATCCCCGGCAGCGTCCGCTAGCGCGAACGAACGCATCGGCACCAGCGCCCTTGGGCCGTCAAAGCAGACCGACGTCCCAACGGTGGCGCGGGATCCCTCCATCATGCCACCGCAGATCACGCGCACCGAGCCGACGACCGTCGAAATCAACACGACCGTCAAGGAACTCACCGCGGAAATCGCGGACGGCGCCACCTATGACTTCTGGACGTTCGACGGCACCGTGCCAGGGCCCCTCCATCGCGTGATGGAGGGGGACACCGTACGGCTCACCATAACCAACCCGTCGTCAAGCAAGACGCCGCATAACATCGATCTGCACGTGGTCAATGGGCCCGGTGGCGGCGCGGCCGTCACCAACGTGGCGCCGGGCGAAACGAAGACGTTCACTTTTACCGCGCTGAACGAGGGAGCCTACGCCCACCACTGCGCATTCGCTCCGCCGTATGCGCACATCGCGCAGGGAATGTACGGTGGGATTGTCGTCGAGCCTCGCGGCGGCCTGCCGAAAGTGGACCGTGAGTTCTATGTGATGCAGGGCGACTGGTACACCGCGGGCGCGTTTGGCGACAAAGGGCACCAGGGGTTTAGTGGAGCCAAGGCGCTCGCAGAGCAACCAGAGTATTTCACCCTCAACGGACACGTTGCCGCGTTAACTAGCCTGTTCCCCCTTCGTGCCAACGTTGGCGAAACCGTGCGGGTGTTCTTCGGTGTCGGCGGCCCGAACATCGGCTCCAACTTTCACGTCATCGGAGAGGTTTTCGACCGGGTGTACTCAGGCGCGTCCAATACATTCACCGCGAATGAGGAAACGTGGTACGTTCCGCCCGGCTCGGTGTCGACGTTTGAGCTCAGGCTCGACGAGCCCGGACAGTACCTGCTGGTAGACCACGCGCTGTGGCGCGTGGCGAAGGGGGCATTGGGCGTCCTGATGGTGGAGGGAGCCTGGAATCCGAGCGTGTACTTGCGGCCGCCACCACCCGTGGGCGCCAGCCACTGAAGCCCGCGGGCAGCACTCAGAAGTCGACCTCTGGCGCGTGTCGTGGGGGGGGCGACGCCACATAGTTGAGTGACAGGAAATATGACCTGGAGAAAGCGCCCGTGAGCCCGCGCCGTCTGCGGTGGCCTACGATCGTCGCCACAACTGCAAGCATTGCCGCGATCGCGGCCGCCCGTCAGATTTTCAATCTCGATGGATGGCCCGTCGCGATCACAAGAACGAGTCACGCGTCACCGGGATGAGCTGCTCGCCCTTCACGAGGCGACTCTGGCTATTGCGGCGGAGCTAGACCTCCTTGTGGTGCTTCGGAAGATCGTGGAAGAGGCACGAGGTCTCCTGCGTGCTGAGTACGGCGCGCTCGCCATCCTGGGCGGCGATGGCGGCATCGAGACCTTCATAACCTCGGGACTGAGCGAAGAGCGGCGGGCATCAATTGGGTCGGGGCCTCAGGGGAAGGGGCTCCTCGGAGTCGTCTTGCACCAGGGGGAACACCTCCGCCTGCCGGACCTGACGCGAGACCCGCGCTCTGCTGGCTTCCCTCCTAATCATCCTTCGATGCGCTCGCTCCTTGCGGTTCCAATTCTGTTGCGTGGCCAGGTGGCCGGGAACCTCTACCTGGCGAAGAGGCTCGGTGCGCCCGCGTTCACAAAAGAGGACGAGGAAGTGCTGGTACGCTTCGCTACGATTGCGGCCCTTGGCATCCAGAACGCCCGGCTCCACCGCGAAGTGCAGACTGTTGCTATCGTCGAAGAACGAGACCGTCTGGCACGAGAGATGCAGGACAGCGTCGCTCAGGTCCTTGGCTACGTCAACATCAAGACCCAGGCCGCCGGAGAACTCTTGGAGCAGGGCGATACGATGCGCGCGGCATCGCAGGTCGATCAGCTCCGACTGGCGGCACGTGAGGCATACGACGACCTGCGAGAGCTCATCCTGGGGCTGCGCACCTCACCGACCGGTGAGCATCGGCTGGCTGACGCGCTGCGCGACTTCGTCTCCGCATGGCAAGAGGAGAGTGGTGTGCAAGCCCGCCTTGATGTCGACAATCTCGATGGACGTGAAGTGCTTGACGGCCAGTTGGCTGAGGTGCAGCTTGTGCGGATCGTTCAGGAAGCGCTGGCGAACGTTCGCAAGCACGCTCATGCACACGCGGTCGGCATAAGCGCCGTGGAGGACGCGGGATGGATCGAAATTCGGATTGAGGACGACGGGGTCGGATTTGATCCCGAGAACCTACAGCGCAATCAGGTCCCTCACTTTGGTCTTGCCGCGATGAACGAGCGGGCGGCGGCTGTGGGCGGCTCGCTTGGTATTGACTCCGCGCCCGGTCGGGGCACCTGCATTCGCGTCCGTGCGCCTACCGGGTTGGTAGCAACTGGCGGCGATGCGGCCTGACGACGAAGCAGCGACGGAACAGACGTCCGCTTCTCAACCGCCCTGGCGAAAACGGACAGCCGCCTGGCAACGCGTCCATGTACCGTCTGTGACGAGAAGGATCCATTCCGCTGGCGCTCTCCTGCCGGCACGCCAGTGAGGATCTGGATGGCGTCGTCTACGTGGCTTACGCTCCAGACGTTGAACTGTCCGCTCTTGACGGCGTCCACGACATCTGGCTTGAGCATGAGGTGGCGCACATTGGACCGCGGGATGATGACACCCTGGTTTCCGGTCAAACCCGCCGCGCGGCAGACAGCGAAATGGCCCTCGATCTTCTCGGTGACGCCACCAACTGCTTGAACGCGTCCGTTTTGATTGATGGCCCCTGTCATTGCGATGCCCTGATTGATGGGAAGTTGCGCAAGCGCCGATAGCAAAGCGCACAACTCCGCGCAAGAGGCGCTGTCTCCATCTATGGGGCTGTGGACCTGCTCGAACATAAGGCGCGCGGACATCGAGATGGGCCGCCTGTCGGCATACTGGCCGATGAGATATCCGATAAGCGTGAGCACACCTTTGCTGTGGGAAGGGCCGGAGAGAGCCACCTCACGCTCAATGTCGACGAGGCCTTCGCCGCCGACTCCCACTCGCGCGCTGATGCGTGTCGGCCGAGCGAACCGGTAATCGCCCAGGTCCATCACTGCAAGCCCGTTTACCTGGCCGACGACTCGAGATTGCGTGTCGATCTCGATTGTGCCGTCGTCAATCAGCCTGCCGAGCTCTTCCTCTGGTAGGTTGACCCGACGTTGCTGCGCCGCCACGGCCACTTCCACATGGCGGGCGGAGACTTGAGCTGCACCGTCCGCTCGTGCTTGGTAGTCAGACTCACGCACGAGATCGGCCACCAGCTCGAACTGGGTGGACAGTCGGCCTTGGTCATCAGCGAGCCGCACTCCGAACTCGATGATGCGGGCCACGGCGTCTGCTGCGAGCGTGAGCAAGCAACAAGCGGCCACCTGGTTGCTCACGAACGCCGCGTAGGCTCTGACGGCAGCGTC
>JAERMM010000278.1 GCA_016844585.1 Chloroflexota bacterium | reverse complement strand
TCCAGACGTAGTCGTCGCCCACGAGGTCGGCCCGCAAATCCACGCTGATCACGTCGCCCGCATCGACGGCGAGCGGCTCGCTGAACGGGAAGAAGGCGCTCCCGTAGATGGCCTCGGGCTGACTGGGGGCGTTGGAAAACCCGATGCCGGGTACCAAAATGGTGTCGAACCAGGCGCAGATGCCATGCGCGGCACCGGCGCGCGCGACGGTCCACTGCAGCAGGCCGCGCACATCCGGCTCTTCGACGGTGGTGTAGTCGATCTGCGCCCATTGGCTGGGCTCGGCCAGCAGCTGGGCGGGATCGACCCGTGCTTTCCGCCAGCCGTTGAGCAGAAGGCTGCGCGCCGCGCTCATGTCCAGCTCGCACAGGGACTCTCCCCACGGATCGGCGGTTCGGGCATAAAGCTCCGTGGCTTCGACAGGCGAGGCCCAGATTGTGTCGCATTGGGGGACGAGCGTGCCGCCACTCGCGAGGAGTCGCCTGCGCGCATCGGCGATGGACGGAATGTGCTGCTGACAAAGAGGCAGGACGCCGCGAAGGTCCGAGAAGACGACGTCTGCCCGGCAGGGCAGATCGACGCGGGTCGAAACGTCCTCGATGAAGTGAATGCCCTCGACGTTGTTGGCCCGAGCGATCTGCCGCGCTACCTCAATCGACCGGTCCTGCTCGATGGCGTAGACCGTGCCGGCCCCAAGCCGCAGCGCCATGAACGCGAAAAAGCCAATGCCGGCCCCAATCTCGAGAACCGTGCAGCCCGGCCGGATAGACTGGCGAAGCGCCGCCAGGTAGGCGTCGGTCCGCTGCCGATCCGCGATCATCTGGCCGTAGGCGCTGAGACTGTACTGGCTCATGCTGGAACATTATTCGCTACGGCGTCCGCGTCCTCGATGGCGTTGAAGTCTCGCATGATGGCGTCGCACAGAGCCGGAATGCGATTGCCGTCCGCGTGCGCTACGACAGAGCGGACCGGCACTTGCTCCACAAGCCGGCACAGAAGGTTGAACTCACGAGCCCGCATCGGCCCGTCCAGGAGGTAGTTGACGTAAGTGTTAGCGCTCAGCTCAATCACCGGGTTCGTAATGGCCGGCCCCACGAAGGGCGCGACGAGGCTATTCGAGCGGTTGGAGAGGACGTAAACAGCCGCGAGACGCGAGCGCCGATGTAGGCCCCCTCGGCGCTCAGTTGCTACGTCCATGTAGCGCTTGTCCCACGTCGGTGTCAGGCGAGGCAGGGCGTCCGGGGAGCCAAACAGGATGCTCACGCTCTCGGGCCACAGCCGCAGACGTGGAAAGGCGCGAAGGATGCGCAGGTACCCCCCGTCGTCTACGATGGAAAGCACGTCGTCTGCGAGAACTTGATACCCGCGCTGCGCGAACGCAGCCGCCGTCGTCGACTTTCCCGCCCCGGCCGGGCCCACGATGGCGAAAGCCCGATCCCCGACGCGGACCGCGCTCGCGTGCAGCGAGGTGACTCCGCGCAGCCGCAGCACGAATCCCAGGACCGGTCCAAGCAGGTACGTGGCCGCGTCATCCACCGTAAACCGTTCCGGCCAGGTTGCCCACACCTCTCGTCCGCGCGGCTCCACGAAAAACTGCGTGTCGTCCGCGTATCGGAACCAGAACGTCCCATCGTCGAGCGTCACCACCGAAAGAGTCGGGAGCCCGTTTTCGCTGAGAGTCGGGCTCACATAGCGGGGCTGGAGGTGGGAGCCGCAGGCCTCCTTCCAGGGTGGAGGGGAGGCGAGGTGTACGAGAACATCGGGCTCGCCCGTCTCGGAATCCGCCGACAGCCCGCCGATGGGGACATCCGACGACAACGTGAGCCCAAAACAGCGGTACATCCGACGACCAGTATTGAGCACTTGGCGACCTGCGTTAGGTTCTGTCGTTTTGCATCTTCGAGCCGTCGAGAGACCCCACCTTATCGCTGCTGTGGGTCATCTCTGACAGCGTCCCGTACCGGACGAGGCGAGGCGTCGAGTAAGTCTTTCTCTCGGCCGCGCTCTGGTTTGTCATCAATACCTTTACGTTTATGGCCTCTATGGCCTCAAACCAGCTAGCCAGTTGTCGAAGCTGAACGGCCGTAAGTTTACCCAACTTTCCATGGGATGAGGAGACACGGTTGCCGGGGGCACCAAGTCTGCTCTGACGTATCTTCGCGTGGTGTCTGACAGCATAGCCCTGTCGAGCCACCGCGCCTCAGGCTGCGCCAGAAGTGCGACGTATGGAACCCCTCCGAGGGGCGCTTTGGGCCGCATGCGGACCGCCTCCGGCAGCAGGCCGCGCATCGCCGACCGAAGCAACTCTTTCTCGATGCACCACGGGAGCGGCGGTATCGACAGCACGTACTCCAAGAGGCGGACGTCGAAGAACGGGAACCGTTCTTCAATCGCGACCCCGATAAACCCTGCGTCCTCGCGCTCAAACCAATTCTGCCAGAATTGGCCTGTCAGCGATGCGTACGCCTCTGGATGGGTGGAGTGCTCAATTGGCCGGCCGCCATAGACATTCTCCCATCGCTCTCTCAGTTTGAGCGACGCTTCGAGATCCGGATCCAGCCAGCCGGGATAGCCATAACAGAGAGGCTTTACCCCCAGGGCCTGTCTCAGCGCCCCGCGTAGACCGATCCGCGGCAGTTTCCTCCTTGATCGAAGTAGCCAGAGGGCCGGCGCGGTCAGCCGGTCGAGGCGGAGGGCTCGTAGCGAATCCAGCACGTACCTGGGCGAGGGCATGAACAGCGGATCACCGCCCACTCCGTGCAGTACGACTCGACTGGCTTGGGCGATCTGCGCGTAGGATGCGCGACAGATCGCGGGAGTTGGATCATGCATTGGCTCCGGCGTTCGCCAGCCGACTGTGGCGCCGCCGTCGAAAAGCGCGTAATCGTCGGCCTTGAGCCACTGGACCGGCAGGTCGAAGTGCTCCGCCACGATGCGCGCAAAGCGTGGTTCCTGGTCGTCGAACAGGCGGTCATAGTACACGCACTGGGCAGTAATCGTGACGGGGGCCTCGGGGCTTCCGCTTGAACGGGCTGCGCAAGCCGTCGCGACGATAGAAGTGGAGTCCATTCCGCCGCTCATGAATGCGCCGACGCTGTCGGCGCGGAGCCGGTCGCGAACCGCGACCCCGAACAGCTCCCTGAAACGCTCCACGTAATCTCGCCTGTCGCCGTACTCGACGTGTCCGTCGGAGGCCAGCCGCCAGTAGCGCCTGGTCTGAACGGATCGGCCGTTGCAGATCAGCTCATGCGCGGCCGGCAAACGATTTATAGCGGCGAACGTCGTCGTCGTTGGATCCTGGTTGGCCTCAAACAACAAGAAATCAGCGACGGCGAGGTCGTTCAGCTCATGCGAGACGCCCGGACATGTGACAAGACACTGCAAGGTGTTACTGAAGACGAAGCTGTTCTTCATGTGAGCGTAGTAAAACGGCTTCACTCCCAGCTGGTCGCGGCCGCAGAACAACCGTTTCCGTGGGCCATCCCAGATGGCGAAGGCGAAGTCCCCAATCAACTGGCGAAGACATTGCTCCCCCCAGGCCAGATAGGTGTGCAGAAGGAGCTCCACGTCTGGGGCTCCCTTCAGCCGCTTCCCTCCGGGATCAAGTCGCTGGGCCAACTCGGCCCGCCCGTCTAGACGGACGTCAGCGGTGATGCACGTCGTCCCGTCCACCGTGAACGGCTGCTGCTCTGTCGCCTGCTCGCGCGTCGTGCATAGCTGGGCGTGGCCGAGCCCAACGGCGCCATCTATCCAGACATCGCGGCGGTCCGGCCCGCGGAAGGCCAGCGAGTCCGTCAGCCGGACGAGGAGGTCGCGGTCAACAGGCGAGCCATCGGTATTGACGATCCCAACGATACC
>JAERMM010000063.1 GCA_016844585.1 Chloroflexota bacterium | reverse complement strand
GGCGCCTGCTCGAACGCTGCAACCGCACAGGGCGGTAGCAGCTGCGGCGGCGGTGGCGGCGGAGCCTGCTCTGACACTGCAACTTCACAGGGCGGCCGGGGCTGCGGTGGCGGTGGTGGCGGAGCCTGCTCAGACACTGCAACTTCACAGGGCGGCAGTGGCTGCGGTGGTGGTGGCGGCGGCCAGGGTGGCTGCACCCCCCATTCAGACACAATGAGCGGCGGCAGCGGTGGCAACAACGACTGCAATCCCACTAAGACCCCGTGCCCCGTCGGTGCAGGCGCACAGACCGGCAGCGGCGGCAGCGGCGGCAATGGCTGCACCCCCACTGCCACTCCAACCCCATGCCCCGCCAATCCAAACGCACAGACCGGCAGTGGCGGCAGTGGCGGCAATGGCGGCAATGGCGGCAATGGCGGCAATGGATGCACGCCCACGCCAACCCCAACGGCAACACGCACCCCCACGGCTACGAGGACCCCGACGGCTACATCAACTCCAGACGTGCCGATCACCGGGAGTACTGAAACACCGACCCCGACCGCAACTAACACGCCGACGGTGACGGCAACCGCAACCAACACGCCGACGGCGACCGCCACCGCGACCGCAACCAACACGGCGACGCCGACGCTGGGCACGACCGGTGGCGGCGGAGGCGGCGGCGGCACCGGCATCAGCGGTGGTGGTGGCGGCGGTGGCACCGGCGTCGGCATCACCGGTGGCGGCGGGACTGGCGTCAGCAGTGGCGGCGGCACGGGCACCGGCGGCAGCGGCGCACCGGCGCCCGCTGCACCCGCTCCCCCTGCACCGCCTGCCCCAGCGCCACCTGCGCCGCCCGCACCCCCGGCGCCACCAGAATCGGGTGTGGCGGCCGAGATCCTCGACCTGCCTGATGAGCTTGTGGACGACGATCCCCCCGCGCCGGTAAGTGACGTGCTAGGAAGTCTGATCGACCGACTGCCACGGTCGGGTGGTCCGGTCGCGGGAGGAGGCCCTGCCGTGGGCTTGATCGGGCTGTCGCTGGCCGCGGTGGCGCTCGGCCTGCGACGGCGCGGAAGGTAGGAAACGGCGCCGCGATCATCATGACGGAGGGAACAGTAGGGCCGCGACCGTCCTAAGCTGATCGTGGCGCTACGGAATTGAAGAGGCTGGCTGGCTCCGGGATCTCCCGGACCAGCCAGCCTCTTGCTTTGTGCCTGGCCCGTTTCGCAGACCGACAGAAGCACGTCTCGTGATCGGGCGCGAGGCGGGAAGACGTCCACGGTCGTGATCTTCAACGAAAATCGTCCCACGAAACGTGACACGGGCGCGCGCATATATACTCTGCGCTGCCGAGCCGGGGACGTTATTCTGATGACGTGTGGACCGGGATGTCCCCGGAGAGAGTCCGCGTGTGGAGAAGGTGGTGAGTACACACCGAATCAGGTTCGAGTTGAATGGCGCGCCCCAGGAGGTCGAAGTGCCAGCCCATCGGCGGCTGGTCGACTTACTTCGCGAGGGCCTCGGGCTGACGGGTACGAAGGAGGGTTGCAGTGTGGGCGTGTGCGGCGCCTGCGCGGTGCTGGTGGACGGGGACATGGTGTCCGCTTGCCTGATGCCGGCCATCTTCGTCGATGGGACGTCCGTCGAAACCATCGAAGGGCTTTCCCCGCCTGAGGGGCCGCTGACGCCGCTTCAGGAGTGCTTCATTCGGCACGGTGGCTTTCAGTGCGGCATTTGCACGCCGGGACAGATCATGGCGGCAACCGCGCTGCTGCGAGACAACCCGCATCCGACCGAGCTCGAGGTGAAGCGCTGGATGATGGGGAACCTCTGTCGGTGTACCGGCTACTACAAGATCGTCGAGTCGATCCTCGCGGCCGCTTCAGGAGAGGGGGCGCCGTCATGAGGACCTTCGACTACCACGCGGTCGGCAGCGCTGCCGAGGCGCTCGACCTGCTGGCCCAATATGGCGAAGACGCGCATCTGATGGCTGGTGGAACCTCGCTGATGCTGATGATGGAGCAAGGGCTGATTCAGCCCGGCCACGTAGTGGGGCTTCGGAGCGCGAATGAGCTGCGTGGGATTGGCGCTTCGTCTGGTGGCATCGAGATTCGGGCGCTTACAACTCATCGCGAGGTGGAGCGGTCGTCGCACGTGCGCGACTATTGTCCGACGCTCGTCGAGGCCTTCGAGCGCATCGCAACCATTCGCATTCGGAATCAGGCGACGATCGGTGGAAACCTGGTGCACGCCGACCCTGCCCAAGACCCGCCGCCCATCCTGCTCGCGCTCGACGCCGAGGTGGTGATTCAGAGCAAGATCGGTGAACGGACGGTGCCACTGGACGGCTTCTTCCGCGACTACTTCGAGACGGTCGTGGAGGAGGGGGAGCTGCTGGCGAGCGTGCGGCTCCCAGCGATCGTGGCTGGAACAAAGTCCACGTACGTCAAGTTCCTGCCGCGCACAGAGGATGACTACGCCACTTTGTCCGTGGGAGCGGCGCTGCGGCTCGGCGCTGACGGCTCGTGCGAGCACGTGCGGGTGGCGCTGGGCTCGGCGGCCCCCACGCCGATTCGGGCGCGAAAGGTTGAGGCCGCGCTGCAGGGCCAGCGGCTCACTGGCCCAATGATCGACGAGGCAGCCGAGTTGGTGCGCGATGAGGTCGATCCGCTGGACGACGTCCGCGGATCGGCGAAGTACAAGCGCGAGATGGCGCGCGTGTGGACCGGGCGGGCGCTGCGCTCGCTTCTCGATGGGGGTGGAAAGTGAAGCTAGAGCATAAGGCTACGATCGCGGCGCCGATTGGGCAGGTGTGGGCGTTCTTGATGGACGTGCCGGCGGTTGCGAAGTGCGCGCCGGGCGTGGAGTCCGTTGAGCCGCTGGGCGACGACAAGTATCGCGGGACGATCAAGGTCAGCGTTGGGCCGATTCGCCTGGCGTTTCAGGGCGACGTCTCAATCGTCGAGCGTGATGAGGTGGCGCACACCGCGTCCATGCGCGCGGACGCGGCTGACAAGCGGGCGGGTGGCGCTGTGAAGGCGGTGCTCACGATGTCGCTCAGTGAGGTTTCGACCGACCCGCCGGTGACCGAATTGCGCATGGAGACGGACGCGCAGATCATGGGGCGCGTCGGAGAGTTCGGGCAGCCGATCATCCGCAAAAAGGCGGACCAGATGGTTGGGGAGTTCGGCCAGAACCTGAGCAAGGCCATTGCCGCGGGAATCGCGAAGTGAGCATGCTGACCGAGGACGCGGCGCGCATTTTCGAGGCGCCCGAGTACCGCATCGAGGGGCCGCTCAAGGTCAGCGGACGGGCACGGTACACGGCGGACGTGAAAGTGCCTGATGCTTTGATCGCGAAGTTTCTGCTGAGCCCACTGCCGCATGCGCACATCGTTTCCATCGACACGTCGGCCGCGAAGGCCGTGCCCGGCGTGAAGGCCGTGCTGACGGGCGCAGACATCGGGCTGAAGCTCTTTGGACGGGTGCTGTACGACTGGCCGGTGCTGGCTGTTGACCAGGTTCGATTCGCAGGCGAACGGGTGGCAGCCGTCGCCGCCGAGACGCGCGAAGCGGCCGATGATGCGATCAAGCTCATCCAGGTCGAGTACGAAGACCTGCCCTCCGTCTTCGACGCGGAAGAGGCGCTGCGGGATGGCGCCCCACTGCTGCACCCCGATCCATCGGGCTATTTCTACGGGATGGGGAAGCGTGGCGATCGGCCGAACCTCAATTTGCAGGGCTACGAGCTGGTCAAGAAGGGGGAGGAAGACATCGAGCGGGTCTTCGCGAGCGCCCATCGTGTCTTCGAGGACGAGTACAGCGGCCCCCGCCAGCACCAGGGATACATCGAGCCGCACGCGTGCGTGCTGTGGATCGATGGCGACGACGTCGTTCACGTGTACTCGGTTGCCAAGGCGCCGTTCGGGCTGCGCACGCAGTTGTCGCGAGTCACCGGCCACCCGAGCCCGAAGATCGTCGTGGATAGCATGTTCATCGGCGGCGACTTCGGCGGCAAGGGCAATGTGATCGACGAGTTCCCCTGCTACTACCTGGCGCGGGCAACGGGGCGCCCGATTCGGTCGATCAACACCTACGCTGAGGAGCTGGCGGCGGGGGCGCCGCGCCACGCGGTGAAGTTCTATCTGCGCACCGGGGTAGACCGCGACGGCCGCATCATCGCGCACCAATCGCGCGCCTACTTCAATGGGGGCGCCTACGGCGCCGCGAAGCCAATGCCCAACTGCCTTGTGCCCGCTGGAGTGGGGCCTCTCGAGGTTTACAACGTCCCGAATACGCGGATCGAAACGTTCGTCAGCTACACCAATACGGTTCCGTGCGGACACATGCGCGCGCCGGGGTCGATCTACGCCGGGCACGCCGGCGAGGGCCACATCGATCACATTGCGCGCGAGCTGGGGATGGACCCTGTCGAGTTTCGCCTGCTGAACTGCGTGCGAGATGGCGACCGTGGTCCCGCGAATGAGGGGTTTCACAAGCCCAAGGCGGTCGAGGTGCTGGAGGCGGTCAAGCGAGAGACGAGCTGGGGCAGGCCGCTGCTGCCGAACCACGGACGCGGGGTCGTGCTGCGCCACCGGCATGTCGGAACTGGCAAGAGCGAGATCGTGCTGCGCCTGCTGAAGGGCGGGAAGATCGAGGCCCTGTACGCGACGCCCGATCAGGGCAGCGGCTCGGCAACGGTGGTGAGGCGGGTGGCCGCGGCCGTTCTCTCGGTCGATCCCGAGCGCATCGAGGTGCGGTACGGCGACACCGGCGAGGCCCGGCTGGATGGGGGGTCGGGCGCCAGCCGCGTCACGCACGTCGTCGGGCAGGCCACTATTGCCGGCGCCACCAGCCTCAAAGAGCAGCTTCAGGATCTGGCAGCCGAGGTGATGGGCTGGCCGGCGGGCAAGGTGCGGCTGGAAGGCGACCGCTTCGTGGTTGCCGATGGCAGCGGCGAGGGAGGGGATTTTGCCGACGTTGCTGGGCGCATTGCCGCCGGCGGCGAGGTGGAGGCGATCGGCGCCTACGACAGCAACACGCTGAGCCACGACGAGGCCGACTTCAATTTCTACGCCTACATGATCGAGGTCGAGGTCGATCCGGATACCGGCCGCGTGGAGATCCTCGACGCGGTTCAGGTCGTGGACGTGGGGACGATCATCAACCCGGTTGCGCATCAGGGGCAGCTCGACGGCAGCTTCGTGTTCGGCTTTGGAAATGCCATGATGGAAGAGCTTGTCGAGCAGGACGGCCTCATCACGACGCTGAGCCTGGGCGAGTACAAGCTTCCGACGCAGATGGACATTCCGCCGTTGCGCACGGTTCTGGTGCAGGACCCGGTCGGCTGCGGTCCGTTTGGCGCGAAGGCCGCTGGGGAGATCACCAACAGCGGCGTGGCGGCCGCCGTCGCGAATGCGATCACCGACGCCGTCGGCGTCCGCATGAAGACACTCCCCCTTACGGCCGAGCGGGTGTTCGCGTCGTTGCAGGAGCAGAAGGGTGGCGTAATCTAGTGGGTCAGATAACATGCGCGTCGCCTCTTCACGGATGGAGCCAGTCGGGCCCAGACTGCCCCTCTCCCATCGAAATGGGAGAGGTTGGGTGAGGGCAACCTCCGTTGCTAAAGGTACGATGGCTGTCTCAACCATTGGATGCCCTCACCCCCGCTCCCGCTGCGGCAGGAGAGGGGCAGTCAGTGCACCTCCCACCCGACTCCCTCCCAGATCGAGGGGGAGGGGACCAGTTCCTGTGGTCCCGTGTCTCCAGTGAGCGGCGCTCAGCCAGTTGTGCGCGTCGCCTTCGTGACCGGCGCGGGGCGTGGGATCGGCAAGGCGCTGGCTCTCGGATTCGCCCGCGCAGGGTACAGCGTGGTGGTTGGATCGACAACTCACGCGCTCAACCAGGCCGTCGCGGACGAGATCCAGGCCAGCGGTGGCGTTGCTTTGGCCGTCGAGCTGGACGTAGCCGACGAAGCGAGTGTGGACGCGGCGATCGCCGCTGGCCTGGCTCGCTTCGGGCGCATCGACGCGCTGGTCAACAACGCGGGACTCAAGGGCGGCTTCTTTCCCGAGGGTCAACGGCTACTGTCCGAGATGCCGACGGATCGCTGGCGGCGCATGATCGACGTAAACCTGACGGGTGTCTTCCTATGCTCCCGGGCCTGTGCGCCGATCATGATCCGGCAGGGGCGTGGAAGCATCATCAACATGTCGTCTTCCGCGGGCCAGCGGGGGCGGTTGGGCGAGTCGCTGTACGGCGCGACGAAGAGCGGGCTGGATGCGCTCACCCGTGGGTGGGCAGCGGACCTGCAAGAGCACAACGTTGCGGTCAACGCCATCTATCCTGGCATGACGGTCACCGAGCGAACGAACGTCGAGGCGATGACGCCCGAGCGGCGCGCCATGGCCATGCAGACGGGCGCGTCGCTCCCGCTCGCATTGTTCCTTGCCGAGCAAGACCCGATCACCGTGACAGGCGAGGTCATCGAAGCGCTCGATTGGAACGTTGCTAACGGGCGCGGTGGCCGCGAGGTCTGGAGCGTAGCGGCGCTGTAGGCCATCGCACTGGGGCATGTCCGCAAGCGGTATGATATAGTTCCTACCACCAGATGAAGATGGTAGGAACACAGGTGATGACTATGAAGACCGTTTCGAAAGTGACCATCAGCCTGCCGTCAGAGTTGCTGGAAACCGCCGAGCGCGAGCAAGAGGCCAACGGGCAGACGCGCAGCGAGTTCTTTCGGCGCCTGCTGGAGGAGCACATTCTCCAGGCGCGGGAGCGCGAGCTTGCGGAGCAGTATCGTCGAGGATACCTGGAGTTTCCGGAGACTGAGGAAGAGATTGAGCAGACTCGGGCTATGCAAAAGCTCATCGAGTGGGGGCCCTGGGAGTGAGGCGCGGCGAGGTATGGTGGGCTGACCTGGATCCGCCTTCCGGACGCCGCCCCGTAGTGCTGTTATCCAGAGACGACTCCTATGAGTTGCGGCGCCGGGCAACAATCGCCGAGGTCAGCACCCGTATTCGCGGGATCGCGGTCGAAGTAATGTTAGGACCTGAGGATGGATTGCCACGCCGATCGGCAGCCAATCTGGACAACATCAACACGGTGGACACCGCACTGCTTAAGGAACGGGTTGGCCTTCTCAGTCCGAGCAAGATCCGGGCCGTAGACGCGGCGCTGAAGTTTGCGCTCGGCATACCAGGATGAGGCATTACCTGTGATCGAAGGCGTGCGGCGCGTACAGGATCTGATGGAGCAGGAGCGTTATGTCACCGATCGGGCGATCGCAACGACGGTGTTCCTGGCCATGGAGCTGCGCAAACCGATCCTCATCGAGGGACCCGCGGGTGTGGGAAAGACCGAGGTGGCGAAGGTGCTGTCGCAGGCGCTGGAAACGCGGCTGATTCGCCTGCAGTGCTATGAGGGCCTGGATGCGAACACGGCTCTCTACGAATGGAATTTTCCGAAGCAGATGCTGCGGATGCGGATCGAGGAGGGAGGGGGCCTTTCGACGCAGGAGAAGGAGCACCTGATCTTCAGTGAATCGTTCCTGTTCAAGCGTCCATTGCTGGAGGCGATTACGGAAGCCGATCAATCGCCGGTACTTCTGATCGACGAGGTGGACCGCGCCGACGAAGAGTTCGAGGCGTTTCTCCTCGAGGTGCTGTCGGACTTCCAGGTAACGATCCCGGAGCTGGGCACGATCAAGGCGGACCATCGGCCGTACGTCGTGCTCACGTCCAACCGCACCCGCGAGCTGAGCGACGCGCTGAAGCGGCGCTGTCTCTATCTGTGGATCGACTATCCGTCGTACGAAAAAGAAGTGCGCATCATCCGCAACCGTGTGCCGAAGATCACCGAGCAGCTCGCGGCGCAGGTGGCGGCATTCATGCAGGTGGCGCGCGAGCTGAAGCTGACCAAAGTGCCGGGCATCGCGGAAACGATCGACTGGGCAGTGAGCCTGATGGCGTTGCACCAGGAGCACCTGGAGGCCGAGTCGGTCTCGGAGACGCTTGGCTGTCTCTTCAAAGACCACGAAGACATCGTTCGGTACGCGGGGCCACGCATGGAAAAGCTCGTCGGTGCCCTTGCGGCGGTTCCATTCGGGGAGCTGCCAGAGGCGCGGGATCGGGTGCTCGCCGCAGTCGACGGTAGCGCTGGGCGGTAGCCGTGGCTCAGCGAATCGCAGATCCTCGCCATGCTCTGTCCCCGAGAGAGGGAACTGAGGCGACGAGGTGCTAGTTTCGGAGCGAGGTCGGGCGAGCCGGAGCGACCTGTCCGAAAACGTCATCGACTTCGCGCGGCTGCTGCGGGCGAATGATTTCATCGTAAGTCCTGCGGAGGTGCAGGACGGGCTGCGTGCGCTGGGCGTCGTCGACATCAGCGATCGCGTCGAGTTCTATCTCACGCTGCGGTCAGTATTTCTGTGGGATCGGGACCGGCAGGCCGAATACGACGACCTGTTCGAACGCTTCTGGGGCATGTGGGCGCTTGATGAGCGGGCGATGCCAAAGGAGCAGGTGACCACGAAGATGGGCGCCGAGGGCGGCGCGCGGCCGGGCGAGCAGAGCCAGATCTCGTACAGCCCTGCCGAGATCCTGATGCAACAGGACTTCTCGCAATTCCAGCCGGAGGAGCTTGGGGCAGTCGCGCGCGCCTGCGTGGCCATCGCCAGGCGCATTGCAACCCGCAAGAGCCGTCGGGTGCGGGTGACGGCAAGAGGCAAGCGCATCGATCCGCGGCGCACGATCCGCCGCAATGTGAAGTACGGCGGCTACGTGCTCGAGCTGTCGCGTCTGGAGCGGCGGATCCGCAAGCCGCGCATCGTGCTCATCTGTGACGTCAGTCGTAGCATGGAGCAGTACAGCGTTTTCCTCTTGCAGTTCATCCATTCCATGCAAAACGTGATCGGGCGCGTCGAGTCGTTCGTGTTCAGCACTTCGCTGCATCGCGTGTCAGGCTACTTCAAACACTCGGACATCTTGACGGCCGTGGACGACATCGCGCACGACGTGCCGGACTGGTCCGGCGGTACGCGGATCGGCGAGAGCCTTCAGACGTTCAATAACAATTACGCACGTCGGCTGGTCGACGGCCGGACGGTTGTCATCGTCCTCAGCGATGGTCTCGACACTGGGCAGGCGGACGTATTATCGGAGGAGATGGAGGTGTTGCACCGGCGAGCGGCGCGGGTCATCTGGCTGAATCCGCTTCTTGGCAAGCCCGGGTACGAGCCGGTGGCGCGTGGCATGGTGGCCGCGCTCCCGCACGTCGATGTGTTCGCATCGGCTCATAACCTGGCGAGCCTGCAGAAGCTGGCGAGCGCGCTGGCGAAGGGACCGTCGTTGGACATCGCCAAGAGGGACGGCAGATCGATGGCGCTAGCGTAGGGAGCACCGTCATCCCGAGCGCAGCAAAGGATCCGTGGCATTGCGGAAATGGCCGATGACGGCGGGGTCACGGATTCATCGGGATCCGCCCTCAGAATGACAGAATGCGGGGAGGATTGGAATGGACGACGTACTCGATCAGCTTGCAGCGTGGCAGAAGGAGGGGCGGACCGTCGCGGTTGCGACGGTGGTGAAGACGTCGGGTTCGACGCCGCGCTCGGAGGGCGCCAAGCTGCTGGTCACCGATGCGGGCGAGATCGCTGGCTCCGTCAGTGGAGGCTGCGTCGAGGGGGACGTGGCGAGCCACGCGATGGAGGTGCTGCGCGATGGTCGGCCGAGACTGGTCAGCTATGGGATCAGCGACGAGGCCGGGATCGAGGTCGGGCTGGCATGCGGCGGCTCCATCGAGGTCCTCATCGAGGGGGCTGGCAACCTTGCGTCGTACGGCGCGGCGGCCGATGCTCGCCGCCAGGAGACGCCCGCCTCGATCGCTACCATCGTTCGGCCAGCGGCGCGGCTTGGGGAACGTGCCCTGGTCGTGGGCGGCCGGCTGCAGGGCTCGGCAGGCGACGGGAAGCTTGACTCCGCGGTGCAGGAGCGCGCCTCGGCGTTGCTGCGCCAGGGCGTTTCGCGGATCGCGCCGGCGGTAGACAGTCACGGCGAAGAGGTCGAGATCTTTTACGACAGCTACCCGGCGCCGCCCACACTGCTGATGATTCCGCTTACGAAGTACGCCAAGATCCTCGGTTACCGGGTGACGGTGATCGACCCGCGCGGCGTATTCGCCACCCGCGAGCGGTTCGCGGACGCGGACGAGCTGATCATTCAGCAGCCCGCGGACTATCTGGCGGGCGCTCGCATCCACGAAAACACTTCGGTCGTGGTGTTGACGCACGATCCCAAGCTCGATGAGCCGGTGATCAAGCTTGTTCTCAACACGGACGCCGCCTATCTCGGTGCGATTGGGAGTCGCAAGACGAACGAGGACCGAAACCGTCGCCTGCAAGCGGAAGGGGTGTCGGCTGAAGCGATAGCGCGAATGCACGCGCCCATCGGGCTGGACATTGGGTCCAAGACGCCCGAGGAGATCGCCCTGGCGATCATGGCAGAGGTTGTGGCGGCTCGCTATGGGAAGGCTGGGCCGCCGCTTCGGAGCGCCGCGCTCGCGGTGGCAGCTTCCTAGCAGCCCCGAGATTGGCCCGACTGGCTCAATGGACAAATGGCGATGCGCTTATTATCTGAGCGACTGGCAATAGTTGGAGGGCGAGCTGGAACCAGGCGCCGCTGCCATCGCCTCCTCAATCCATGATCTGGCGATCCGCTTCGTTCGCTTCGTGTGGACCGACAACGCAGGATTGATTCGCGCCAAGGCGGTCCATGCACCGTCAATCGGCGAATACGTCGACGGTGGTGGGGTGGGTATCACGCCCGCTGTCCAGGCGCTGCCGGTGATGTACGACGCGCTGTCTCAAGGGTCCGGGCTAACCCCTGTCGGTGAGGTCCACATGCGCGCGGACTGGGGCACGTTGCGGCCGCTGCCATACGCCGTGGGTCACGCCCGCGTCTTCGCCGACATCTACGACGGGGACGAGCCGTGGAAACTGTGCCCACGTGGGTTTTTGCGTCGCATGATCGACCGCGCCCACTCTGTCGGGCTGAGTGTGAAAGCGGCGTTCGAGGATGAGTTCTATCTGCTGCGACCCGAGCCCAACGGTGGGTGGACCCCGGTTGACACTTCCGTCTTCGCTCAGACGAGCGCGCTCGACAGAATGGCGGTTGAGCTCAACGCGATTGCCGAAGCGCTCGAGGCTCAGGGGCTGATGGCCGAACAATGCTACGCCGAGTCGGGCCCGGGGCAGTTCGAGATGCCCATACGCTACGCGGATGCCCTCACGGCCGCGGACAACCAGGTGGTCTTCCGCGAGACGGTGCGCGCGGTGGCTGCGCAACACGGGCTGATCGCATCGTTCTTGCCCAAGATCTTCGAGGAGCGAGCAGGGACTGGGGCACATCTCCATTTGAGCGTATGGCGGGGTGAGCACAATCTCATGGGAGACGTGGAGCGGCCGGCCGAGCTGGGCCAGGAAGCGCGACCTTTCATCGCGGGTATCCTCGCGCACTTGCCTGCGCTGGTCGCGATCACCACGCCCACTTCCAACTCATTCAAACGGATCAGGCCGCGCTTCTGGAGCGGCGCCTTTGTCTCCTGGGGCTACGGAAACAAGGAGGCCAGCGTGCGGGTGCCGCCAGCGTCGCGCTACGGCAAGCCGATCACCAACGTCGAGCTGAAGACGGTTGATTCAAGCTGCAACCCGTATCTGGCGATAGGCGCGGTCATCGCTGCTGGGTTGGATGGGATGGCTCGTGGGCTGACGCTCGGCGAGCCCATTCAGCTTGACCCGGCAGATCTATCGCCAGACGAGCAGGCGGCGTTCGGAATCAGCGCTCTTCCGTCAAACCTTGGCGACGCAATCACTGAGCTCGAAAAGGATGCCGTTCTCGCCGAGGCGCTGGGTTCTGAGCTGCTCCGCTCGTTTCTCGCCGTGCGCCGCGCCGAGTGGGAGGCGTTCAGAGACATGCCGCACGACGAGGAGGTCAAGCTGCTCCTCGAACGCTATTAGATGGCACGTATGCGACGACGCCCAAGATCTCGACGGGGTAATGCTGCATGAGTGATGACTGGGTTGGCCCCCTGGTTGAGGTCGACTTGGAGTCGTGTGAGCCCAGCGATGCACCTGGATTCTGGCGGATGGCGTGGCGGGTGCGAAACGTCGATGTGAAGGAGATTCGGGTCCTGGCCGGATGGCTGCCGCATGGAAAGCTGCACGCAGACCGGACACAATACGCACCGCCGACTATCGTCAGGATGGGGAGCCACGTCAATCTCCCGTTTCTCGTGCGGTGTCAGGAGGAAGCAGGGACTGTCGTGGAGAACGCCTTTGTGATTCTCAGTGTCGAGTGGGGAGGCGAGTCCTGGCGCATCTTCGCGCGGCTCCGCGTTACAGTCGACGCCGGGGGAGCACCGTCCACGACCACGGTGGTAATCACGGCGCAGCCGATCGGATACGCGCAGGCGGGATGATAAAGGGAGAGGGAGGGCGCCATGGCATTGACCGAACAGGATCGCTACACCCTGTCACGCATGCGCGGCTGTTACAGCAACTGTCACGGTGACTTCGAAGAGACCACGGGTATGGTTTCGAGCGCGCTCAACATGAGCGCCAAGGAGCTGGTTGCGACTCTGGCGCGGATCCGCGGTGAATCCGTAGATGATCCTGAGTACCAGGAACTGCGGCCATTCTGGCCGGAAGATTGGCCTATGTGAGGTCTCGGGTTTCAACCTCGACGGGCCAGGGGGCCGCGGCTGGTGGGAAGCTGGTGCGCACGTATTCGGGGCCTAGCTCGGCAATAGTATGAACGCCGATGTTGGCCATGGTGATGCTCATTTCTTCCTGAAGCAGCTCCAGCGCACACTGGAGGCCGGCCTCGCCGCCGGCGGCCAGCGCCCAGGTCATGAGCTTCCCGATGCAGACGGCGCGGGCTCCAAGCGCTAACGCCTTTACGACATCCGTCCCGCGCATGAACCCGCTGTCCACGAGTACCTCGGCTCGCCCATGGACCGCGGCCACGATCTCCGGGAGCACCTCGATCGTCGCGGGGGCGTGGTCGAGCTGGCGACCGCCGTGGTTGGAAACGTAGACAACGTCCACGCCATGTTGGACGGCGAGCGAAGCGTCTTCGCCGCATAGCACGCCTTTGACCATAAGTGGTAGAGCCGTGGTGTCGCGCAGCCAATCAAGATCGTCCCACGTAAGGCCAGCCTGGAAATCGGAGCGGGCTCCGTCTCCTTCGCCAAGGTTCGGCTGGCGGTGGCCGCTTCGCGCGAGGAATCGATTGTGTATGTCGCGCTCGCGACGCCCGTAGGCGCCGGAATCGACAGTCAGGGCAATACCGAGATAGCCAGCCTTTTCTGCTCGCTGCACCAGGGCGCGAACCCAATCGTGATCGCCGCGCACGTAGAGCTGGAAAAACAGGGGTGCGCTGGCGCCGGCCGCGACTTCCTCGAGGCTCGGCGAGGCCAGGGTGCCGACAAACGAGCCGGTGCCGACGTGCTGTGCAGCCCGCGCGCAGGCAAGGGCCCCGTCGGGATCAAAGCGGATGATGGATCCGACCGGTGCCGGCAGGACTGGGAGCGCCAACTTATGGCCCAGAAACGTCGTCGAGGTGTCGCGAACCGTCTTGCCGCGCAGCACCCGTGGGCGGAAGGCGAGGTAATCGAAGGCGGATCGGTTGCGTCTAAGCGTGGTCTCGGTTTCAGCGCCGCCGCAAGAGAAATCCCACAGGTTTCGCGGAAGCTTTGCGTGGGCGGCCGTTACGATCTCGGGAATCGTCTGCCAGTCGTACGAACTCGTCATGGGCTACCCTCCTGTGCCGCGGTGCCCATGATACGCCGAAACCGACGAGTCACTCTCCGCCAGAGGCCCAGGCGTCGTCCAGCCCGATGCAGCGTCTGCTGCCGCTTCCGATCGAAGCTCCGCGCGGCCAGCTCGAGCCCGACCCAATCGAAGCGGGACAGGGTCTGGCATTCGTCAGAGCTGAGGCCTGCCCGCTCGGCTTCGCCGGTGGGGTCGACCAGAAACCGGGCGCGGGTGGTGGCGTCCACATACAGGTGGGCCAGGAATGCCTCGAATGCTGGCGCGCTCATGCAGCCTGCCGCTCGGCAGCGCAGGCGCGACCGATTGCCAGGGCCTCCCGCGCGCGGTCCAGTTGGGCGAGGAGCCGGTCGAAAGGAGGGTAGGCGCCATCCCGCTCGAGGATAACGGTTAGCGGGCGCTCCGCCCGGGCGCCTGCTTCGGTGAGGAGCTGGTAGACGGGCTCGGGGACGTCATGCAGATGGTCGTCGAGAAGGCGTCTCTCTCCGATCGACCCGGCGATCCATTTGCCGCCCGCGAGATGGATGGCGGTAACGCGGTCGAAGGGAACCTGAGCGAGGAACTGCATTGGGTCGAAGCGGAAGTTGGTGGCGTTCGCATGAAGGTTGTGGAGGTCGAGCAGGAGCCCAGTACCGGACGCCAGCAGCACCTTTTGAATCCACGTGCCCTCGTCGTAAATGCTCCCCGGGGGCTCGATGAGCGTGGCTATGTTCTCCACCAATGGGGCCACGCCGACGACCGATCGCGCTCGTTCGAGGTTACGGGCCGCGCCGTCGACGGTGGCATCAGTGCGAGGAGGGGCGGCCAGGTGGCCGATCTCGATTCCGCCTCCCCGGACAAACGCCAAGTGCTCCGACCAGAAGTCGGGCTGCACCGCCTCCACGACACGCGCCATGCGATCGAGCCGCAAAGCCTCGACGGGCACAGCAGACGCGAGGCCCAGGGAGATGCCGTGGAGTACACACGGGACTTGCGCAGCCAGGGTTCGGACGGCGCGAAGCTCCGTGTTGGAGACATCGAAGAGGTCGTCCGCGATAATCTCTACGACGTCGACACGGTCGAGGCTGGAGAGGATGGCCGCCGCGAGCGCGGGTCGCCAGCCGATGCCGACGCGGTCTTTCAAAAGCTCATCCTCCACATCCGCCGCAGCCCCCGCCGCAGCTGCCGCCGCCACCGCTGCCGCCGCCACCGCCACCGCCGCATGATGCGCCGCACGAAGACCCGCATCCCGAGCCGCCCGAGGAATTGCCGTGTTTCCGCGGATCCGCCGCCCTGGGGAAAAGCTCGCTGGCCTGACTGTAGGCGTTGCCCCAGAGCGCCGACAGCCCAAATACTCCTACCAGCAGTGCCAGCTCATTTGTGGCCCCGCCCGGGCGGACCTGGTGAGCGCGATCTTTGAGCCCATCGAAGAGCGTTCGCATATCGTCCAGGACCCGGTCGCCGAGGGCAGTTCGGCGGGACCACAGGATACGGACGACTACGAAGACGAGGACGAGGGCGAGGACGACCAGAAACGCGATGTTTTCCCGACCACGCTGCTGGGCGATAGAAACCTTTTCAAAGGCAATCCATCCCAGAACTGCTACGGCGGCCAGCCCGAGCAGCAATCGCGTCCTCATCTGTTCAGGCCCAGGTAAGAGCCGCAGCGCCTCCAGCTCTTTGGCCAGTGGTTCGCAGGCTTTGCGAGCGGACGCATTGGAAAAGATGGAGGATGCCGGCGAAGATTTGGTAAATGCTCCCAGGATGGCTCGCTCGACAGGGCGACGAACCTGCTCAGTCGCGCCCGTCTTGTGAAGGAGCTTCGGCGCCTCGACCTCGAGCAGTCCACGGTCGAGAAGCGAGATGACCGCGACCCGGAGGGTCTCGTTCGCTCCACCACGCAGGTAGCCGACGAGGTATGGGTCCACCTCACTCAGCTTCGGCACAGGCCCTGACTCGAGTACGCGCCTGGCCGCGAACGTAAAGGCGACCACCAGAGCGCCGAGGGTCGCGTAAAACATGAGAAACTGGGGCCCAGAGAGGTCGAAGGGGTTCATCGCGACCTATCCCAGTCCGTCGACCTGCGTACGCAACTGCCCCGCGAGGCCGATCAACCGCAGGATCGTTGGAGCAGCGATACCCGGTCCAAGCGCGCGGGTCTCGCGCGCCTCCGACATCCGAGTCAGCACTTCGTCCCAATCCGAGCCGGGCAGACGCGCGGCAATCGTTTCTAGCGCCTCCTTTGGGGATGAAGCCGGGTGGCCCTCGAGGTCGAGGAGGGCCGCAGCGCAAGAGCGCAAGGGCCCAGCGGCGTCGGCAACGACGATGGCGGCCTGCTCCTCGCGCAAGCTCCGCAGCAGGTACTGCTGGCGCATGCGAAGGCTGAGGTTCAGGAGCACCTGGCGCAGACGCGCGATCTGTGCGCTTCTGGACAGAGAGACGTTGGCGAAAGGGTCTGTCCCGACGAGAACCTGGTGGCGGCGCAAGATGTCGGCGAATTTGACGGAGAAGGCCTCGACGGCCGCGTCCACCTCGCTTTCCAGCAGGAACATGACGCCCAGTCGAATGGCCGCGTGGGCAGTGCGCATTGGTTCCCGGAGCGCGTCCACCCTGGCGGGCTCGAAAGCGGAGAGGACGACGATCACATTCACATCGGAGGTGGGCCGAAGCCGGCCTTCCGCGGCGCTGCCGTAGAGGACGATGGACCGAAGATCGGACTCCAGCGCGGCCTGCACCGACTGCACGAACTCGGAGAGGACGCGATCAACGTTCGGCGGCAGGTCAATTCCTGCGGAGCCCAGACCGAGCGACACCGTTACCCCCTGCTCGCGGCGAATATATGTTTTCGGGCGCGTCCCGGTCCAGCCCGCTGATCTGGCCCGCGGCATCGTTGTCTTCGGGCGGACGCCTACGCCAGAATCGGTCTCCACACCAGGGTGATGATCTGGTCCCCCTTCGTCAACGGATCATCGCCTCCGGCAACGACAAAGGCAACGTCGTTCTTGCCCATTCGAAAGATTACGCTGGCTCCTTCGCTCGCTCTCAGCTCGGAGGGTCTTCGTCCGGAGTCCTCGTCTCCAACAGTCGATTGACGGAAGACGATTAACTGTCCGGACAGGACGAAAGCGGCGAGGACGCCCGGGTAGAGCGCCGCCGCGACGAAGGTGGGAGCGGAGGTCATCGAGGCGCTCAGTACAGCGTCGAAGGCAAAGCTCTGTTGAACCTTCGAAGCAAATTCGGCTTCGAACATCCGAACCACGATCTGGGCCTGCCCATTCAATCGCCTGGCGGAGAGGCCAATGGCGAGATTCGTCGCATCATCACCCGTCGCGGCGACGATAGCTCGAGCGCCCGCCATGTTCGCTTGCGCGAGGGTACTTTCCTGCCGTGCGTCGCCGAGCACCAAAGGCAGACGCCCGCGCAGCGCGTTGACGAACTCGGCATCGGGACTGCGCTCCACCGCCACAACCGAAGCGTGTGATCTCAACTCTTCGACCGTCCGGTATCCGACGTTCCCTATGCCCGCGACCACGACGTGGCCCCCCTCGGGCACGGTACGCCGCCCAAGGAGTTGGCCGACACGCGCAGTGACAACGAGGTCGGTGATGATGGAGTACATCGTCGCCAGGGTCAGCGACCCCAGAATCATCAGAAGCGCCGCGTAGAGCTTGAGCGGGGCATCGCGTGGGGTGATGTCACCGTATCCGGTCGTCGTGACGGTGCTCACCACGTAGTAGAAGGCATCGACCAGGCTCAAGTTCATCAGCGTACTGAAGACAACGACGCTGAAGGCGATAAGCCCCAGGAGGGTTGCGAAGATTGCCCTGAGCGCGAATGGAAGGTTGCGCCACGCTCGAAATGCCGCCTCGACGCCCCCCAACAGTCTTCGCTCCGGGTGGACTTGTTGGGCCCACATCCTTTGTCCCAACGTCGGGTGCTGGCGAGCTACAGCGGCTGCCCAGTCATCCGCCTGGCCCACGACGATCAATCCATCGCCGTCGCGAAGCGCGGCACTCTGGTGAGGCATCAGCACAGGGTCCGAGCCCACTGGTTCGTGAACGATCGTCGCGAGGCGGTGGCGCGCTGCCAGATCGCCGATGCTGAGACCGCTTGTCGTGCCGTCTCCTACTCGGAGCCGACCCACCATGAAATGGCAATCGTCGGCGACGATGCATGCGATGGCCTGCTCGCCCATGGCCGCCGCGGCAAACATCGGGGCAGCCAGGGCAGACATTCCCGCCGCGCGACGCATCCCAAGAGACGCTTCGAGCTGCCGTGCGAGCATCTGATCGAAGACGCGCAGGACCACGGGCAGATCAGGGCGTCTTGCCTTCGCATCCAATGCGATCTCGAGGTTCACCAGGTCTTGATCGGTAGCGGCGATGATCGCTCGGGCCTCGCTGAGTCCGGCTGCATCGAGCAACGCCGGATCGCGAGCATCGCCCGATATGAATAACACCCCTTGCTCACGGACGGAACGAACCCATTCGTCGCGCGATGCGAGCCCGATTGCGGCGGCTGGTTCGCCGAGCTTGCACAGGAGGCTGACAACGCGGTAGCCGACCTGCCCCAGCCCGCAAACGATGATCGGGCCGCCGCCTTGCATTACAGGGTAGCGGCTAGTCTGGCGCTTCGCGGTTCCGGGAGCCTGACTTCAGGCTGGCGAAGATGAAGCGGGGCGACGCCGGGCCAGAACTCACGGCGGCCGGTCATCGCCTGTACGTGCCCGTCCCACTCGAGGGTGAACGCCGTAACTCCCAGCTTCACCGCGCGACGGATGCGCTCCCGCGTCTCTTCATCGGCCCCCGCCTTACGCATCAGCTCGATCTGCCGCGCGCCGTGGCCGACGTCCTGCTCGGCGTGCAGATGGTAGGTCTCGGCGGCGTGTGCGGAGAATCCGTAGTGGCCGGTCAGCTCGCGATAAAGGTGCGAGGCGACGCCGTCCGCGCCACCGTGCTGGCTCTCCACGAACGCCAGCATGGCCAGCCCCTCCAGCGCAGAGCGGCGCTGGCAACAGCCAGTGATCATCTCGATGGCGGCAAGCGTGCCAGGCGTCGGCTCGACGCGGTCAGCCTCCTGGCGTGAGATGCCGGCCTCTTCGAGGAACTGCAGCATGATGTCCACGTGGCTGCGGGGACCGGCAAGCTCCTCCATGAAGTTCTCGAGGACGACATCCATCAGGCCGTAGCTCTTCTCCGAGACGGCGTTGACGGCAATGTAGCCGAAGTAGATGGGATTGGTGCGGACGCGGAGGTAGTGCTGGATCTCGCCGAGGACGATCTGCTCGCGACTCCAGCGGTGTTTGATGATGCCGTCGAACCACGGATGCTCCAGCATCGGCACTTCGTTCGCGTAGCTCCACAGCTCTGCGATGAAGTCGTCTGACGTCGACACGTACGCCTCCTGCCGGAGAATCCGGCGAATACCAGCGTTGCGAGATCACGGTAAAGAGTGGAACGCGCCGATTCGAGGATGGATTCCCCTCGGGTCCAGGACCGGGGCTCCGATGCCGCTCAGTAGATGTCCTCCGGGGTCAGAAGCAGGACGTCACCCCCAACGGCGCGCTCGACTAAAGCAGGATCGAAACCACTGCGGCTCGCCAGTAGCCACAGCGGTGGCTCCTCTATCGGGAGCTTCGCGGCCTTCCGCTGCAGGCTGGCAAGCACGTTGAGGCCCAGGGGCCCGACCGTCCACTTGCACTCTCCCACGACCGTGGCGCGGCCGTGCCAAAGACCGACGAGGTCGATCTCGTCGCCGGAGTCCCACCAGCGCCCGAGCTCCGAGAATTGCGCGGTGATCTGCCCCGCGGCGAGTCGACGCCACAAGTGTTGCATACAAACTTCTTTCCAGGTCGTCTGTGCGACGAATTCATCGAGAGCCGGCAGAACCTCGTCGTCCCAGACTTGCTCGCTGCGCCCGAGTTGAAGGAATCCCTGCAGCGGGCCGACGAAGCGGAACCAGAAGCGTAGATATGGATCCGACAGATGATAGAGGACCCGCTGTGACCGGAGCCGCAGGGTGTCGGTGACGGGTACTTCGCGCCGGACCAACTGCAGCGACTGTAGACGGCGTAGATGATCAAATATCTCGTCCGCGCTGTGGCGCCCGACGGCCCTCGCGATGTCGCTCGGTCTCTTTTCGCCGGCTGCGATGGCGCGAAGGATTGCCGCGTAGAGCGCTTCCTGGTGGAATTCTGTGCGAAGCAGCTCGGTGGCTTCATCAAAGAGGATGTGGCCAGGCGTCAGGATTGTTTGCTGGACTTGCTGCGCGAGCGTGCGATCCGGGATCCAGTGTCGCAGGTATGCGGGAACTCCACCGAAACAGGCGTAGGCGCGCACACGGTCAGCAGGGCTCAGGTGAAGGAAGAATCGGGCCGAGTCGTAGTAGTCAAACGGTTCCACGGCGACCTGCGACGTGCGACGGCCGTGCAATGCTCCTCGCGCTCCGACCAGCCCTTCCATGAACGAGAAGGCGGAGCCTGCTAGGATGAGAGCCAGGTTCGCTGTGCCTTGGACGCGGTCCCACCAGCGCTGAACGATACTGTCCAGGCCCCGGGTAGCTTCACACAGGTAAGGGAACTCGTCGAGAACGACGAGAAGGCGGTCGTCCATTGCCCTTGAGGTGAGGTAGTCGAGAGCAGCGTCCCAGCTCGGAAAGGGCGCGGCACGCAGGTAGGGATCAGCGAACACGGCTGCCGCTTGCAGCGACAGGTCACGCAGGATGTCAGGCTCAGCGGTGCGAGTACCGTACAGGTAGATGGCGCGCTTGTCTTTGGCAAATGTTGAAAGCAGGGCGGTCTTTCCGACCCGCCGCCGCCCCCAGAGTGTCACCAGCGCCGCTCCCGACGAGCGCCAAGCGGCATTGAGCAGAGCAAGTTCGCGTTCTCGATTGAAAAAGTCGATACCGGCCACTCCTAAAGCATTGAGTTCGCACCTATTGGGTTATAACCTAATGGGTGCGAACTTAATGCTTTAGAGTCTGGGGCTCCGATGTGGTGGAGTGACGCATTAGCGCTCCGAATCCACTATTCTGTTCGCTGGCAGCCGCGGTAAGGGCCCCCGGTCCGCGGACTGCTCGAAGCAACGTTGATGGAAGCTCTGGTGCGCAGATGGGTGATCGGCCTAGTTCCAGCTACTTTCATTGGGATGGCGCTGCTCAGTATGGTGGGCAACCCTCATCCGGTGGCGGCCCAGCAGAGTGAGCGACTGGCGGTGGTGAGCGGCTTTTTGGATAACGCGATCTTTATCGCCGCGCGGCCGACGGGCCCCTGCGGGGGTCAGGCACCCTGTAGCGACCTGGAGGGCATCCGCCAGCAGCTCGAATTCGCCGTCGGGATCCATGTCTGCCAAACCCTCCGCACTGCCACGGTTTCAGGTCGGTCGTTCTCGGACAATTGGAGGCCCGCACTGATCTCGATCGCGCGAACGGTGTGGAGCGAGTTCAGCGGTCGTTCATCGCCCAGGTTCCGAATGACAAGATCACCTTCATTGCCTTCCTGAACGACCTGTCTGATCCACAGACTGCTGGCACCCTGGGGCCGCGTGCGCCATTGCCAAACCCGGAAACGCCGTGCGCCGGGGTATGAGCGAGCCCGCGATCAATCGCTCTCGACTCGGTCGCCTCCTGGCAGAAAGATGTGGTAGGTAGCGGCCGCAAGCGGGACCTGCTCGACGATGTAGTAGAAGCGCCCAACGGCCGCGAGGACCGGTGCCGGATACAGCTCGGCGTTGAGAACCACGATGCCGAAGCGCTTCGCCTGCACGTCGGACACCAGCCCCGTCGGGTTCCAGTGGCCGGACTCGTAGAGGTTCCGCAGGTGCGTGGCGTTCCCAACGACATCCTTGCCGGCTGCGATGATGAAGCCGACATCCTCCGACAACACCGGCCCATCTGCCTCGCGAATCATCCCAGCGATGCGGTCGCCTGCCGCGATGTCGGCCGCGGTCGGCGCACGTCC
>JAERMM010000277.1 GCA_016844585.1 Chloroflexota bacterium | reverse complement strand
CCGACCCCGCAATGGCGATTAGAAGATATCTTGTCTGTAATCTGAGCAATCCTGTCGCATCTCGAAACGTCGAGTACAGGACATAAGCGCCGAAGCCGAAACACGCGAGCATATATGTACCGAAGAAAATATGGAGCGGCCCGTAGATCAGGCGGACTTCGCTCCCCGAGAGTTCGACTCCTCTTACCATCCACGAGGACCACGAGAGGAGCGAAAACGCGACGCCCATAGGTGTAAACAGCCATCTGTTGACGGTGGAAGTGCCGCAGGTTGGGTCCGGAAATCGCTCGGCAAAGCCGAGCATCGCTATTGGGATCAAACTGGCCCCTGCGAAGGCCAATTTCATGCTCCAGAGGGGTGACGATTGGTGACCGTGGAACATAGCCAAACCGAAGGCCCACACGGCGACCGGTACAGTGAACAAGAAGAAGGCGCGGTGAGCGGCTGATCGAGAATTCCTACTCAACACGTAGACGCCAATAGACATATTTGCGCTTGCACAGAAAACCAGAATCAAAGCCGCGACATTGGGTGCGATCGTCATGAGACCCTCATGCGGCACTCCTAGAACTTGGGACCGCCATCATGTTTGCCCAACTGGGGCAGACTGGCGAAGCATAACGCCCTTGCCTGTCGACCTGGGAACCTTCAGATCTTCTTGCCTGATGGGGCAGGCTAGCGGAGGCGCGCAGTTTCCTCCTCAATCCGTGCCTGGACGTTGGCCGCTGGAAACTCTACGAGAATTGTTGTGCCTGTCTCGGGCACTGCCGTTTCTGCCCGTATCGTCCCCCGATGAGCGTCCGTTATGCTGCGGCAGATGGCCAAGCCCAAACCTGATCCGCGTGCCTTCGTCGTAAAGAATGGGTCAAAAACCTTCGCGCGAATGGCATCGGGGATGCCAGGGCCCGTATCGCTGACGGCTACTTGAACCATGGGATGCCCCTGGCGACGTATTCCCGAGACGACAACACTGAGTTGACCTCCTGGCATCATAGCTTCGATGGCGTTGAGGAAAAGATTCAAGAAGAGCTGTTTTGCCTGAGCGGGGTCGATCGTGACGAGCGCTTGCGACGATCCTAAATCGCGCTGAACCACCATCTGCGCCTGCTCGATCTGGCCACGGAGAAGTGCCAATGTGTCGGATATCGGATCACGTATATCTGTGGCAGCCATGGTTTCGGCCTTCGAAGTGCCGAGACTTCTAAGACGATCCACGAGTCCGTCGATCCTATCGATCTCGGCCCTGACGACCTTTGAAAACTCACCTCGAAAGTCGCTGTCCGTGTACCGGTCGGGAAGCAGCTCCGCGAATGTCTTGATCGCCACCAACGGATTCTTGATCTCGTGCGCAATCCCAGATACCAAGGAGCCAAAGGAGGCCAACCGTTCTGCTCGTCTTTTCTCGTTCTCGAGCGCATCTTGGACAAGTCGCTGAAAACTATCAGAGCTCCAATGATCGAGCCGTGCTCATCTCGGAGAGACGAGGTCGAGCAGACGAGCGGCGTTAGCCGGTCTCCCGCTCTCGGTAGGTTCGTCTCCGTTTGCGAACGTGGGTGACCGTCCAAGAGAGTCTGTTGCAATTGAGAACCCAGTGAAATCGGTAGCGTGTCAACGCTGAGAGTCGACAGACGCTCTCTCGATAGATTCGTAAGCCGCGCGGCTGTGGAGTTGCAAAGTGCCACTACCCCCTTTGCATCGACAGTTATGACACCGCTGTCCATGGTGCGAAGAATGTTCTCCACGTATTCATTGGCAAGGAGCACCTGCTGATAGAGCTGCGCATTCTGAATAGCTACAGCCGCCTGGCCAGTCAGAGTCAAGAGCAGGTCGAGATCGTCAGTAAAGTACGGATCACCCGACCGTTTTGATCCGAGCACGAAGATCCCTTCGACGTCGTGATCCCGCATCAAGGGTATGGCGAGGTCGGCTCCCAGAGATTCTAGTTCTTTCGCTGCTGCCAGGAGGGTTCGATTGTCGCTATGTTGAACGGAGGTGTCCCGAACTAAGGCGGACTCTTCTTGGCGAACATAACGGACAAGTTCGGAATTGTCGAGAAGATCTTGAGGAGTAGCTAGGGCTGTTTGTTCAGGCTGCGCCCTGTGGAACTGACGGCGGAACGTCCTGCTTTGTTGATCCCAGAGGTAAACAGCAACCGAGTCCACCGCGAACGTACGATCCACTATTTGGACCAGATATTCCATGAGCGAACGGAGATCGAGAGTGGTGCTAAGACGCCTGCTGGCCTCACGGAGCGTTCGCTCGTAGTCATATGTCTGCCGGTAAAGGTAGCGATTGAACGAGTCATGGAGCCAGCCCTTGAGTGGTTGGAACGCGATAGCCACAATGACCGCAAAGACCACAGCTTCAGCTAGCGGGACGCTCGTGCTGTCTCGCCCTACGACTCGTTGGAAGGCCCCTACTAGGATGAAGAAGACACATGCGGCGGTCGCGATGGCGCCTATGTACACAACACCTTGCCGAATTGCCACGCGAATATTCATTAGCCGGTGCCTGATGATCGCATGCGCCATCATCGCGATGATAATGAGCGACCAGATCGGACCGAGGTGACTGAAATTCGACGCTCCCGTAAGGATTGGCACGATCAAGTTGGTGATCATAGCCAAGATGCCTGGGACTAGCAGAGCGGCGGACACGTACTTCAACTGCTGCCGCTCTGCTCCACGCGCGCCCCGAGTCTTTTGGATGAGCACCGTGATGCTGTACCCGATGCAACAGACCACATAGACTGCAAACGCGTCGTAGAGCGGTCCGTAGATCAGCGTTCGCCCGCTGGGCGTCCGGCTGGCGGATTTCACAATCCAAGGTGTCAGCACTGAGATGACTGAGAATGCCGCTGCAGAGGCTCCAAGAATGCGAATTGGCAAGGTGGTTAGTAGTGATCTCTGAAGCGGAAACACGTGGAGAAACAGAACTAGGGCAAAGGCACTAAGAGTCGCCATGAAGAATGCGGTTCGAGCCCAGAAGATAGCAGGTTCACCGCCAGCAAGCCTGCTCACCTGTGTCAGACTCCACCCGGCCAGCGAGAAGGCGAAAAGGGCGAACGACCGATTCACCAGTTGGCGTGGATTTCTGGAATAGATAAGCGCGCCGAGACCGGAGTTAAGAACGGCTACGATCAGCAAAAGACCAATCTGCGACAAAGAGCTAGTCCTGTGGTTGTGAGAGCAGAAGTACCGAGTGGGTTCCCCCAAGCGCGTGGGCCGTCACCATCGCGTGGTTGACGCGACTCACGCGACATCGGTTGGGGACATAGTCAAGATCGCAACTCGGGTCTGGCACTCGGTAGTTGATGGTGGGTGGAATAATCCCCGAGGAAATTGTCAACGCTGTAGAGATGGCTTGCAAGACGCCGGTAGCGGCGATGGGTTGTCCGATCATCGATTTGATTGAACTTACCGGAACGGAGTAAGCTAAATGCCCAAGGGCAAGCTTGAACGCATTGGTTTCCGCTCTGTCGTTGTCTTGCATTGAGTTCCCGTGCGCGTTGATATAGTCGAGGTGGCTTGGGGAGAGATGCGCGCCATCAAGTGCAATTCGAATGGCCTCGACCAACGAGAGCCCCCTCGTATCTCGCTTGTGGAGGTGCAAGGCTTCGCTTGCGACCCCAAAGCCAGTCACCTCAGCATAGACCGTTGCACCTCTGTCTAGAGCATCCTCAAGTGTTTCAAGGACTACGGCGCCTGCGCCTTCCCCCAAGACCAGCCCATCCCTGGTGAGGTCATAGGGTCGGGAAGCCTGGGCCGGGTCGGCTGTTGGACCTGCTAGAATGCCCAGAGCAGCGAACGTCGCGAACGACAGCGGGTCGAGAGGTGCCTCCGTCCCACCAACGATGGCTGCGTTGATGGTCCCTTCTCTAATATTGTCGTAGGCCCACTTTATTACATCGAGTCCGCTGGAGCAGCCGGAAGCCAATGTCATCGAAGGGCCCTTGATTCCCAGCTCTATAGCGACATGACTAACTGGCGCGTGGGTCGAGTATTGAAAACCAGTGAGCGGCGCAAGAGCCTGATACCCCTGGCTCTTGAGGGTCGCAAAGGCTGCCTCTACCTTTTCAAAGCCGTTGACACATGTGCCGAAGCACGCTCCTACCTGGCTACGATTGAAGTCGTCGATTCGAAACTTCGAATCATCAACCGCCATTTGCGCTGCGGCGAGCGCAAATTGGCTAAAACGGTACAATTCCCTAGCGTTCTGCTTGCTCATGAAGTCCGTCGCGTTGAAGTTCCGGACCTCGGCCGCGACCTTGCAGGGGTAGGGAGTCGGGTCGAACGCGGTGATGTAGTCGATGCCGGACTTGCCGGCGACGAGGGCGTCCCAGAAGGCGTCCTTGCCGATGCCGTTGGGGGCGACGACACCGAGGCCGGTAATGACTACGCGACGGGACTTTCGCATCGTTTCCTCCCCGACAGCTCGACGGCTCAGCGATCGATGCGTAGGGCGAGACTGCAACTAAACTATCATAGGTACAGGAAAATCCTCAGGATTGCTGACTGTCACCTTTGAGGTACAATCGACCTAGATGATGGTCCCCCGACTCTCGCGCCGAGCCTTCCTGGCGGCCTCGCTGCCGCTGCTGGCGAGCCCTCAGGCAGCCTTGGCGCAGCCTTCCCCGCAGGTCCCGGCGCGAGAAGTTTTCGACTACTCCGTAAATGTGGGGGTCCTCTTCAACCTCATTACCTTCGCCCTCAAGGCTACGGTCGTGAAGGAGATCGACCGCACGGCCGGCCGGTATCGCGTCAGCATGAACGGTGAGGGGGACAGCATCTCCCTGCACACCGAGGCGAGCGGCCTTATCAAACAGGGGCGCTTCACGCCCGTCGAGATCCGCAGCCACAGCACCATCCGGGGCCGGGAGAGCCGGCTCGACATGATTTACGACCACGACCGCGGCACGGTCGAATACCACTCCGTCATGCACACCTTCCTCCTCGGGCGGCGCCGGCAGGTGGACGATACGCTCAAGTTGCCGACCGACCGCCGCGTGGACGATCTCCTCTCGGCCGAGCTCAACTTTGCCGCCAACGTACTGGAGCAAGACCCGGACGGCACCTATCGCACCTTCATCGTCCGCCGCGCGCGACCCGAAGAGGAAGGACCTGACGACGTCTCGGCAAGCGGCTACCATGCCGAGCTGATCCCGCTGCGCTTCCAGGCCGTGCCGGAGGGCGCGTCGGGCCGCCTCCGCGCCCTCATCGACATCACCAGTTTTTCCTCCTGGGCGCGCCACAACCAGCCGGCCCGCGTCACGTTCGGCCCCGACCGGCAC
>JAERMM010000276.1 GCA_016844585.1 Chloroflexota bacterium | reverse complement strand
GTCCGCGTCGAACTCCTCGAAGAGATCGGCCGGCGAAGCTGACATGATTCGCTCATCCTGGCCAAGCGAGCCGGTGCGAGCGTACGCCTGCAAAACGGCGCCCACGTACCTGCGCGCATCCTCACGCGCCTTTGCGTCCGTCTCCGCGACTAGCGTGAGCCGATTCACCATGACCTGGCCGATGGCTGGGTTCTTGCCGCGCTCGCTGAGTGCCGCGCGATACCGTTGACTCTGTTGAGCAACCTTGTTGACGCTGTAGTTGGATGACGCGATGTAGCCGTCTCCCCAGGTGGCAGCCCGCTCGACCGATCTGCGAATGGACCCGCCTACGAAAAGCGGTGGCCCTCCTTGTTGGATCGGCAGAAGCCCGATTCCACCGTCGATGGCGAACGTCTTGCCGGTGAATCCTCGCTCGCCGCTCCACAGGGCCCGTAGCGCGGCCAGCGCGTCGTCCATGTAGTCGGCGAGGCGGGACGGATCGAATCCGAAGCGACGGTGCACCGCCGTGCCCCCAAGTCCGACACCGAGAAAGGCGCGGCCACCGGAGATCTGGTCTAGGACCGCCGCGTCGTACGCCAGGCGGAGGGGGTTCCATGCCGGTAGCAGAACGACGCCCGTGCCGAGGCGTAGGTGCGTCTCGCGAGCGATGGAAGCGAGGGCCAGCAACGGTGAGGGCAAATGCCCGGCGGACATGCGGGTCGGGTATGTCTCGCCGGCTGATACCGAGTCGAAGCCGACCGCTTCGGCCCGGTGAATCAGGCTGACGTATGCGGCGAGGTGCTCGCTGAGCGGGCGGGTCGCCGACTGGAAGTCGAGGGCGAGGCCGAGCTTGAGGACCATGGGCGCTCCTGTAATCGATTGCAGGCTGGTCGGGACCATACGGGGAGATGCGGTGGGGCGTCCAGAAGTCGAAACGCGGAGACGACGAAGCGCCGGTGCGGTCAACCGTTGAGCTAGGAGAGCGACCCGATCTGCACATGTCGGTTCCTTGACGACCAGCGCAAAATCAGGGGAATATAGGAACAATTGATGGTGCAGCAATGACGAAGGGGGCGACGGATGAAGTATCGATACATCTCTGGGGACTCACATCTTCAGACTGACTCCAAGGTTTGGGTCAACCGCGTGCCGGCCGAGCACCGCGACCGAGCGCCGAGGCTGGTTCGCGTTCCTGACGGCGGTGACGCCTGGTTTATCGAGGGGACGCCTCTCCGCAAGGATGCTGGTGACCTGTACGGCGGCAAGGGCCGCGACGAATGGCAGCCCTGGGGCCAGCGCTACGAGGGCACGGCGGGGACCGGTCCTTCCGAGCAGCGGCTGCGCGAGCAAGACATCGACGGCATCGACGCCGAGGTGCTCTTCCCGGCCCAAGGCGGCGGACCTCGTCTGTGGCGTGCAATAGTCGACGACGAGGCTTACCTCTCGGTGGTTCGGGCGTACAACGACTGGCTGGCTGAAGACTACTGTTCGCTGAACCCGGATCGCCTCATCGGCGTGGGCGTGATCCCTCGGACAAACGTTAAGGATGCGATCGCGGAGATGGAGCGCTGCGCCCAACTCGGCCTGAAGACTGTGGTGCTCAATGCGCTGCCAAGCGCGAAGAGCTATCCGACACCAGAGGACGATGAATTCTGGGGCGCCGCCATCAGAATGGGAATGCCGATCACCGTTCACCCCATTACGCCGAAAGAGCTAGGCTCCAACACAGGGCTTTTCGGACAGGTCGCGAATGAGAAGTTCTGTCGGCTTGGCGCGGCAAACGCGGTCCAATTAATCCTCGCCGGCGTGTTCGATCGGTTCCCGACGCTACGCATCGACTTCGCCGAGAACCAGATTGGCTGGGTGCCCTTCTTCCTCGAGATGGCCGACGTGCGCTACGATCGCCACAAGGACTGGGCGGAGCGTCTCCTCGGGCAGAAACAACTGAAACAGAAGCCGAGCGAATACGTTCGAGAGCATTGCTACTGGGGCTTCATGCACGATCGAGTCGGTGTCTCGATCCGTCACGAGATTGGCGTCAACCGCCTCATCTGGGCCACTGACTTCCCGCACCAGGAGTCGGACTGGCCGCATTCGCTCGAGACCGCCGAAGATGCATTCGTAGGCGTGCCCGACGACGAACGCTACAAGATCATGTGCGGGAACTCCATTGAGTTCTTCAAGCTATCGGAGAACTAGCCAGCCAGGACGAACGGGCCAGAAGGGTCTATTCGCCCAGCGCCCTCGTTGGCTGGGGATCTCCTCGGTTGACGGGCGGCGTATTCTTCCGTGCTGGCGTTGATGTAGACGACTCTCGGCTGCGGTACGACGACTGGCAGCGCTAGCGCGGCTCGCTCGGTCCAGGAAACACGGGGGGCGCACCAGGCGCAACGCCAGGAATGCCTTCGACCGAGCTGCCCTGTGCCGGCTCAGCTCCGAGGGGGAAGGGGCCGAAGGAACATGGTTGGCCGAGGGTCAATCGGCCCAGGTCGACCGACTGGCCGCCCTGCTGGATGTAAACGTTTGGACGGGATGCGACCGCTTCATTAGCCCCGCGAACCGGTCCCGCGGCCACGGTGAGATATTGCCCGACGGGCACGTTCTCAATCCGGAAACGACCGCTCTCGTCAGTCCGTGTATTCAAGGCGGTTCCCTGAACGGCAACCAGCACGGCTCCCGCGGGGATGACGCGGGGGCCTGGCCGAGGCACAGGGATCGGTCGGACGCCTGGGCCGCCGCCAGACGTATCCGGGAAGAGCTGCGGGACCGGCTCGGCGGGCGCGATTGTGCTCGACTCGCCCACACCCTGACCAGGCACTGCCGCGTCCGATGATCCAATGGCGATGCCATAGAACGAAGAGCACCAGACAACCTGGCCAGTCACGATGCCCCCACCCTGGAGGGCCGACGTCTGCGAAGGAGTCGGAAGCGCCGCGAAAGACGCAACAAGGAGCCCGATGGCTACGCTGATGCCCGTGGTAGCGGCGATTCTCCCGCGTGTCACGCCGCTAGTTGGCGTGAGCCGTGGAGGTGGGCTCACGGGTCTTGCCGAACTTAGCGAAGAGCTCCTCGTCGTCGCTCTCCAGCTCGATGTAGTTGCCCTCACTGTCCCACAAGTACAGCGCCCAGCCGTCGGGCCAGCGAACGGTGGGGCCTGTGTGGAACTTGATGTCGGAATCGCCGCTCTTCTTGATCTCAGTCAAGCGGTCCATGTCCTCCTGGCTGATACGGAATGACTGGTGGAAGATGCCGTTGTCGGCCAGCGTGTCGCTTTCGAGGGGAACCGGTCGCTCGAAGAGGACTACTTCCTCGTTGCCCGCCCACATCCGAACGAAGTTCACTTCAGGAACGCTTCCGCGCACGCGACGGTGCAGATCGAGGTAGTCCTCAAAGTCCTTCTCGAGGTCCGGGGCATCGAACGTCACATCGGCAGGCATTCTGGTTCCCATGAAGTGGCCGCGGCCCTGACTGCCGCGCGCCTGGCCCAGATACTCCATGCCGAGAACGTTGGTATAGAACTCGACGGCACGGTCGAGGTTGTTGCACGGGATACCGGCGTGGTGGAGCGACGTGATCTTGACGACGCTCTTGGGCTTTGCTGGCGCATCGGCCATCGGGGCAACCTCCTCGGGTTGAATGGGCACGCCTCTTCCTCGAAGTATATCCCCGGTCTGTCCACCGAGCGATGAGCGCAGGAGATGGAGATGTCGGCCGTCATCGTTCCCTGACGTCATCGTTTCCTGAAAGGAAGGGGCCAGGATAGTGGTGTTACAGTAGGCTGCTACTCGGCCAGTTGTGGATGGACGGAACGGAGGGTTCAGTTCGGGTAAGGACCTGATCTATGAATAACGGAGGTGGCGACTGATGAAGCTGGTAACCATCGATACGCCGTACGGACTGCGCGTTGGCGCGATGGAGGCCGACGGCTACGTGGACCTGAACGCGGCCGAGAACATGCGAATCAAGGGCGACTTCGGGCGCGCGCATCACCGGACGATGACGATGGCGACCGAGAGCGTTCCCGAGGAGATGATGCGATTTCTGGCCGGCGGGAAGTCGGCCATCGAGGCTGCTCGCCAGGCACTTGCCTTCGCTCAGAAGCAAGACCGCAAGGGCCTTCCCTGGTACCCGCTGGATACGCCCCTGGGAGCCCCCGTCCCGAACCCGGGCAAGCTCTACGTGATGCGCGGAAACTATCGCGGGCACGTGATGGAAGTGGCGGCGCGAATCAGTATCGACACGACGCCACCGGATCGACCGCGCTTCTTTGCGAAAGCTACGAGCTGCGTAGTCGGGCCAGGTAAGCCAGTCATCCTACCGCGGCTCAGCAAGGCGGTGCAGCACGAGGTCGAGCTAGCCGTCATCATCGGCAAGCGAGCGCGAAACGTCTCAATCGAGCAGGCCGATGAATACATTGCCGGGTACACGATCTTCCTGGACATGAGTGCCCGCGACCTCAGCCAGAGGGACGACCGCTGGAAGAGCTTCGACACCTTCGGCCCGATGGGCCCATGCTGGGTGCCCGTCGCGGACATCGGCGACCCGCACAAGCTGTCCATCAAGCTGAGCGTCAATGGCGAGGTGCACCAGAATGGCACTACCGCCGACCTTGACTTCAAGGTGCAGCAGATCGTGTCATTCATGTCCGAGGCGTACACGTTGCACCCCGGCGACATGATCTCAACGGGCACTCCGGAGGGCGCCCAGGTGATCAAGGTCGGCGACGTCATGGAGGCCGAGATCGAGAACATCGGCACGTTCACGATCCCCGTCGTCGCCGAGACCTAGGGGTTCCACTCGAGATCGGGCGCGAAAGCAATCGAAGTTCTGAGCGGTGATCCCCAGGGAATCCGAGTCCGCTACACTTGCGCCTGTAATAGCCCAGGGAGAGGTACGCATATGGCACGCGTTCAGGACGCGCCCGTCTCGTCCGATTACGCGGATGGCAACCCCGACCTTCGCGACTGGCTGCGCATTCTTGAGTCGGCCGGCCAGCTTCGCATCGTTGAGGGAGCGGACTGGAACGTGGAGGTTGGCGCCCTTGTGGAGATGGTCCTTCAGCAGTCTGCTAATCCGCCGGCGTTGCTGTTCGACAAGATCAACGGCTATCCAGAAGGCTGGCGCATCTTCAACAACCACGTGCCAACGCTCGAGCTGGCCGCCCGCATCCTGAACCTCCCACCCAGCGATAAGCACATCGGGCTGGTGAAGAGCTGGCGAGAGCGGATGCGCACCCTCAAGCTGATGCCAACGGAAACGGTCGCACGTGGTCCTGTTCTGGAGAACGTCCAGCGGGGCGGGGACGTCGATCTATCCGTGTTCCCAACCCCGTTGTGGCACGAGGATGATGGAGGTCGGTTCCTCGGAACGGCCGACATCGTCATCACACGCGATCCCGATGACGGCAAGATCAACTGCGGGACCTACCGGATGCAGGTTATGGATCGCGACAAGCTGGGCCTCTACATTGCACCGGGTCAGCACGGGAGGATCCACCGCGACAAGTATTTCGAGCGCGGTGAAAGGATGCCCGTAGTAGCGGTGCTCGGAATGCACCCGCTCTTCTTCGTATCGGGTG
>JAERMM010000062.1 GCA_016844585.1 Chloroflexota bacterium | reverse complement strand
CTCACACAACTGGGGCTGCTGCGCCGCGACCAGGGCCGGCTCTCGGAGGCACTGGATCTGCTGGGCTCAGTTCTCGGGATTGCCCGCACGTACGACATGCAGGTGGCGAGCCAGATCGAGGAGCATCTCGGGCGACTTCGGGACGAGATGGGGGCGGAGGCGTCGCCGCCGACGCGCAGCCCCCCGTCCAGGGGGAGGGAGTGAGTCTTGGTCCCTCCCCTCTTGCGGGGAGGGTGACGCCAACGAATTGGACCTGCTGACCACGGGTAGCTGAGGGCGGGGGTAGTCCCGGACGGTGCAACGGATTATGCGAAAGAATCGCCTTCGAGGGCTTAATCCCGGTCCCACTGGTGAGCATTGCGGGCCATGAAGCCGGAGCCGATCGTCCCCGGGTAGTCAGCCGTTAGCGCATTGACGCCCCGGCCAGTTGCCGCGAAGCCAATGCGGAAGTAAAGGGGCATCACGGGCAACTCGTCCACCAGCACGCTCGCCATCTCTTTCATGCGCTGCCCCTGCTCCCGCAAATCGAGCGTCGCCTGAAGCCTATCGATCTGGGCGTCGAGAGATGCGTTGGAATAGTGTGCGATGTTGGCGCCGGTCCAACGGTTCTCCGGCCCAGACTGCAGGCGGCCATCCAGGTTCACGAACACTCCGTCGCCGGTTCCGCGAGCGCTCGCCGACAGGCCCGTGAACCTCGCCTGGTACTCGTTGTCGCGAGCCTGGGCCGGGCTCTCGACCAGCTCTGAGACCTCCATCCCGATCTGCCGCCAGTAGTCGGCGATCAGGGCTGCCTCCCTCACATATTGCTGTCCGCCTGATCGGAACTCGATCTGTACCTGTTGGCCGTCGCGTCCGAGTAGTCGCCCGTCGGCGGCGCGGTTCCAGCCGCCTTCAGCCAGCGACCGGGCCGCCTGCACCGCGTCATAGGTGAACGCCGCAAAGGGCTGACCGACGACCTCTCCGCGCGCGTCGCTCTTGAGCAAGAAACTGTCGCTTCGGCTGTTGGGGAAGCCGGGGAAGAGGAACTCGCTGACCGCATAGCGATCGAACCCGAGCAGCAAGCCGCGCCGCAGGCGGGGGTCCTGGCTGAGCTCGATCGGCTTCGCCCATTGCGGGTCGAACTGCACCCACAGGGAGCGCCAGTTGTCCTGGCGATCGTGAACCGTGCCGCCGCCACTCTGGCGCCACTCCTCACGCACCTGCATCACCACTTCGCCGGGAAGCGTGCTCTCGGACGCCATGTCGATGGCGCCAGCCTTCAGGTTTGCCAGCATGGCGTTGCCATCCTGGATCGACCGGATGATGATCCTGTCGATCTTGGGGCGCCCCAGGAAATAGCCGTCGAAGCGCTCGAAGACCTGCTGCTCGCCGAGCCCGAAATCGACCAGCCGAAACGGCCCGAGGTGGACGTACTGCGTGGTGAAGTACGGCTGCGCCTCGAACGCCTCGCGATCACCCTCGAGAGCTTCCCCCAGCAGGCGCCTGGGATACAGCCACAGGGTTCGATAGCTCATGTCGAGCGCGCGGTAGAAAGTCGTCCGCCAGGTGACGACAGCGGTCAGCGGATCGGGCGCGCGCACGCTTTCAACCTGTCGGTTCAGGGACGCGGTGCCGGATTGAACGTCCATGCGCCTGGCCGCATCCACACTGAACACGACATCCTCGGAGGTGAATGGCGCGCCGTCATGCCATTTGACGTTCGGCCTGAGCTTCCACGTCGTCTCCATGCGGCCATCGGGAAGGAGAACGATCGTACCATCCTGCAGCGATGGAAGACTCGCGGCCAGGCGGGGCTCGGGGCCGCCCTGCAAGTCCTGCGTTACCAGTCCAGCGGTGTGGATCTCCACGAGGGCCGCGCCGCCGCCGGAGGGATTAGAAAATTCCCGAAGGCCATACGTCTTGACGATGGTGTTCTGACCGATGGTGAGTACTTTCGGCGCCGTGGGCGCGGCGACCGCTGGCACCGCTGGCACCGGCGCGTCCGCGGGCGGCTGCGGCCGCGGCGAGCACCCCAGCAAAGCAACCGCGACGACGAAGAACGCGAGATGACGACCGCGCTGTCTCGAGCTCATGGGAATGTCCACCTCTGGGCCGGCAGCGCGCCCGGTCCGCGCAGCCGCCGCCCTGAATTCGCGGCGTCAGTATAATCGCCTCGCCGGAACCGGGCGGCGCACGCGTCCGCGCGAGCGGTTCGGTCTGGCCGGTTTGGAGAGGGCAAGCCTTTGGAAACCCAGCAGGCCTCACAGGTCGCGCCATACGCTGACTTCGTCCACACCGGACCAGGCACGCTGGCTGGCCGCTATCTGCGCGGCTTCTGGCAGCCGATATGCCTCTCCGCCGAACTACCGCCAAGCCGCGCCGTCCCAATCCGCATCATGGGGGAAGACTTCACGCTGTATAGGGGACAGGTTACAGGGGACAGGTTACAAGGGGACAGGGGACAGGAGACGGGCCCTCGCCCTAGCCCTCTCCCAGAGGGAGAGGGAACAGACGGGGCGGGAGAGGGAACGAGCCAACTCAGCACTCAGCACTCAGTACTCAGCACTGCGGCGCCCCACCTGGTCGCCTTTCGATGCGCGCATCGGGGGACGCAACTCAGCACGGGATGGGTCGAGGGCGACGACCTTCGGTGCTTCTATCATGGGTGGAAATACAACGCCGACGGCCAATGCATAGAACAGCCGGCCGAGCCGGAGCCCTTTTGCTCGCGCATCAAGATCAGAAGCTACCCTGTCCAAGAGTATCTTGGGCTCATCTTCGCCTATCTGGGCGACGGCCAGCCGCCCCAGCCTCCGCGCTACAAGCTGTTCGAGCGCGAGGGGCCGCTGAAGGCGGTGAAACAGGCGCTCGGCTGCAACTACTTCAGCCGCGTCGATAACTCGGCAGATCCGGTCCACACCAAGTTCGTCCATCGCTGGCCGGACTACGAGCGCTACGGCCTCGTCGGTATCCCGACCATCTCTGCCGACGAGCAGCCGTGGGGGCTTTCGACCTACATCAACTGGCCCGGCTGGCCGGCCGACGAGATCGACGTCCATCATCTGCTCATGCCGAACGGCCTGATGAACCGCATCTACAACGGCGACCATCTGTCCTGGCAGGTACCGATCGACGACGAGTCCCACATCAACTTCGGCGTGACGCGCGAGGACGTCGCGCTCGACTCCTCACCCGCGTGGCGCCGCGAGGCGCACGCAAATCGGGGCGAGGGGGACGCAGGAGCACGCGCCTCCGAGCACGGCGAGGCCGTTCTGGCAGGCGCCCGCTCCATTGCGGACCTGATGGCCCCCGGTGGCGTCAGCATGACCGAGCGCTTCAACTTGCAGGACCACATAGCCCAGGTCGGTCAGGGACGTGTTGCGGACCGCGACGCGGAGCGGCTTGGCCGAACGGACGTGGGCGTCGCCCTGCTGCGACGGCTCTGGCTCCGCGAGCTGTGCGCTTTCGCTGAAAATCAGCCGGTCAAGCGCTGGATGGCAGACGAGGTCGGGTTGAAGGAATGGGGTGGGAGAGGTGACCGATGAGCGAGCCAAACGGACACGACGGCCCGAGCTACACCGATTTCGTGCACACGGGCCCCGGCAGCCTGGCCGGTCGCTATCTGCGCAGCTTCTGGCAGCCGATCGCGCTCTCAAAGGATGTCGAGCCAGGCCACGCGAAGCCTGTCCGCATCATGAGCGAGGACTTCACGCTCTATAGGGGACAGGTTGCAGGGGACAGGGGACAGGAGCCACGCCCTCACCCGCTCAGCACTCAGCACTCAGCACTCAGCACTGCGATGCCCCACCTCTTGGCTTTCCGATGTGCTCATCGCGGTACACAACTCTCAACTGGCTGGGTCGAGGGCGACGACCTTCGGTGCTTCTACCATGGGTGGAAATACAACGCCGACGGCCAATGCATAGAACAGCCGGCCGAGCCGGAGCCCTTCTGCGCGCGCATCAAGATCAGAAGCTACCCGGTCCACGAGTATCTGGGGCTCATCTTCGCTTACTTGGGCGAAGGCCAGCCGCCTGAGTTCCCACGGTACGAGCTGTTCGAGCAAGAAGGGCTGATAACGATCGGGACCGAGCACCTCGCTTGCAACTTCTTCAATCGGATGGATAACTCGATGGACCCGGTGCACACCAAGTTCGTCCACCGCTGGCCCGATTACGAGCCCTATGGGCTCGTGGGCACCCCGACGATCACCGCCGACGAGCAGCCCTGGGGCGTCTCCAGCTACATCACCTGGCCCGAATGGCCCGAGGACGAGATCGACATCCACCACGTCGTCATGCCGAACATCCTGCTGAACAAGATCGACCGAGGCATTCATCTCGCATGGCGGGTGCCGATCGACGACGGATCGTCGACTGTCCTCAACCTGGCAATCACACCACCGGATGCCGTGCGCAAACGGGAGGGCCGAGACCGCGAGGCGTCATCCTACTCGTCCCACGAGTGGGGCGCGGCGAAGGCCGGGCGAGCATCACGCAGGCGCTCTCTCAGGATGGGGTTGGATCGAGGGAGCGCTTCAACACACAGGATTACGTTGCGCAGGTCGGCCAGGGACCGGTCGTCGACCACCAGCACGAGCGTCTCGGCCAGACAGACATGGGCATCATGTTCCTGCGCAAGGTGTGGGCACGTGAGCTACGCGCGTTCGCCGATGGCAGACCGCTGACGCCTTGGAGCGTGTGGAACGCCGGGATGGCCGAGTGGGGCCCAGGGGTGGAGCACAAGCACGGTCTGCGAGCCAGAACCTAGGGGGCAGTTCCTGCGGGTCAGGCATGCCTGACCCCTACGGGTGAAATGGCCTGACGGTTTCCCTGTTCATTGTGTCCTGCGCCCCATCGCGACATGCCGACCAGACGGGCGTCACCGCCGGCCAGTCCCCTGTCCAAACGGCCCCTGCGCGCACCCTGGTTATCGCCGCGCGCAACGAGCCCATAAGTCTGGCCAGTCGATCGCCGCGTGAGGGTCAGGTCAACCCGCTCATTCCTAAGGCGATGTTCAACGCCGAGCTGGCCCTGCTGGACGACCGAGGTGAAGCGCGGCCATACCTCGCAGAGGCCTTGCCACGCCTGAACTCCGACACCTGGCGCGTCTTTCCGGACGGCCGAATGGAAACCACCTATCGCCTGAAGCCCAACCTCACCTGGCACGACGGCTCTGCCTTCAGCGCTGAGGACTACGTCATGAGCTGGCGCATCTTCTCGGTGCCGGCGCTCGGTCTGGCTGGGCAGGCGCCCTTTAGCGTCATCGAGGACGTCACGGCGCCCGATTCGCGCACGGTGATCATCCGCTGGAAGCAGCTTTTCGCCGACGTCGCGTTCACCACGTTCAATCGTGAGATCCCCCCGCTGCCCAGCCGCGTCCTGGCGCAGCCGTTCGCGGCGGACCAGGGTGAGTTATTCGCGAATGACCCGTACTGGACCCGCGATTTCGTGGGCATCGGGCCCTTCAAGCTCGACCGCTGGGAGCCCGGCTCCTTCCTGGAGGCGGTGCCCTTCGACGGCCACGTGCTGGGGCGGGCGAAGATCGAGCGAATTCGCCTCGCCTTCATCGCCGATCAGAGCACGACGATCGCGAACATGCTGGCCGGCGAGATGCACCTGACCGACGGCTCCTCGGTGGGGGCCGCCGACGCCATCATCTTCAAGAAGGACTGGGCGCCGCAGCGTGGTGGCGTGATCCTCCTCGCCAACCAGTGGCGCGGTGCCCACTTCCAGCTGCGGCCGGAGCTGGCCACGCCGGCTGCTATCCAGGATCCGCGTGTCCGCAGGGCGCTTGCGCACGCCATGGACAAGCAGGCATTGAACAACGCGTTGTACGAGGGAGAGGGGATCGTCGCCGACTCGATGATCTCGCCAACGACATCGTACGGACCGCTGGTAGACAGATCGATCGCGAAGTACCCATATGATCCGCGACGCAGCGAGCAGTTGATGTCAGACGTCGGGTTCGCGAAGGGCGCGGACGGAACATACGTGAGCCCCACGGCTGGTCGCTTCGTAGGCGACGCCAAGACGAACGCCGGCCGTGACAACGAGCTCGAGCGCGACATCCTAGCCGGGTTGTGGCGGCAGCAAGGCTTCGAGTTCCAAGCCACCCTGGTTCCATTGGCGCTGGCGACCGACGGCGAGACGCGGGCCACGTTCCCGTCCGTGTTCACGACGAGCACGAACCTCGGCGAAGGCGCCCTGCAGCAGATGACGAGCGCCGGCATCGCGACGCCCGAAAATCGCTGGCGGGGCAGCAACCGCGCCGCCTGGTCGAACCCGGCGTTCGATCGCCTGATCGATCAGCTCAACGACACGCTCGACACGGACCAGCGCGGGCAGCTTATTGCCCAGGCGGCGCGCATCTTCACCGACGACCTGCCGGTGATCACGATCTTCTTCCGCCCGCTTCCATTTATCTACGTGTCCGGACTGCACGGGATCGTGTCCGTTCCGCCTGAAACGAACATCGCGTGGAACGTGTACCTGTGGGAGTTCAATTGAAGCCAACCACGCCCATGAGTGGGACTGGGATGAACGACTCTGGCCTCTAGCGGGATCGCAGCTCGACGACCCGTCGCCACTCTCCAGCGCGGCCAGAATCCGTGGAAACCCAACATCCATGAGAGCTATAAGGGTCTTGCGGCGAGTGTTGCCGACGCGCATCCAAACGATCTGCGGACCTGCCTGATCCAATGCACGCCGACGAGCGAAGTCCTCATCCTTGGTCACAATGACGGCCGCCTGGGTCAATGCCTGCCGCCAAATGGTCGAATCGTCGGCGGACTCCAACCCGACGTCTACGACATGATCCGCGACGTGCCCCTGGTCAACAATCCAGCGCGCCAGAGCCGGCGGCAAATTGGCATCGACCAGGAAACGCAATCAGGCCACCTGAACCACCGAGTGGTCAAGCTGGCGCGCCGCGTATTCGAGAGCTGCCACGATGTAATCAGCTTCAAGGTACGGGTAGTCGCTCAGGATCTCTTCTTGAGTGGCGCCCGACGCAAGCAGGTCAAGGATGTCGGAAACTCGCACACGCAGCCCCCGAATACAGGGGCACCCTCCAAACCGGTCCGGGTCAAACCTGATGCGTTGAATCTCGCTCATAGGGCCTATTCTACGGAACTGGATCGCGCAGGCGGCGGCATCATATTCAGGACAGATGGCGCCTTCAGGCTCTTGTACCTGAAAGCCGGTGCCCGCGGCGGCCTGATCGACTACTTCGACTACACCTATGGGGCATCTCGGACCTGGTGACGAAGGCCCTTACGAAGGGCTAGCCGACGAATCCGCCACAATAGGCAAAGCGCTGTGAGGTGAGACTATGGCCCGAGAGAGCGCGTTTCGTCGGCCACGCACGATGCGTTCCCAGCTAATGCTCGAAGTTGCGTCAGAGCTGTCGCTCGGTCACGTGCCGGGGCTCCAGGACGAGTGGCCCTATCACCAGGTCATGATCCATCTACGCGGGCAGGGCGACGAAAAGTGGCGACTGTGCTTCTTCGCGAGCGACGGGCCGGAGTCGATTGACGCCATCATGAGCGGCGATGCGAGCTTCGCGATCTGCAACCCGGGGGCGGTGCTCGCCATGGCCGTGCGCGGCACCGGGCCCTACCCAGAGCCGCTGCCGCTGCGCGCCATCATGGTCTTGCCGCAGTTCGATCAGCTCGGCTTCGGCGTCGCGCCCAGCGCCACCTGGACGAGCCTGACCGACATCGCCGAGCAGCGCCCACCGATACGCATATCACTTCGAGGCCAGCGCGACCACTCACTCCACGTCATCGTCAACGAGGTACTGCGCGTCCACGGTTTCTCGCTCGACGATGTCGAGTCGTGGGAGGGCGAGGTCCGTTACGACGACGAGATGCCGAATGGCCCAAGCCGTCTCGGCGGCCTGCAGAACGGGACGGTTGATCTAGTGATCGACGAGGCGATGCCCATGTGGGCTGCGAAGACGATCGACTTCGGCGGGCGCTTCCTGGAGATCGACGAGCCGCACCTCCAGGCCCTCGAACAGATCGGCCTGCGGCGCGTCGCGATCACGCGCGAGGAATGGCCCAAGCTGGCTCGGGACGTGTGGACGGTCGACTTCAGCGGCTGGCCGGTATTCTGCCGCGAGGACCTCGACGACGAGATCGTTCGGGCCTTCTGCATCGGACTCGAGAACCGCAAGGACCGGATCCCCTGGTACGGCGAAGGGCCAATGCGTCTGGACATCATGTGCAAAGACACGAAAGAGGGACCGCTCGACATTCCGCTGCACCAGGCCGCGGAGGCCTTCTGGCGCGACCAGGGCTACCTGCACTAGCGGGTGTCACTAGCCACCGGTCACGGCGAGTCGTTCCGGTAGGGCGGGGGCTCGTCCACCGCCGCGGGATCCTATGTGCGGGCGCCGGGCGGGAGGGTCGAGCCCCTCCCCTACCGGACGAAAGGGCTGCTGATAGCGACTGCGTCCTAGCTGAACGTCACTCGTGAGATGACGCAGAGGTCAACCTTATAAAGGTAGCCTTCCTCGCCGTTTCGACCGATGACCTTTATGTCGAAGAGGCACTCGTCGGCATCGTAGCCAGAGAATGTGATGTCGATGGACTCACCGGGTGGAAGCACGTCAAGGCCCAACACGTCCTCGCCCCACGTATTCAGATCCGACTTTTCCACATAGGCGTTGGTGATGGTGATCGCGCTACCGTTGATCAGGGTGAAGTCCCGCTGGTCGGCGCTCGCCGTCATGGCGCCCAGGGCGAGCAGAACGGCCGCGGCTAGAATACTGAAGACTCGTGCCCGTGCTGTTCCTCGCATAATTGTCCATGTCCTCCCAGTAATATGGCGCAGTATAGCAAGAGCTATAGGCGCGAGAACCGTAAGGGGAATCCGATGGCCGAATCAGTAGTGCACAAGCCGGTCGTAATCATTCTCGATATGGCCAAGGGGTACGGCTGGAAGCCGGGCAGCTTCGGCTATGACCTGGTCGCTCGCGTCCGACGTCTGAAAGACGCTGCCCATGCAGCCGGCGTCCAGGTGATCCACGTGACCAGCATGCGCCGCTCAACCGACAATCTGCCCGGCCAGCAACGCATGCTGCCGGGCTCCGAGGCGCTGGACGTCATCCCGGAGCTGCAGCCCGTCGAGCGTGACGTGCAGATCTACAAGCGCTACCTCAGCGGCTTCTCACACAACGACCTCGATTACACGATCCGCACCATGGGGGCCGATTGTGTCATCATCGCCGGCGCGTCGACGGACAACACGGTGCTGTGGACAGCGGCAGACGCCTATCAGCTTCGCTACAAGGTGGTCGTAGTCGACGATTGCTGCATGGTGCATCGTGAGGCGGAGGCATCCGGAGCGCATGAAGGAGCGCTGCGTATCGTTCGAAACGTGCTGCATAGTCAAGTAATCCTGCTCGATGAGGTCATCGCGCAATACCTGACCCCGACGGGCCGAGTTCCTTCACCGTCTGCGAGAGGGTGAGGGTGCCTCGCGTCCCTGCACTCAGCCCGCCGCTGGCCATCACCGAGTGGCCGGTCGAGCCCGAACGATTGCTGCACCCGGCTCACACCGCGCTCATGCTCCTCGACGTGCAGAACAGGTACCTGGCTCCGGACAGCAAGGCGCGCGCCGATGGCGTCGTAGGTGTGCCACCCACCACCGTCGGCGGCCAGCTGCAGCACGTCCATGAGGCAGCGATGACGTTAATCGGCCAACAGTGCTTCGTTGAAGAGCCAACCATCCGTCAGATCTGGAGCACGTGGGCAGAACGAGCTCACTTCGCAGTGAACGTTGATGCGTGCATGGAAGCAGTGGATTCGACAGTGGCACCGCTCAATTCAACATTGCGGTTGCGGGGAAATGTCGCCGCCGCTGGTCCATCGTTCGGGCCGCTTGATGGAGGAATGCTATGCACTGCAAGGCAGCGCCAGGGCCTGTGACTGCTGCGCTGGCGAAGTCTGCTCGCCTTGGCATCTACATGGTCACTTGCGCGTCAGTCCTCAGCGGTTGCCAGCCTTCGCTACCGCCCCGCGGCGGCGAGGTGGTGGCGGAGCAATCGGTCCGACCCGAACGGGTCCTTGTTGTAGGGGTTCGTGTCGAGCCGTCTAACATCGTCGTTAAGCCTCTCATCAACGTTGCGGTCAAACTCAAAACGTCGACGCGTCTGTTCAACGCCGCCCTCGATCTCATCGACGGCGATGGCAACCCGCAGCCATACCTCGCAGAAGCACTTCCTCAACTGAACACCGAGACCTGGAAGGTGCTCGCGGACGGCAAGATGGAGACGACGTACCGCCTCAAGACGGGACTGGTCTGGCACGACGGATCGCCGCTGACCGCGGAGGACTTCGTTTTCAGCTGGCGTGTCTACTCAACGGCGGAAATCACCGCCGCTTCTTCCGCGCCACAGGGATTCATGAACGACGTGTCCGCGCCTGATCCGCGTACGATTGTCATTCGATGGAGCCAGCTCTATCCCGGAGCGGGCGTCCTTCAGGATCCTGGAAACGGCTCGACCTTCCCCCCGCTGGCGGCCCACGTCCTGCAAGCTCCCTACGACGAGGCCGCGGCGTCGGGCGCCTGGGAGGCATTCACCGCCCATCCCTACTGGACGCGCGATTTCGTCGGCGCCGGGCCGTACCGCCTCGAACGCTGGGAGCCGGGCGCATCGTTCGATGCAATCGCTTTCGATCGCCACATCCTGGGCGCACCGAAGATCCAGCGCGTTCGGGTCCTCTTCCTGAGCGACGCGAACACAGCGCTTACGAACCTGCTGTCAGGCGGAATTGATATGGCTGCCGACACCGCTGTGGGGTTCTCACAGGGCGTCCAAGCGAAACGAAGCTGGGCCGAGAGTGACGCCGGCAGGTTGTTGGTCACGCCCGATCTCTGGCACGCTGCCTACTTCCAGTTCCGGCCTGAATTGGTAAGCCCGCCCGCTCTGCTGGACGTCAACGTGAGGCGAGCCATCGCTCACGCCATTGACAAGCAGGGCCTCAACGCCTTTTTGTACGAGGGCGAGGGGATCGTCGCAGAGACGTTCATCGCCCCCGGCGTCAGCTCCTTCGCGGCGATCGACCGCGCTGTCGCCAAGTATCCGTACGATCTTCGCCGCAGCGAGCAGCTCATGAATCAGGCGGGCTTTGTGAGGGGATCCGACGGCACTTACGCAGGAGTCGAGGGTCGATTCACGCTCGAGCTCAAGGTCAGTGGGTCGCCGCAGAACGAGTCCGCGCGCTCGGTGATGGCGAGCGGACTACGTCAAGCCGGATTTGACATACAGGAAACATCGCTTCCAGCCTCACAGGCCCAGGACGGCCAGGCGCGCGCGAACTACCCGGGCCTGTTCCCTACCAACACCACGGTGGGCGAAACCGCCCTCCGCAACTTTACGACGACAAGCATTCCGACGCCTGCGAATCGATGGACAGGCAACAACCGAGGCGGCTGGTTCAACCCCGGCTACACCAGCCTCGTGGCCGCCTACAACTCAACGCTTGACTCGAATGAGCGCGTTCAGCAGCTCACTCAGCTCACGCAGCTGGTTGCAGACGAGTTACCAGCGATCTCAATGCATTACGACCTGGGCGCGGTCGCGTACGTCGCTGCGCTGCGGGGACCAGGGCAGGTTGCGCCTGACACGAGCGGCTCGGTCGCGTGGAACATCCATGAATGGGAGTTTAGGTAGGCCTTTGATGGTTGATGTGTTGCCGCCCGCAATTCGCGCTGCCCTGAGGGCAGGATGGACCCTTGGGCTGGTCGCCAGCCTGGCTGCGTGTACACCTCCTGCTGGCCCGTCTACCCAGCAGGCCCCGAGTCAGCAACAAGGTGAGCGCCCGGGCGTGATCAAGACGCTCACGATTGGCATCACCGGTGCAGCGCCCGCCATGGGCGTTATGGGACCCACCAATACGAACGGTGGGTGGCACTCCGTCGGCGACGTCCACTCGCACGGCCTCACGACGACCGACACCAACAGCCGCAGACCCGTTGGCCGACTGGCGGAGAACATCCCCAACGTAGACGACGGAAGCGTCTCCCTGCTGCCGGACGGTCGAATGCGCGTGGCTTACACCCTGCGGCCCGGCATCACATGGCAGGATGGTGTGCCGTTCACCGCACAGGACCTCGCTTTCTCCTATCGATTCAACAGCGACAAAGGCCTGCCAACCAGCCAACAGCGAGTTATCAACTTGATGGACTCGGTCGAGGCGCCCGATACTCGCACCTTCGTCGTCTACTACCGGGGCGCCTACTACCTGGGTGGCGTGCTTGGCTTTCGCGAGCTGTGGCCACAGCCGCAACACTTGCTCGGCGAGGCCTACGATCGCTATGTCACGACCGGGAATCCGGACGAGGTCGTGGCCCTCCCCTACTGGACCTCCGCCTACGTTCATCTGGGTCCTTTCCGGTTAACCTCCTTCGATCCAGCCGATGGGACCGAGCACCGGGCCTACGACGGCTACTTCCTCGGACGACCGAAGGTCGACATCGTCCGCATTCGAGCCTTCGCAAACGACAACGTCCTGTATTCCAATCTGCTGGCAGGCGCAATCGACGTGTTCGCCGACACTGCCCTTGGTCCGGAGCTTGGAACCCAACTCAAGCAGCGCTGGGATGAGTCCGGGGACGGGAAGGTACACGTGCGTCCGGGCGGGACGCCGTTCCTTTCGCCGCAGATGAGACCGGCCTCGCAAATAGAGGCGGCGAACCTGGATCCACGGGCGCGGGGCGCACTATTGATGGCCATCGACCATGAGGCATTCACCCAACAGGGACAGCTTCCAGCCTGGTCCATGCTCCCGCCCGGTGATCCGATGTACGACGCGGTCAAGGATGGGCTGCGGCGCTATCCGTATGATCCGGAACGGGCAAAGGCGCTCCTGCGCGACCTGGGTTGGAGCCCTGGGTCGGACGGCGTGCTGCGGAACGCCTCTGACGGGCGACGATTCCGCAACGCGATCTGGGTTGTCGTCGGAAACCTCGTCCAGGACGTGTCTGTCGTCGCCGATTACTGGCGGCGCATCGGACTCGAGGTCGATGAGTACACCATCTCTGCCGCGCAGACGCGGGACGGAGAGTTCCGCGCCAGCTATCCGGGCTGGGAAATAAGCTCCTCGGGGGGTGGCGACTCCATCCTCGGGCGGCTTGAAGGGCCGGCCGCCAGCGCGGCGACGCGCTGGGTTGGAAATCGAGGCGGCTACGATGACCCGCGTGCCGAGGCGTTGATCACTCGCTACTACACAAGTCTGTCCGAGCGCGAGCAGTTCGCGGCGATGGCGGCGCTGTCTGACTTCGTTGTCTCTGAGCTACCGCTCCTGCCGCTCTATTACCAGCTTGACTTCTTGGGCTCCCGTAAGGGAATACGGGCGCTGGACGACTCGGAGGGGGGCGCCCAACCGTCGGTTCGCCCTTTTGGAACCTACAGCCGGAACGCGCATTTGTGGGATGTCCTGTAAGGGCGATTGCCAACTGGGCACACCGCTGAGCTAGCACCGTGGGCCCGCGGACCGCGTGGACAAACGAGAAGGAGATGCAGCCTTGGCGAGTCTGAAGCCCATCGAGTTCGGCGTATTCATGCCCGTGGCGAACAATGGCTGGCTCATGTCGACAACGGCGCCGCAGTACATGCCAACCTGGAAGCTATTGAGCCGCATCGGCATGCTCGCGGAGGATGTGGGGTTCCACTACCTTTTTTCTATGGGGAAGTGGCGCGGCCTCGGAGGCGAAACCAAGTTCTGGAACTACTCGGTCGAGCCCCTGACACTGACTTCGGCGCTGGCGACGGTTACATCCAAGGTGCGCCTCGTTGCCTCGGTCTCTCCGATACTCATCCACCCGGCCGTGTTCTCGAAAATGGCGGTCACGGTTGACGACGTCGCGGAGGGGAGGCTGTCGATCAACATCGTCACGGCGGATGACGAGTATGGGCAGATGGGCCTCTATCCTGAGGACTTTCACCCCCATCGCTACGACTATTACGAAGAGTGGCTGGCGGTCGCAAAGCGCCTCTGGAGCGAAGAACGGGTTACGTTCAAAGGCGAGTACTTTACCCTGGACGACTGCATGTCCGGCCCGAAACCGGTCCAGCAGCCGCACCCGCGCATCGTGTGCGCGGTCTCTTCAGATCGAGGATTCCAATTCGTCGCCGAGCGTTGCGACGAGGCCTTCTTCGGCGGCACCTCCGTCGCTGCCAAGAAAGCAGGCTGTGAGAAGGCTCGCGCGGCTTCACGGAAATCTGGACGACCGATCAAGACACAAACGCTCACACACGTCGTTCAAGGTGCAACGGACGCCGAGGCGGAGGCGATGATGCAGCATTTCCGCGACGGGGCTGACCATGAAGCCATCGCCAACGTTGGCTTCGGTGGTCCTGAGCAGCGCCCGTTCTATGGCGGAGTCCCACTGGTCGGTGGGCCGGAAAAGATCGTCGACTACATGGCTGAACTGGCGATCGACGGGGACATCGATGGGGTCCTGGTCACGTTTCCGGATTTCATTGACGGGCTCGAGAAGTTCCGCGATGGGATTATCCCGCTTCTCGCAAGCCGCGGACTCGAGCTTGCGCCACGGGTGTCCACTGAGGCGGCTCCCAGCATTGTCGTATGACTGCACCGCTCGATCCACCGCTGGGAATGACCGAGTGGCCTGCGACGCCTGAGCGCTTGCTGCACCCGGCCCACACGGCGCTGGTCATCCTGGATATGCAGAACAAGTTTCTGGGCCCGGAGACGAAGTCGCGAGCATCTGGCATGGTCGAGGTAGTGCAGGGATTGCTAGCTGCTGGCCGCGCCGCCGGCGTGCTCCCAATCTTCGTTCACGTCAACATGTTGGATCGGGAGATCGGCCGGACTGGTGGCTACCTGATGAAGATGCAGAGCATCACGACGAATCAGGTCCGAGGTGGGCCGCCCGCCCAGGCGGACCCCGTGGGAGACGCCTTTGTGCCAGAGATCGCGCCCGGACCCAACGACATCGTCCTTCAGAAAGTGCGGTTCAGCGCGTTTTTCTCCACATGGTTGGATAATCTGCTAAAGAACCGCGGCATCCGCACCCTGGTGCTGACGGGTGTTGCGTCCTATGGGGCTGTGATCGCTACCTCTTTCGATGCCGCCTGGCGGGACTACTACGTCGTAGTTCCGCCAACAGGCGTCGCGGGCGACAACGACCAGCTGCACACCGCGGCGTTGACGCTGATCGGCCAGCAATCGCTGATCGACGAGGCGGTCATCCGCCAGATCTGGAGCACCTGGGCAGAGCGTGCGGAGGCAAAGCCGTGACAAACCTGAAGCCGATCGAGTTCGGCATATTCATGCCGGTTGCGAACAACGGCTGGATCATGTCCAGGAACTCGCCCCAGTTCATGCCAACCTGGGAGCTGAACCGCGAGGTTGGACTGCTCGCGGAGGAGATCGGCCTGCACTACCTCTTTTCGATGGGGAAGTGGCGCGGGCTGGACGGTGAGACCGAGTTCTGGAACTACACCAGCGAGGCAATGGCGCTGAGCACGGCCCTGGCCGTCGTCACGAGCAAGGTACGCATCGTCGCATCGGTGGCTCCCCTGCTGATTCACCCGGCCGTGATGGCCAAGATGATTTCGACGATCGACGATGTGTCCGGCGGCAGGATCTCGATCAACATCATCACGTCCGGCAACCAGCAGGAGTACGGGCAGATGGGCCTGCAGCCTGATGACTGGGATTCCTACCGCTATGACTACATCGAAGAATGGCTCGAGGTGGCTCGTCGTCTGTGGACCGAGGACCGAGTCAATTTCGAGGGAAAATGGTTCACGCTGAAGGACTGCATGTGCAATCCCAAGCCGGTCCAGAAACCGCACCCCCGCGTCGTATGCGCAATGGC